>CAYLXT010000001.1:0-67981 GCA_964387615.1 uncultured Ruminococcus sp.
TGGCAGACCGAGATATATTCCTATAGATTTGGAAGGACAGAGAAAGGTGCTAGTAGACCTTGTTGCTAAATGTGAAAAGAAGGGTATGCAACCCGGTGAGTTTGTTATTAGTGAAAGCCGCAAATACGGTCCCGCTGAAACTGAGAAAAGACTGGAACATTGGCTTCGCAATCACAGGCACAAGTTTACAACACCCGATAGAGATAGGATTGTAAAAAAAAGTTTATAAGCCATATACCAAGGAATTAACCTGGCGTGGACTTCGCTATACCTATGCACAGTGGTGCTACAACTATTATAAAGCACAAGGTTTTGATGCTGAGGCAAAAGTTTCACGCAATCTCGGACATAATCGCAAGAGTACAACAAGAATGTACCTTGCTATGAATTTGCCGAGGAAACGAAAATGATAAAAACATTAAAACATTTTTTACGGCATAAACATTATGTAGGTAAGGAGGGCGTGTTATATGAAGAAAAATAAAACAGAATATATTGTAGTTAATGCGTTCTCCGAAATTAGTGAGGCAGAGCGCAAGGAAAAAATTAATAAGGCAATCAGAACTCTTTGCGTTATGGATATTGAAAAATTATACGAATTAGATTATAATAATAGTGTTGCATTTCACGGCAGCACTCAGGACCTAAGTGGGAAGGAGTGCTTTGAAAATGCTAACTGAAATTGCGGATATTTACGTCAGGCTTTCAGATCAGGATAGAGATAAAAAGGATAAGTCCGATGAAAGCGAAAGTATCCAAAACCAAAAAACAATGCTTATAAAATATTGCATTGAAAGAGGGTGGCAGATTAACGATATTTATTGCGATGAAGATTATAGCGGTGCCGATAGCAAAAGACCTGCTTGGAATCAGGTTTTAAAAGACTGCGAAGAGGGCAAATGCTCTATAGTGGTTTGTAAAACTCAGTCAAGATTTTCACGTGATATGGAAATGATTGAAAAGTATATCCACGGAAAGTTTCTTGAATGGGGAATACGCTTTGTCGGTGTGGTTGACAATGCCGATACCAATGTTAAGGGCAATAAAAAAGCAAGGCAGATAAACGGTCTTGTAAACGAATGGTATCTTGAAGATCTTTCTGAAAATATAAAATCAACATTAAGTGCAAAAAGAAAAAACGGTGAGTTTGTGGGCTCATTTGCACCGTATGGTTATTTGGTTGACCCCGAAAACAAAAATCATCTGATAATTGATGAAATTGCCGCACCTGTGGTGCAAAGAATATTTGATATGTACATAATGGGAAGCGGATATATTGCTATTGCAAAAGTGCTTAATGATGATAAAATACCACCGCCTTGCATTAGAAAGAAGCAATTAGGTTCTAAATACTACAATGGCAACTATGAGAAAAACCATTCGCCGACAACTGTTTGGACAGACTCTGCCGTATATGCTATTCTTCGCCGATATACCTACACGGGCGCACTTGTTCAAGGGCGACAAGAAATTGTTAATTACAAGACCAAAAAACGCCGTAACAAGCCGCAGGAGCAGTGGGATATAATCGAAGATATGCACGAGCCGATTATATCAAAGGAAACCTTTTATAAGGCTCATAACATAAGACTGCAACGCGGCAAAGGACAAAAGATACCGAGCGGTAGCTGTTATTCGCTGGCAAAAAAGGTTTTTTGCGGTGAGTGCGGTAACACAATGTGGAAGATGAGCTACAAGCTTCGTGACGGACGATATAATTATTTATGTTGCAGAACTCGAAAATCTTCAAACGGAGTTTGCGACAATGAACACAGTATGCGTCTTGACGAATTAGAGCAAATTGTTCTTGATGAAATAAATAAGCTCTTGGATGCCTATTACGATGAAAAGGCAATCGGTAAAATCAAAGCACCTAAAAAGGATAACAGAGCCCAAAAGTCTATGATTGCAGAAATTAAGGAACTTGAGGATAAGGTTAAACGCAATGATGCTCGTATGGCTCAAATGTATACTGATAAGCTGGACGGTGTAATCACGGCGGACGAGTTTACAATTTACCGTGAAAGGTACAAGCAGGAAACAACTGAATTTCAAAATCGCATAAATATTTTAACTGCACACTTAAATCAATTAAGCGGAAACAAGGACAGGACAGACACAAAATTTTTGCTTGATAAGTATAAGCATATCGAAGTGCTGACTTTTGAGATTGCCAATGAATTCATAAACAAAATTCACATTGGAAAGCTGAAAAAGGATGGTAATCGGGAAATAAAAATCGAATGGAAAATTTAGTGAAAATCACCGTCTGAAAAAACGACAAATTATGCAATACTAACAAAAAAGTATAGTATTAGCGAATGCCTCACACGGTGGGTTTGATGGTGGTGCCTCGGCTGCTGATGGCACGGTTGAGAAGGATATAAATTTGTTAATAGCGACTAAAACTGCACAGATGTTAAGATTTAATGGTTTTAATGTCATTATGACACGTGACAGCGATACCGGTACTGAAGATGATGAGTCACAGGCAATTGCAAAACGCAAAAAAAGCGATCTTTCCAATCGTCTACAGCTTATGAAGGATAATCCCGACGCACTTTTTGTAAGTATACATCTTAACAAATTTACAACCTCGGCTGCAAATGGCGCACAAGTGTTTTATACTAAAAATTACAAAGAAGCCTACAACTTGGCGCAATCCGTACAAAAAAGCATAATAAGTCTTATTCAGCCACAAAATACCCGCGTGGTAAAGCAGGGAACTGATAGTACATATCTGCTCAAAAATGCGGCTGTACCTGCAATAATTGTAGAATGTGGATTTTTAAGCAATAAGACAGAACTTGAAAAACTAAAAAATGATGATTACCAATCGCAAATGGCTTTTGCAATTGTGGGCGGAATAATGGATTATTTAAAATAAAAGGAGTTAATATGGCAGGGAAAATAAAGACGGTATTTGTTTGTAGTGAGTGTGGCTATGAAACGCCAAAATGGATGGGACAGTGTCCAAATTGTAATGAATGGAATACCTTGGAGGAAGAGGTTATCGCCGATAAAAAAGCGGTAGGTTCTATGACGTCTACCGCTGTAAAAAGGGTTGTGTCGGGCGCAAAATCCTTATCGGAAATAAACATTACCGATGAACAACGATATATTACTGAGATTGGTGAGCTTGATCGTGTTCTCGGCGGTGGTATCGTTAAAGGTTCGGTCGTGCTGCTAAGCGGTGATCCCGGTATTGGTAAATCAACCATACTTCTGCAAATATGTCACAGTATGCGTGATAAATTAAATATACTTTATGTATCGGGCGAGGAGTCGGCGGTTCAAATAAAGCTTCGCGCAAAGCGATTGGGCGTATCAGGGGAGAATGTTACCATTATGACCGAAACCGATACACAGGCGATTTGTGAATACATAATGGCGCAAAAACCTGATCTTGTTATGATAGACTCGATTCAAACTCTGCAGATAAGTGAGTTATCATCATCAGCAGGCAGTATTGTACAGGTGCGTGAATCAACTAATATGCTGCTGCGCACGGGCAAATCACTTGGTATTCCTATTTTTATTGTAGGTCACGTAAACAAGGGCGGCGATATTGCGGGCCCTAAGGTGCTTGAGCATATAGTTGATACTGTGCTTTATTTTGAGGGCGAACGCAATCAGTCCTACCGTATATTGCGTGCTATCAAAAATCGCTTTGGCTCTACCAATGAAATCGGCGTTTTTGAAATGCGTGACACAGGTCTTTGCGAGGTTGAAAACCCTTCTGCTATGCTGCTTTCGGGTAGAATGAGTAATGTGTCGGGCGCATGTATAACCTGCATTATTGAGGGTACACGACCGATTCTTTCAGAGGTACAGGCTCTCGTTACAACAACAGGCTTTGGCAACCCACGCCGAATGTCAAACGGTTTTGATTATAACCGCTTAAATCTTTTGCTGGCAATTCTTGAAAAGCGTCAGGGTCTTTATTTTTCAAATCTTGATACATATTTGAATGTTGTCGGAGGTATGCGACTGGACGAGCCTGCCTGCGACCTTGCCGTTTGTATGGCGTTGGTATCGGGACTGCGTGACACACCGCTTAATGAAAAGCTAATCGCTTTTGGTGAGATTGGTCTTTCCGGAGAAATACGCAGTATATCACGCGTACAAGCCCGTGTGAGCGAGGCGGCGCGTCTTGGCTTTACACAGTGTGTATTACCACGCAGTTGTATTAAGCAAATCACAAAAATGCCAGATGGTATTGAATTGATTGGTGTCAGGAATATTAAAGAAGCATTGGCAATTATAAAATAGTAAAAACCTGTAAGGCTAATCACCTTACAGGTTTTAAATTTATATTAAAATTATTTTGTACCGAAAATTCTGTCGCCTGCATCGCCAAGACCGGGGAGAATATACGCGTGGTCGTTGAGGCAGTCGTCAAGCCCTGCGCAATACACAGGAACATCGGGGTGAGCTTTCGTAAAGGCTTCAATACCTTCAGGCGCTGCGATTATGCACATAAACTTAATTCTTTTTGGGTTAAACTCTTTAATGCGGGATACCGCGTCAATGGCGCTACCGCCCGTAGCAAGCATAGGGTCAAGCACAAAAACATCACGCTCGGGAATATCTGCGGGTAGTTTGCAATAGTAATCTACCGGCTGATGTGTTTCTGGGTCGCGGTACATACCAATGTGTCCCACTTTAGCAGATGGAATAAGGCTGAGCACACCGTCAACCATACCAAGACCTGCACGAAGAATTGGTACAAAAGCCATTTTACGACCTGCAAGCACTTTGGTTTTTGCTGTCATCATAGGTGTTTTGGTTGATACCTCGCGAAGAGGAAGATCACGCGTCGACTCATAACACATAAGCATTGCGATTTCACTTACAAGCTCGCGGAACTGCTTGGTACCTGTGCGTTCATCACGCAAAATGGTAAGCTTGTGCTGAATGAGGGGATGGTCCATTACAAATACATTGTCTTTCATTTTTTGTACCTCCGTTATATCAACCGTTTTCTATGGCGGTAATTTTGTCTACTCGGGTTTGGTGTCTGCCACCTTCAAATTCAGTATTAATAAATAGGTCTGCAAGTTCAATTGCTGTGCCTACGCCAATAACTCTACCACCAAGACAAAGTATGTTTGAATCATTGTGCAAACGTGTGTATTTTGCCGAAAAATGTTCACTGCAACAAGCCGCTCTGATGCCCTTAACCTTGTTTGCCGCAAGTGACATACCAATACCTGTACCGCAAACAAGAATACCGCGATCACAGTTACCGCTTGTGATCTGCTCGCAAACTTTTACGGCAATATCAGGGTAGTCTACCGATTTATTTTCGTAAATTCCGCAGTCAACAACCTCAAAACCTCTGCCTTTAAGATGTTCAGCAATAGCATTTTTATGCTCAAAGCCACCGTGATCACAACCAATTACAATTTTCATTTTTTCGCCTCCGTTTTTGCTAAAAGTTCACGCTCTGCCTGGGGCAAGCGAAGATATTTTGGTAATAATTTTTCGGGCATTATAACATTTGTTTTATCCGAATTTTTATATGCGTAAAGTCCAATACCTACCGCTGATTGGAATTTTAAATGCTCGGGCGCTAATGTTATATTTTTCAGTTCGCACACATTTTTATAAAACAAATCAGCGCCATCACCGCAAATAATTATTCTTGCATCATTTGATATATTTAAGATTTCGGCTTTTAATTCATCCGCCATTAAAGCACGGTCTTCACTAAGCCTTTTAATTTCACCATTCTTTATTTCAAATAAGGCATTATAAAACTGATTACAACGCGCGTCCATAACAGCGCAAACAACACAGTCACGGTCGCAAAACTGCTCTGCCATACCGTCAAGCGTTGACACAGGAACACACGGAATATTATTGGGTGCCGCAAGTCCTTTAACAGCGCTTATACCAATTCTTAGCCCTGTAAAAGAACCAGGTCCTACGGCTACTGCAATTCGGTCAATGTCGTTGAGATTTGTCGCCGAATTATCAAGCGTATTTATTATCATTTGCATAAGTGTTTGCGAATGAGTTAGTTTAGCGTTTATAAAAGAGCTTGCTTTGATTTTTTCGTCATCAATAATCGCGCACGAAGCAGGCGAAGCCGAACATTCAATACTTAAAATTTTCATTTAACTTCACCTTTCAACAGTTATTTCGCGTCGGGTTTCATCAAGCCGTTTGATAGTTACTTTGATTGTATTTTCCGGTAAGGCGGCTTCTATATTTTCACTCCATTCAACAGCAAGCACGCCTCCCGATTCCATATATTCAAAAAATCCCGTAGAGTATAAATCATCCCAACCACTAACACGGTACATATCAAAATGATACAGGTTAAGTCTACCGCCTAAATATTCGTTGATAATTGCAAAGGTGGGGGAGGAGACTTCGCCTGAAAAACCAAGTCCGTCAGCAAGTCCTGTCACAAAGCAGGTTTTTCCCATTCCCAAATCGCCGTAAAATGCAATAACCTCGCCGCCTTGCAAGGTAGCAGCCAACTCTGCGGCAATTTTTTTGGTATCAATAGGAGAATTTGATACAAAAACACTATTCATTTAAAATTCTCCTTTCGGCATAATTCTACTAAATTTTATCATATAAAAAACCTACTGTCAATTGAATTAATTTAAAATTTGGTGTTTAATATTCAGAAAATTTGTGATATTATATATTGTACGGATTTTGCGAGGTGTTTATATGACTTGGATTTGGATAGTATTAATTATACTTGTTAGTATTATTGTAGCAGCTTTATTCTGGGCGTTTAAAACTGCATTTATGCGCAGTGATGTTCGACTTATAAGCTTTGAATCCGGACCGCTTGCTAAATATAAGAATGTTTTTAAAGAAAGTCTTGAATTTCTTGATAAGCTTCAAAGTGACAGGGTATATACAACTAGCTTTGACGGACTTCGACTTGCGGGCAGTTATTATAACAATCATAATTCTGATACTACAATTTTGCTGTTCCACGGTTACCGTTCTGACGGCAGATTTGATTTTGCCTGCGCTGTGAAATATTATATTGAAATGGGACTTAATGTTTTGGTGGTTGACCAACGAGCCAACGGCGAAAGCGAGGGTAAGCTCATTACCTTTGGTATAAAAGAGCGCAGAGATGTTATAACTTGGGCTGAGTTTATAAATGAAAAATACTCGCCTGAAAATATATTTTTAAGCGGTGTTTCAATGGGGGCTACTACCGTTATGATGGCGGCTAATCTTGATTTGCCGAAAAATGTTAAGGGAATTATTGCTGATTGCGGTTTTACCGCCGCGCCCGATATAATCAAAAAGGTTGCGCTTCAGGCATTTAAAATCAATGCAACACCTGTTTTACCTGTGCTTAATTTAATGTGCCGGATTTTCGGAAAGTTTAGTCTTTACGAAACAACAACCGTAAAAGCGCTAAGCGAATCGGACATACCGATTTTCTTTATTCACGGTAAAAAAGACGGCTTTGTTCCGTGCGAAATGACCGAAATTTCACACAAGTCTGCAAGGGCAGAAAAGTATATTTGTCTGGTAGAAGAAGCCGACCACGGTATTAGTTTTCTGGTTGATACTGACAATATCCAAAGACAGATTGCAGAATTTGTCAGCGCCCATCGTTCATAATTTATTAAAAAACTGTTGTATTTTTGTTCAAAATGTGTTATCATATTTGGGTATGAAAGGTGGTTATAATATGAGAGCAGATGGTAAACGTGTAAGGAATGCCGATCCAATGTATACAGTCGCGGCTTATATTATGGATAAACGCGTTGACTCTATGAATATGATTACAATAGATATTCCCATTGATCCTATTAAAGAATATCTTAACCAAAAGCGTAAGCAGGGCATAAATATCAGCCATATGTGCGTGGTGCTTGCGGCGTACTTACGCACTATGAGAGAATTTCCTGAGCTTAACCGTTTTGTCGTTAATAAAAAGATATATCAGCGAAATGAAATTGCTGTTGGTATGGTGGTGCTCAAAGCCGGTCAGGTCGATAACGGTACAATGTCAAAAATGTATTTTAACGAGAACAATACAATTTTTGAGGTTAATGATATAATAAACAAATATGTTGAAGAAAACCGAGAATCTCCCGACAAAAACAGCACCGAAAAGCTGATCAAGGTTCTTTTAAGCCTTCCCGGTATTTTGCCTGTAGGCGTTGGCATATTCAAGTGGCTTGATAGGCATGGTCTTTTGCCAAAAAGTATTATTGATGCATCCCCATTCCATATGAGCCTTGGTATTACAAATCTGGCATCAATCAGAACAAATCACATTTATCATCACTGCTATGAATTTGGTACAACAAGTGTCTTTATGGCAATGGGCAATACCCGTGAGGTGCCAAAGCGTAAGGGCGATGAAATTGTTTTTGAAAAGTGTATGCCTATTGGTGTTACTATGGACGAAAGAATTGCATCGGGTAGCTATTTTGCGCTTGCCTTCAGACGTATGCGTCATTATTTGCGCAATCCGGAATTGCTTGAATTGCCGCCTGAAGAAGCAGCTTGTTACGCAAATGTTGAATAAGTTGTAAATTTATGTGTTTTACACTTGATTTTGATACATAATTATTATAAAATAGTTTGGTAAAATTTTAACACACGGAGGACATTTAATATGTTAGTATCAGCAAAAGAAATGCTTACAAAAGCAAAGGCAGGCAAATATGCCGTAGGTCAGTTTAATATCAACAACCTTGAATGGACCAAGGCTGTTCTTCTTACCGCGCAGGAGCAGAATTCTCCCGTTATCTTGGGCGTATCTGAAGGCGCAGGTAAATATATGTGTGGCTTTAAAACCGTAGCAGATATGGTTAAGGCAATGATTGATGAGCTCGGTATCACGGTACCCGTAGCGCTTCATCTTGACCATGGTAGCTATGAAGGCGCTAAAAAGTGCATCGCCGCAGGCTTTTCATCTGTAATGTTTGATGGCTCACACTATCCGATTGAAGAAAACATAGAAAAAACCAAAGAGCTTGTTGCAACTTGTGATGAACTTGGTCTTTCTTTGGAAGCCGAGGTTGGCTCTATCGGCGGTGAAGAGGATGGCGTTGTTGGTGCGGGCGAATGCGCAGACCCCAACGAGTGCAAAATGATTGCCGATCTTGGTATTACAATGCTTGCTGCGGGTATCGGCAATATTCACGGTAAATATCCTGAAAATTGGGCAGGTCTTAGCTTTGATACTCTTGACGCAATTCAACAGCTTACAGGCGATATGCCTCTTGTGCTTCACGGCGGTACAGGTATCCCTGCCGATATGATTCAAAAAGCAATTTCTTTGGGTGTTTCAAAGATTAACGTAAATACCGAATGTCAATTAGCTTTCGCAGATGCTACACGTAAATATATTGAAGATGGTAAGGACCTTCAGGGTAAGGGATTTGATCCACGTAAGCTTTTGGCTCCCGGCTTTGAAGCTATTAAGGCTACCGTTAAAGAAAAGATGGAGCTTTTCGGTTCAGTGGGCAAAGCATAATTATTTAATATTAAAACCCCTAAGGTCTGCTTCGGGGTTTTATGTTTTTTTTAGGAGTTTATGTTATGAGTTATTATATTGAGTGCTTACGCGAATTTAATTATATAACAATATGCCTGCGGCTTATTTTAGCCATTATTACGGGTGGAATAATCGGTTATGAGCGTGGCAAGCACGGAAGCGCGGCGGGGCTTAGAACACATATACTTGTTTGTATCGGTTCGGCTATGACGGCACTTACGGGCTATTACATATACGATATTCTCAATATATCAAGTGATGTGATGCGTCTTTCGGCTCAGGTTGTATCGGGCATTGGTTTTTTGGGCGCGGGTATGATTATTGTAAAAAACGGCAATGTTGTTACCGGACTTACAACAGCCGCAGGTATGTGGGCGACAGCGGCCATCGGTATAGCGTTGGGCTTTGGCTTTTACAGCGGAGCAATAATAGCAGCAGTAGCTTGCGTATTTACTGCCGCCTTCTTATCAAGACTTGAACGCAAGCGCAAAAAGACTGCGCACATATATCTTGAGGTGGATTTATCAAAAGATATAAATAATATAATGGGCATTATATATAATGAAATTGATAATGAAGCTCTGATTGAGTCCGTATCTCCAAAGAGCAATGTTCCAAACTCAATTGGGTTATATGTGACGGTATCAAATCCAAAAACCGTTCAAAGTGTTAAAGAACAAATAGATAAAATTGACGGAGTGCGATTTTCGCTTGCCGAATAGTATAACGAAAAACACCTTCACGGCTGTGAAGGTGTTTTTTGATGATATTCCAACAACTATTTTGAAACGGGTGTCTGCTGTTTAAGAGCGGCGCGTGTCTTGCGTATTTCGCCAAGGTTTGCTGTGAGACCTTCGTCTGCGCGACGCATAATGTCATCAACAAAATCCTGAGCTGCGCGGCGCATTTCTTTAGCTTTGCCCTGGGCGTTAGAAATAATTTCAGCAGCCTTTTCCTGAGCCATCTTAACTATTTCTTCCTGCGCTACCATTGCTTTTGCTTTTTCTTCTGCTGTGCGGATAATACCGTCAGCCTCACGCTTTGCAGTGGTGATAATGTCAGCGCGGTCAGCAACAATGCCGCGAGCCTGCTTGATTTCGCTTGGTATGTTAAGACGGATATTGTCAACAACTGCGCGAAGCTTTTCGATGTCTACTACGGTCTTTTTGCCGGGAATTTTAATACCGCTGTCAAGCATCTCATCAAACTGTTCCAGTAATTCATCAAGTGTCATTTTAATTCATCCTCCGTAAGATATTAATTATTAAATTAGTTTTGTGATGATATTCTCTTTAAAACATCATCATGGATAACCTCGGGAAGAAAATCACTGACATCTCCGCCCATACCGGCTATCTGTTTTACCATACTTGAACTCAGGTACATATTCTGAGCGCTTGTGGTAAGAAATAGGGTTTCTACATTTGGGTTAAGCTTTTTATTGGTAAGCGCCATCTGAAATTCATATTCAAAGTCAGACATAGCGCGTAAACCCTTAATAATTGCGCAGGCATTTTGTTGTGCAGCATACTCAGCTAATAAGCCGTCGTATACATCAACCTGCACGTTGGGTAAATCGCTTACACACTTTTCAATCATTTCCTTGCGTTCGGCAGGGGAAAAGGTGTAATGCTTGCTGGTGTTGTTCATAACAACAACTATAAGTTTATCAAACATTGCGGCTGCTCGGGTAATTATATCAAGATGGCCCATAGTGATTGGGTCAAAGCTACCGGGGCATACGGCAATTCTTTCACTCATCGTCAGTCACATCCTTTGTGTAGACAGTTACCAGAGTTTTGCCATAGCGGTAGACCTTTGTGACTTTGAAACTGTCAATCTTTTCGGGCAACCTAAGTTCGCTTGGATGCTCACAAAAAATTTTGCCGTAATCACTCATAAGAGGAATAACCTTTGAAACTGCATCTTCAAGTATTCCTGCCTGATAGGGTGGGTCAAGAAAGGCAATATCAAATTTTTGATTTGAGCGCAAAGCGTATGTTGCGTAGTCGCTTTTATGTACCGTAGCCTTGTCCGCAAGACCTGTATTATCAAGATTTTGTTTAACGGCTTTAAGCGAAGCGTCGTTGCAATCTACAAACGTAGCGCACCCTGCGCCGCGGCTCAGTGCCTCAATACCAAGCTGACCACTGCCCGCAAACAAATCAAGTACACGTCTGCCTTCTATGTCAAACTGAATTGAACTGAAAAGCGCCTCTTTAACCTTTTCGCCGGTAGGACGCACAATATCATTACCTGAAACGGTAACTAACCGTTTACCACGGGCGATACCTGTAATAACACGCATTAAAGAAACCTCACAGCCTTTGCACATAAAATACCAAGCATATTATCGCATTAAATGGGGTGTTTTGTCAACAGTTAATTTTAAAATTATATTGTTTTTTATCCATAAATATGTATAATTAGTATGTAATGCAACCTTTTCTTGCTATGGAAAGTATTATTAATGAAAGGGGCGTATAACTAATGAAAAAATTAATTTGTTTGATTTTATCATCGTTTTTAATATTTTTGCTTTGTGGGTGTGATGATAATGATACCGAAAGTAACGTTTTTAGCCAAGAGGTTACCATAGTTACATTGCCGTCACCGCCAAAATGTAAAACAAGCGATGATATTTCTGACGTGAACAAAATTATTGACATATTGGGATTAATTGAAAAATCACCTGCTGCTTCTGAAAAAGTTAACGGTTGGCAGTATATGATAATTATTAACGTGGATGGGCAAAAACTGAATTATACTATCAGCAGTGCTGTTTTTACCGACAGTGACGGTAAGCAGTATCGTATTGAAAACTTCGAGAAAATTGAAGAAAAAATAATGGAATTATATAACGAGATCAGTGCACCGGAGACCGATTATCAATAAAAAATTATTTTTATAAAAAAATGCTTGATTTTTGTAAAGACTTGTGGTAATATATTTGAGCATTTGATTTCACCTTGCCTTAAAAGGTGGGTTTGATGCCGAAAAATCGACATTGAAGCGGATGGTCCTCTGACAAAAATTGTTTATGAACGTCTGAAAAAATTTAAGGAGGAAAATTTGATGGATGCTGTTAAAGAATTAGTTGCTTCTCAGCTTAAGGCAGACGCTCCCGAGATTTTAATCGGTAGCACTGTTAAGGTTCACGTAAGAATCAAAGAAGGCGAGAAGGAAAGAATCCAGATCTTCGAAGGTACTGTTATTGCTAAAAACAACAGCGGTATTTCAGAAACCTTTACAGTTCGCCGTGTATCTTACGGTGTTGGCGTTGAACGTGTATTCCCCGTTCACTCACCAATCGTAGCTAAGGTTGAGCTTGTAAGAAAAGGTAAGATTCGTCGTGCAAAACTTTACTATCTGCGTGATCGCGTTGGTAAGGCAGCAAAGGTTAAGGAACTTATCGGTTAATCTGACTTTAATGAGTGGGGGACGGGGCGAAGGCCTTGTCCCCTTTGCTGTATTATTTTATTCTGAATGGTGGTGTTTTTGATGAGCGATATGAATAGCGAAAAGGATATTAATGTTGAAGAGAATATTGAGGCGGAAATTGAGCCGAAAGAAATAGCAAAAGATGAAAACGATGTATCGGTTAAAGCCTTTATATTTGATTGGCTTGAGGTTTTGGTACACGCCATTATCGCTGTTGTTATCTGTTTCAGTTTTTTATTCCGTATTGCCACCATTGACGGTCCTTCTATGGAAAATACACTTTTAAATGGCGAAAGGGTAATCATCAGCAATTTATTTTATGAACCAAAGGTTGGCGATATTGTTGTTATTTCCCGTAATAAAGAAAACAGTGTTTATACTATGAACGATAGCAATACTCCTATTATCAAGAGGATAATTGCTATGGAAGGCCAGACGGTTGATATTGATTTTGAAGAGGGTATTGTTTATGTAGACGGTATCGCTCTTGATGAGCCTTATACCAAGACCCCAACCAATAGAAAATGGGATATTGAATTTCCGGTAACTGTAGACGAAGGTTGTGTTTTTGTGTTGGGCGATAACCGTAATGATTCTCTTGATAGCCGCGATGCGCGTATTGGTGAGTACGGTATGATAGACACCCGTTATATTTTAGGTCATGCAGTTTATAGAATATTCCCGCTTAACAGGATAGGTAAATTAGATGAGTAATAATACGCAAACAATTCAGTGGTTTCCGGGCCATATGGCAAAAACACGCCGCAAAATTTCCGAACAGCTAAAGCTTATTGATGCAGTTGCTGAGATAGTTGACGCGCGTGTGCCAATGAGCAGCCGTAACCCTGAACTAAAAGAAATAATTGGCGATAAGCCGCATCTGATATTGCTTAATAAATGTGATATGGCGGATGAGAGCGCCACAAAAAAATGGATTGAATACTTTAAGTCCCAAGGCATTTATGCAATACCTGTTGACTGCAAGAACGGGAAGGGTATAAACGCTTTTAAAGACACGGTAAAAACAGTTTTGTCAGATAAACTCGTAGCTTACCGTAAAAAAGGGATGGTTGGCAAACCGCTTCGCGTAATGGTTGTTGGTATTCCTAATGTTGGTAAATCATCGTTTATAAATCGTATTGCCGGTGGTGGTAGAGCAAAGGTAGAAAATCGTCCCGGTGTTACGCGTGGAAATCAATGGTTTACAATTGATAAAGAGCTTGAACTGCTTGATACTCCGGGCGTTTTGTGGCCTAAGTTTGATGATAATACCGTTGGTGAGCACCTGGCGTTTACGGGTGCTGTAACCGACCGGATTATTGATATTGAGTTACTCGCAATGCGATTGCTTGAGATCTTGATACCGTTGTATCCTGAGCTTTTAGAAGCGAGATATAAAATATCCGAATTCCCGGAGGACAGTTATGATTCTCTTTGCCTTTTGGGTAAAAAACGGGGTATGGTGATTCGCGGTGGCGAGACCGATACCGAGCGCGCAGCTGCGATGTTACTTGAAGAATTTCGCAGTTGTAAGATTGGTAAAATTACGCTTGAAAGGGTTGAATAAAGGTGCCCGATTTTTCTTTTGAAAATGTTGCCCGAAACAACGGATACAAATTTGTTTGCGGTGTTGATGAAGCAGGTCGCGGTCCGCTTGCGGGTCCTGTTTGCGCTGCGGCTGTTATTTTACCTGTGAACTGCGAAATAGAGGGTCTTAACGACTCTAAAAAAATCAGCGAAAAAAAGCGCGAGGCACTTTTTGATATTATAAAAGAAAAGGCGATTGCCTATAGTATTGCCTTTGGTTCTTTAGAAGAAATTGAAGAATATAATATTTTAGAAGCTACATATATTGCTATGAATCGTGCAATTGAAGGTTTAGAAACCAAGGCGGACTTTGCTCTGATAGACGGCAATTGTGTACCAAAAGGAATAACGATTCCTTGCGAAACGGTTGTTAAAGGCGATTCAAAATCGTGTTCTATTGCCGCGGCATCAATTCTTGCTAAGGTAACCCGTGACCGTCTTATGTTAGAATATGATAAAATGTATCCCGAATATCTTTTTGCACAGCACAAAGGCTATGGCACCAAAGCGCATTACGAAGCCATAAAACAGCACGGTGTATGCGAAATTCACCGTCTGTCATTTTTGAAAAATGTACTCGGGTAATGAGCGTTCCGCTTTAGTGGGTAAAGCGGGTGAGGATTTTGTGTCGCAGTATTTAAAATCAAAAGGATACATAATACTTAAGCGAAATTGGCGTGACAGTCGTTACGGTGAGCTTGATATTGTTGCCGAAAATCAAGAGTGTATTGCTTTTGTAGAGGTTAAAACAAGGCAAAAAAACTCTCTTGTGAGCGGTTTGGAGGCGGTTGATACAGGCAAGCAAAACCGCACAAAAAACGCTTCGCAAACTTTTATGCGTAGGCTTCGTACCAATCTGCCACCACGACTTGACGTTGCCGAGGTAACTGTCGTTTCCGAAAAAGATGGTCAATTTGAGTTTGAAATTAACTATATAGAAAATGCATTTTAGGTGATTTTTTGAAGTTTTTTGATTTACATTGTGATACTGCATATAGATGCTACCAGGATAATATAAGTTTTGATAACTGTGGCCTAGCGGTTACACCCAAAAAGGCGAGTTGCTTTGATGAGTGGCATCAATGTTTTGCTGTTTTTATTAAAGATGGCACTAATAATCCGTTTGATTTTTATAAGAACACCCTTAATAATTTTAAAAATCAATTAAAAAATGCACCTGAAAATCTTACACCGATATTTACCGTTGAAGGTGGACTTTTAATAGAAGATGACCTTGACCGTATTGAGCAAATGTACAATGATGGCATAAAGGCTTTGACACTTACCTGGAACGGAGAAAACCAAATAGCAGGCGGTGCGGATACAGATGTTGGTCTTAAAAACTTTGGTATGGATGTAATAAATGAACTCAACCGATTTAATATTATGGTTGATTTATCGCATCTTAATAAAAAAAGTTTTTACGGTGCTATTGAAATTGCACAAAAGCCGATTATTACACATTCTTGTCTTGAGTTTGTTAATAACCACAAGAGAAATATTGACGACAACCAACTTAAACTACTCGTGCAAAAAGGCGGTATTTTTGGTTTATGTTTTTACCCTGCGTTTTTGGGTAAGGGTGATGTTTTTGAAAATATATACACAAACATTTTTCATATTCTTGATAATGGTTATGAAGATTATTTATGCATTGGATCTGATTTTGACGGTGCCGATATGAGCGATAAGCTTTACGATGTCTCGGCAGTTCCAACGTTGTACGAATATTTAAAATCACAAAAAATAGATGAAAATATTTTAAATAAAATTTTCTTTGAAAATGCATATAACTTTTTTTACAAGGGGAAAACAAAATGAATTATGTAAGTACAAGAAATAACGCTGTAAAGGTTTCTTCAGCTTTTGCAATAGCGCATGGTATATCGCTTGAGGGCGGACTTTATGTACCCGAAAACATACCACAGTTGAGTCACGATGATTTTGCAAAACTTACCGAACTCAATTACAAAGGTAAAGCTGAATACATTTTAAAGAAATATCTTACCGATTTTACTGATGAAGAAATTTCCGCTTGTGTAAACGGCGCATATACAGGTTCTTTTGATGACGAAAAGCCAGCGGCTATTGCTCAGCTTGGCAGTAATATAAACATTCTTGAATTATGGCACGGACCTACCTGCGCATTTAAGGATTTGGCTTTGCAACTTTTACCTTATTTGCTTACAACATCTACAAAAAAGATTTCTGACGGCAAAAAAACTGTCATTTTAGTTGCTACTTCGGGCGATACCGGCAAGGCCGCGCTTGAAGGCTTTAAGGATGTAGAAAATACCGAAATTATCGTGTTCTATCCAAGCGAAGGTGTAAGCCCTATGCAAAAACTGCAGATGGATTCTCAAAAGGGTAACAATGTTCACGTTTGCGCAATAAAGGGTAATTTTGACGATGCTCAATCGGGTGTTAAAAAAATTTTTACCGACGATTCTATTAAGGCGACTCTCGCGGACAACGGTATGGAGTTTTCCTCGGCAAACTCTATCAACTGGGGTAGACTTGTGCCGCAGATTATCTATTATATTTCAGCTTATTGCGATATGTTGAATAAAGGCGATGACCTTTCAAACGGATTTAATATTGTTGTTCCTACGGGAAATTTCGGTAATATTTTGGCGGCGTACTATGCCAAAGAAATGGGTGTTCCTGTAAACAAACTTATTTGCGCATCTAACGCAAATAAAGTTCTTACCGATTTTATAAATACCGGTGTTTATGACAGAAACCGCGATTTTTATACCACTATGTCACCGTCAATGGATATACTCATTTCGAGCAATCTTGAACGTATGCTTTATATACTTGCCGACGGCGATGACAAGTATGTTGCACAACTTCAGTCACAGCTTGCAAGCAACGGTAAATTTACTGTTGATGATGTCATTCTTTCAAAATTGCAAAACATTTTCTACGGTGCTTGTTGTGACGATAGCGGCACGCTTGAAACCATTAAAAAGACCTTTGATGAATACGGATATCTTTGTGATACGCACACTGCGGTTGCTGTAAATGCTTATGAGCAATATTTGGCAAATACAGAAGACAATCGTCCTGTTCTAATTGCATCTACAGCATCACCTTACAAGTTTGCTAAGAGCGTTTTATCTGCGTTAACCGATAATATACCCGAAAGTGAATTTGATACTGTAGAAGCATTATCAAATCTTACACACACACAAGTTCCAATTCCTATTGCAGAACTTAAAAATGCCACTGCAAGATTTAAAGATATTTACGAAAAACAGGATATGTACTCGGCTGTTTGTAAGTGCTTAAAAATTGACTAAAAAAACAATATCCGACTCGCTTTGAGTCGGATATTGTTGCAAAACTTACTGTCTTGACTTAAACGTGTCGCAACAGGTTTCGCTGCAGGTGCTGGCGGTGCGGTTACCTACCTGAATGTTGCCTGCAGAGCAGGAGTCGTTTTCGGTGTGATGAACGCAGTTTTTAACACTGCATTTAATGCAGGTTTCGGTTTTACAACTTGACATATCCATAATTAATTCTTCCTTTCTTGGCTTTAGCCAATTTTATTATTTGTAACTTTTTAATTTTTATACAAAGGCAGGTGAAGCATCAATAATGAATTTATTTACAATTTCGGATTTGCATTTGCCACTTGGTGTAAATAAACCAATGGACATTTTTGGCGGTTGGGATAATTATGTCGAGCGTATTCAAAAAAATTGGAAAAAATTAGTTAATAACGAAGATACGGTGGTTATAGGCGGAGATATTTCCTGGGCAAGTTCACTGTCTGAAGCAAAAGCGGATTTTGAATTTATAAATTGTTTGCCTGGTAAAAAAATAATTCTAAAGGGTAATCATGATTATTGGTGGAGCACCGCGAACAAAATAAAAGAATTTTTAATTGAAAATTCTTTTGATACAATAAAAATTCTACATAACAACTGCTATATTGACGGCAGTATTGCTATCTGCGGTACTCGCGGCTGGATTTATGACGGTACGGGAGAACGTGACCAGAAGGTTATTTTACGTGAGGCAGGTAGGCTTGAAACATCAATAAAACTGGGATTAGAGTCAGGGACTACACCTATAGTTTTTTTGCATTATCCGCCTGTATACGGCGAATACACCTGTGAAGAAATAATTAATGTTTTGCATAAATACGATATAAAGCAGGTGTTTTATGGTCACATACATGGTAAGGGCATTTATAATATAGTTAATGAATATGAAGGGATTAAACTAAAACTTACAGCGTGTGACGGTGTGGATTTCACACCGGTTTATATAACAAAGTGCGAAAAGTTTGAAAAAATTTAAAAATATTTATGCGTTTTCGTGTAAATATGTCAGTAAAAAGCCTTGCTTTTTTTAAAAATTATGGTATAATCATCTTAATTTATTATGGAGTTGTATGGCTCTGTGCGGAGGTAAATAAAAATGACTTTAAAAGAAACAAAACAGCTTGAAACAAATCGCTATCAGCTTGAAATTGTTATTGACGGTGAGCAGTTCCGTGAAGCAATTAAACAGGCTTACCGTAAAGAGAGCAAAAAGATTAATGTTCCCGGTTTCAGAAAGGGTAAAGCACCCCTTCATATAATCGAAACTTACTACGGTAGCGAGGTTTTCTTTGAAGATGCATTGAATCTTCTTTATGCAGATGCAGTTGAGGCTGCGATTAATGAATCAGGTCTTAAGGTAATTGATGATAAAATGGATTTTGATCTTGTATCAATTTCTAAAGAAGACGGCGTTGATTTCAAGGTGAGCGTTACAACCTATCCTGAAATCGAACTTGCCGAATACAAGGGTCTTAAGGCTGAGCGCCCTCTCGTAAAAGTTGAGGCCGCCGAAGTAAATGCAGAGATTAAGTCTTTGCAAGAGCGTAACGCTCGTATGGTATCCGTTGAAGACAGAGCAGCTAAAAAAGGCGATACTGTTGTAATTGACTTTGAAGGCTTTCAGGACGGAGTCGCTTTTGAAGGCGGCAAGGCAGAGGGTCACTCTTTAGAACTCGGTTCCGGTCAGTTTATTCCTGGCTTTGAGGATCAGATTATTGGCAAAAACATTGATGAAGAATTTGATGTTAATGTTACTTTTCCTGAAGAATATGGCGCAGAAAACCTTGCAGGCAAGCCCGCTGTATTTAAGGTAAAACTCCATGAAATCAAGCTTCGCGAGCTTCCCACAGTAGATGATGAATTTGCTAAGGACGTAAGCGAATTTGATACACTCAAAGAACTTAAGACCGACATTAAGAAAAAGGCGATGGAACGCAAGAAAAAGGCTGCCGAAGAAGCAGTTGAAAACATTCTTGTTCAGCAAATTGTTGACGGTATCAAGGGTGAAATTCCTGAGGCAATGTTTACAAATCGTCTTAATCAGTCGGTTGAAGAGTTTGGCTACCGTTTGCAGTCACAGGGTATGAGTCTTGATTTATATCTGCAGTACACAGGTAGCACTATTGAGCAGTTCCGTGAAACATTCCGTCCACAAGCTGAAATGCAAGTTAAATATCGTCTTGCTCTTGAAAAGATTGTTGAGCTTGAAGGTATAAAAGCTGATGATGAGGCGGTTGAAGCGGAATATGCTAAAATCGCTGAAGGTTACGGTGTAGATGTTGAACAGGTTAAGGCTGTTATTCCTGCAACAGAAGTTGAAAAGGACGTAGCAGTAGGAAAGGCTATTGACTTTGTAAAGGCTAACGCTGTAATAACCGATGCGGTTGATGAGAAAAAAGAGGCTAAGAAAGCCGCAGAAGAGAAAACAGAGGAATAATCTGTTTATAATTTGATTTTTTAGTTCATAATATTTATTATTGCGGGTCGGAATAGTGCTATTGCGCTATTCCGACGAGCAATCTTAAAATGCATATTATTACTCAGGAGGTATTTTACTGTGGATATGACATTAATTCCTTATGTAGTTGAACAAACAAGCCGTGGCGAGCGTTCTTATGATATATTCTCTCGTTTGCTCAATGATAGAATTATTATGTTAAACGGTCAGGTTGACGACGCATCTGCCAGCGTAATTATTGCGCAACTTTTGTTCCTTGAGGGTCAGGATCCTGATAAGGATATCAGTTTTTATATCAATAGCCCGGGTGGTTCTGTATCTGCGGGTCTTGCGATTTACGATACAATGCAGTACATTAAATGCGATGTTAGCACTATCTGTATGGGTATGGCTGCATCTATGGGAGCATTTTTGCTTTCTTCGGGCGCTAAAGGCAAGCGTTATGCTCTTCCTAACAGCGAAATTATGATTCATCAGCCATTAGGCGGTGCTCAGGGTCAGGCAAGTGACATTATTATTCATGCTGACCACATTAAGCGTACTCGTAGTAATCTTAATAGAATTTTATCTGAAAACACGGGTAAACCTATTGAAGAAATTGAGCGAGATACCGAGCGCGATAATTTTATGACAGCTGCAGAGGCCGCAGAGTACGGCCTTATTGATAAGGTTATTACTAAAAGATAAGAGGTATAACGAATGTCTAAAGACATAGAAAAGGATATACGCTGTTCATTTTGTGGAAAATCTCAGGATGAGGTTATGCGTCTTGTGGAAGGCCCCGGCGTGTACATCTGTGACAGTTGTATAAATTTTTGTGCTTCACTTCTTTTTGATGACGAAAACGCTTACAAAGAGAAACATAAAGGCAAAAAACAGCCTGAAAAGGTTTTGCCGAAGCCACAGGAAATCAAGGCATTGCTTGATGAATATGTAATCGGTCAGGATGACGCCAAAAAAACGCTTTCCGTTGCGGTTTATAACCACTATAAGCGTGTTTATAAGAACGAGAATTTAGATGTTGAACTTGCAAAAAGCAACGTGCTGATGCTAGGACCTACAGGTGTCGGTAAAACATTGCTTGCGCAGACACTGGCTAAAATTCTCGATGTGCCGATTGCTATAACCGATGCTACTACTTTGACTGAGGCGGGTTATGTTGGTGAAGATGTAGAAAATATACTTTTACGTCTTATTCAGGCTGCCGATTACGATGTTGAAAAAGCAGAGCACGGTATAATTTATATTGATGAAATTGATAAAATTTCACGCAAAAGCGAGAACGCTTCTATCACACGTGACGTAAGTGGCGAGGGAGTTCAGCAAGCCTTGCTTAAAATTCTTGAAGGTACAGTTTCAAATGTTCCGCCACAAGGTGGCAGAAAACACCCACAGCAAGAATTTATTCAGATTGATACTACAAATATTTTGTTTATATGTGCAGGTGCTTTTGATGGTATTGACAAGGTAATTGAACGTCGTATGGGCGGCAGTAGTTTAGGCTTTGGTGCCGATGTTAAATCACCAAAAAGTCTTGAAGCTCAGCAGCTTTCTAAGTTTGCTACCCATCAGGATTTGGTGAAGTTCGGTCTTATACCTGAGCTTGTTGGTAGATTACCTGTTATTACAAGCCTTGACGCTATGGATAAGGATACGCTTATCCGCATTATGACCGAGCCTAAAAACTCAATTATTAAGCAATATCAGGCGCTTTTTGCTCTTGATAATGTTAAACTTGAATTTGAGCCGCAGGCACTCGAAAAGATTGCTGAGCTTACCATAAAGAACAAAACAGGTGCGCGCGGTTTGCGTTCTATAATAGAAAACACATTGCAAGACCTTATGTTTGAAATGCCTTCTAAAGAAGATGTCGCTGAGATTATTGTTACAGTTGATACAGTAGATGGCGGTAAAGCAAAAATTATAAACAAATAATTAAAAGCGATTGAGAATTTTCTCAATCGCTTTTAAAATTGCACGATTCCCTTTAAGATAAAAACAGAAGCTATACCTAAAGGTATAACTTCTAATTTGGAGCAGGTGATGGGAATTTGCCGGCACGACGTGCCAATCGCCTCGCTAACGCTCGTTGCCACGTCAGCGAAAACAGTCCACAGGACTGTTTTCTTCCGCAACATAAATGTTGCTCCTTCCTTGTTCGATTCCCATCAATACAAAAAAACAGAAGCTATACCTAAAGGTATAACTTCTAATTTGGAGCAGGTGATGGGAATCGAACCCACATAGCCAGCTTGGAAGGCTGGAATTCTAGCCATTGAACTACACCTGCATATTTGACGGGGTATATAATAACACAAAAAGATTGTTCAGTCAAGTGTTTTATTAAAAATTTATTTGCATATATAATTATATTATATATATTATTTGACTTTTTATATTTTTTTTGCTATAATACAATGAAAAATACGAATATTATGCGTGGTGTAAAATATGGTTACAAGTATGACCGGTTTTGGTCGTGGTAAAGTATCAGAACAGGATTTTAATATTACTGTTGAAATTAAATCTGTGAATCACAGATATTTTGAATACAGCTCGCGCATGCCGCGTTCTTTTCAGTTCTTAGATGATGCTCTTAAAACACAGTGTCAGCAAAAAATTTCTCGTGGTAAGGTAGAGCTTAATGTTCAGTTTGAAGATACTTCTTCAAAATCTATTGAACTTGCTGTAAATACCGCTTATGCCGATGCATATATTTTGGCTTTGCATAAGTTTGCAAAGGATTATAAACTAAAAGATGATATCAAAGCTTCTTCAATCGTTGGTAATACCGAAATTTTTACCGTCAAAAAACGTGACCTTGACGAAGAACTTATCAAAAAAGCAGTAACCGCAGCCACATCTGAGGCAATAGACAATTTTGTTGCTGCACGTGCGCTTGAAGGTGAACGCTTGGTTGCCGATGTCAAAGGCAGAGCGCAATACATACTTTCTCAGGTTGATTTTATTGAGGAACGTTCGCCACAGACAGTTCGTGATTATCGCGAAAAGATTGAGCAAAGAATGAGAGAGCTTATAGGTGATGTTCAGATTGATGAGCAAAGGCTTATTACCGAAACTGCCATCTTCGCTGATAAAATTGCTGTTGCTGAGGAAACAGTACGTCTTCGTAGTCATATTGCTTCGCTTTGTTCTATGCTTGATGAGGGTGGAGTTATAGGTCGTAAGCTTGATTTTATTGTTCAGGAAATGAATCGTGAAACAAATACTATAGGTTCTAAATGTCAGGATATGGAAATCACTAAGGTTGTGGTTGAGATAAAGTCTGAAATTGAAAAAATCCGTGAACAAATTCAGAACATAGAATAAGGGGTATATCTATGCGACTTGTAAATATTGGCTTTGGTAATCTTGTATCTGCTAATAGAATGATAGCGATTGTAAGTCCTGAATCTGCGCCGATTAAGCGTATTATTCAGGATGCTAAAGAGCGCGGTACTCTGATTGATGCTACTCACGGCAGAAGAACCCGCGCGGTAATTATTACCGACAGCGACCATATTATTCTGACTTATTTGCAATCTGAAACGGTTGCTAATCGTATAAGCGATGAAAATGCCGTTGATGATGAGGAGGATACTGATGAATAAGGGCAGAGTATATATTATTTCGGGGCCTTCGGGTTCCGGTAAAGACAGCGTTATGAAAAAGGTTTTTGAAAAGGCTCCCGATATTGCTTTTTCAATTTCTTCAATCACACGCGCTATGCGCCCAGGAGAGATTGAGGGTGAAAAATATAACTTTATTTCTCGCGAGCGTTTTGAGCAGATGATCGCAAACGACGAATTGCTTGAACATAATGTTTTTGTCGGTAATTATTACGGTACACCGAAAGCGCCGGTTATAAATTGTATTGAAAATGGAAAAGATATGTTGATAGAGGTTGATGTTAACGGTGCTGTTCAGATACGTGCAAAAATGCCCGAAGCGGTAAGCATTTTTATAATGCCACCTTCACTTGATGCTCTTAAAAAACGTCTTACAGGCAGGGGTACCGACAGTGACGAGGTAATTGAAAAAAGGCTTAATGAAGCGCTGCGTGAAATTGCAAGTGCCAAGGATTACGACTATATTGTTGTAAATGATGACCTTGAAACAGCTGCAAATGATTTCGTAAAAATAATGTCAGTTGATAAATTCAGGACTGACAGAAATTCAGAGTTGATTAATAAAATTTTAAATAAATAATTTTGGAAGGAAATGTTTGTTATGTTAAATCCAGCTATAGGTAAATTGATTGAAAATTATGAAAACCGTTACGGTCTTGTAACCGAAATCGCAAACTGCGCTCGTGAAATTGCAAGTAAGGCAGAGGCTGATGAGGAAATTTTACTTGAAAAGCCTGTCAGCATTGCAATTAACAAGATTGCAAAGGATAAAGAGCTTATCTGATTTTAATTTTATATACTTTTAAGGGGGGGTTCGGTATGTATCGTTTAGTTGCAGAGGTTGTAATAGACGGTGCTGCCGGCTCTTTTGATAAATGCTATACTTACGCTGTGCCGCAAGGTCTTAAAGAAAAGGCAAAGCCGGGTTGTAGAGTATTGGTTCCTTTTGGTAAAGGAAACATAAGAAAACAGGGTATGATTTTAAATGTTTCTGAGAGTGAAACAAGCGATAAAACTAAAGAGATTATATCTATTACCGATGAAGAACCTATTCTTAATGATGAAATGATTAAGATGTGCAAATGGCTAAAATCGCAAACCTTTTGCTCTTATTTTGATGCCATACATACTATGCTGCCTGCCGGTCTTAATTATCGACTTTGTGATTATTATTCCGCAAACGATGAATTTTGTTCAATATCGCTTTTAAGCGTAAATGAGAAAAGTATATTCGAATTTTTATCGCAGTCGGGGGAACAACCCTTAAATAAACTTGAACAGCTTTTTGAAAATGCGACCGATACACTTTCATCAC
The DNA here is from genome assembly GCA_964387615.1 of uncultured Ruminococcus sp. Taxonomy (GTDB): domain Bacteria; phylum Bacillota; class Clostridia; order Oscillospirales; family Acutalibacteraceae; genus UBA737. Next base: position 25,268 of record CAYLXT010000001.1, read on the forward strand.
TTCTTGAAAAGCAAGCAGTTATAAAAAATCAAGTTCCTATGCGTCGTATGCAGGATATAACACGGCGTTGGGTCAGAGTAAATCCCGATAATACCGATATTCCTAAGCTTACCAACCGTCAGCAAGAGATATATGAAATAGTAGAAACGGCAGGTTGCGTTTCTGTAAAGGAGCTTCAGTATTTTACTGGTGTTTCTACCTCTGTTATTAATACGCTTGAGAAAAAAAGTATATTAATTTCATTTGAAAAGCAAGAGTTCCGACTCCCTTTTATTAGTGGTGATAAAATCAGTCGTGAGGATATAATTCTTACCGCCGAACAACAGAATGCTTACAGCGGATTATCGTCCCTTACAAAATCTCAGCGTGGTGAAACTGCGTTACTTTACGGTGTTACGGGTAGCGGTAAAACAAAAGTATTTTTAAAATTGGTTGATGAGGTATCAGCGCGAGGCGAAGGCGTAATTATTATGGTGCCTGAAATCGCATTAACTCCTCAGATGATAAAGATATTCAGCGAACGATACGGTAGTAAAATTGCAGTTTTTCATAGCGCTATGTCACTTGGGCAGCGTATGGATGAATGGAATCGCATAAAGCAAGGCAAAGCGCTGATTGCGATTGGTACGCGCAGTGCCGTGTTTGCGCCGTTTTCAAAGTTGGGGCTTATAATTATTGACGAAGAGCAGGAGCATACCTATAAATCTGAAAAATCACCGCGTTTTCACGCTCGCGATTTGGCAAAATTCAGGGCACATTACCATAAATGCCTTTTATGTCTGGCATCGGCTACGCCTTCTGTTGAGAGTTATAGCAACGCTATAAACGGCAAGTACAAGCTTTTTACTCTTAAAGAACGCTATGGTAATGCTGCGCTTCCACAGGTACAGCTTGTTGATATGAAAAAAGAATTGAATGAAGGTAATTCGTCTGATATCAGCCGAGAACTTGCAGTTAAAATCAGCGAAGCACTCAATCATAAGCAACAAGCAATTGTTTTACTCAATCGCAGAGGGCATAATACTTATGTCAGTTGTCAAAATTGTGGTTGGGTAGCGAGTTGTGAAAATTGCAGTATATCACTGACCTACCATTCGGTAAACCGACGTTTGATGTGTCATTACTGTAACGCGTCGCACGAAATTCCTAAAAAATGCCCCGAATGTGAAAGTGAATTTTTTCACTTTTCAGGCTCGGGTACACAAAAGCTTGAAGAAGAGCTTAAACTATTGTTTCCTGATGCGCGCATATTACGTCTTGATGCCGATACAACAGGTGCTCGTGATTCGTATTCTAATTATCTTTCTGCTTTCGCAAACGGCGAATATGACATTATGCTTGGTACGCAGATGGTGGCAAAGGGACTTGATTTTCCAAATGTTACGGTTGTTGGCGTAATTGGTGCTGACCGTGCGCTTTACAGTGACGATTATCGTGGATATGAGCGTACTTTTTCACTTCTTACCCAGGTTGTAGGAAGAGCAGGTAGAGCAGAGAATCCCGGTATTGCTGTTATTCAGACAAATGACCCCGAAAATAATATTGTTTCGCTTGCTCAACAACAAGATTATGACGCATTTTTTAGTGAAGAAATTTTAAATCGCAAACTTATGATTTTTCCGCCTTACTGCGATATTTGTATGGTTTATGTACAATCATTTGATGCCTGTATTGCAAATGATACCATCAATGATGTTTTTTCAAATATAAAGCAGGCTGTGGCGGGTGATTATAAAGATATTAAGCTTATAATTTTGGGCCCTGCGCCTGCTTCAGTACCAAAAGTGAATAACAAATACAGATACCGTATTATAATAAAAACCAAAAACAGTTCCCGTTTCCGTGAAATGATTAGGGCGGCTACTGATATTAAACTGAAAAGAGATACTTATATCGGTGTTGATATAAATCCCGAAACAATTATTTAAAAAAGAGGATGAATATGGCAAAACGCAATATTGTAAAAATTGGTGACGATGTGCTTCGTAAAATATGTCGCACACAGCTTACCTTTGATGAAAAATTACATCAGACGCTTGATGATATGAAAGAGACTATGTATGATGCCGAGGGCGTTGGTCTTGCAGCGCCACAGGTTGGAATACTACGAAGATACTGTGTAATTGACGTTGGAGATGGTGTAATTGAGCTTATCAATCCCGTTATTACCGAAAAAAGTGAAGAAACACAAACGGGCAATGAGGGTTGCCTTTCAATCCCCGACAGGAGCGAGGTTGTGACCCGACCTATGAAGGTAAGTGTTCGCGCACAGAATCGATATGGCGAAAATATCACAGTGACGGGCGAGGGTCTGAAGGCTCGTGCTCTTTGTCATGAAATAGACCATCTTGACGGCGTGCTTTATATTGACCTTGCAAAAAGGAGATAATTAAGTTTATGCGAATTGTTTTTATGGGTACACCCGATTATGCGGCTGTAACTCTTCAAAAACTTATTGACGAAAAATATGATATAGTTGCTGTTTTTGCTCAACCCGACAAACCCGTTGGCAGAAAACAAATTTTAACTCCGCCCGAAACAAAGATTTTGGCAGAGAAATATAATATCCCTGTTTTTCAACCTAAAACTTTGCGTGACGGTTATGCTTACAATATCTTGAAAGAACTTAATCCCGATGCTATAGTTGTTGTCGCATATGGTAAAATATTGCCAAAAGAAATTCTTGATTTACCCAAATATGGCTGTATAAACGGTCACGCATCACTATTGCCAAAGCTTCGCGGTTCTGCGCCTATTCAATGGGCGATAGTAAACGGCGAAAAGCAAACGGGCGTTACCACCATGCAGATGGACGAAGGTATGGACACGGGCGATATCTTGGAAACTGCGATTGTTGATATTGGTGAAGATGAAACCGCCGAAGAATTGTTTGACAGATTATCGGTTATATCGGCCGATTTAATGGTATCAACCTTACAAAAAGCAGAGCAGGGAACGCTTAATCCTATAGAGCAAAATGAAAATGAGGCCACTTACGCGCCGATTATAAAAAAAGAAATGGCACATCTTGATTTTACAAAGACGGCTGATGAAATCTGCAATACCGTTCGCGGATTTTATTCCTGGCCCTGTGCTTTTTGCTTTATAAACGGTAAGCGTATAAAGGTTATTAAAGCTAAAAAATCTAATTATACCGCAAATGAATGCGGCATTGTGATTTCAAGCGATGATAAACTTGTTATTTCGTGTAAGAATGGCTCTGTAGAACTTGTTATCGTTCAACCCGAGGGCGCTAAAGCGATGACAGCGGCTCAGATGTTAAATGGACATAAAATACCTGAAGGTACGGTTGTGGAATAATGTCAAATGCAAGAAATACAGCGCTTAAAGCTTTGCTGTGTGTAAGAGAAAGCGCATATTCAAATATAACGCTTAATAAATTTTTAAAAGAGGATGATTTATCATCTGTTGATAGGGCTTTAGCTACTGCTATTTTTTATGGTGTTCTTGATAGAACGATAACACTTGATTATGTATTGTCAAAGTATATAAAAACACCGCTCAATAAAGTACAGCCATTAGCGCTTGAGGCCCTTCGCATTGCACTTTATCAGATAATGTTTATGGAGAAAATTCCCGATAGCGCCGCTGTAAACGAGTCTGTAAAAATAATTAAAAAATCTAAACAAAAGCATCTTTCGGGCTTTGTGAACGGTGTTTTGCGTAACATTTTAAGAGAAGGCATTGTACTACCTGAAGGTGATGACGCTGTTTCGTTAAGCATTAAATATTCTTGTCCCGAGTGGATAGTCAGTAGTTTTATCGCTGATTATGGTATTGCTAATACTATAGAATTGCTCAAAGCCTCTTTGCAGACTCCGCCCGTTACATTACGGGTAAATACCCTGAAAACAGATACGGATAAGTTAAGAGAAATCTTACAGCAAGAAGGTATAGATACAAAATCTTCAGAGCTTGATAATGCTATAGAAGTTGTAGGCGGTATTGATATTACCAAAAGTGCGTCATACCATGATGGCTTGTTTCATGTTCAGGATATTGCTTCGCAAACGGCAGTTAAGATTTTATCACTAAGGTCTGATGAAACTGTACTTGATGTTTGCGCGGCTCCCGGTGGTAAGGCCTTCACAATGGCGCAGTATATGTCAGATAGTGGTAAAATTATTGCCTGCGATTTGCATCAGAAAAGGGTAGAGCTTATAAAGAAAGGTGCAAAGCGTTTAAATATTACAAATATACAAGCACTTCAAAATGATGCGACTGTTATTAATGATGTGTTTGGTAAGTTTGATGCAATACTTTGTGATGTTCCTTGTTCGGGATTGGGCGTCATTCGTCGAAAACCTGAAATTAAATATAAGGATATTAGTGAATATGCTGATATTACGCTTATACAAAGCACAATTCTTAAAAATGCGGCTTCATATTTAAAGGGAAACGGGCGTATTTTATATTCTACTTGTACGCTTAAAAAGTGTGAAAATGAGGGGGTAATTCAGCGTTTTCTTGACAAACACCCCCAATATGAGTTAAAATACCAACATACGTTTATGCCGCACATTGACGGTAGCGACGGTTTTTACTGTGCGCTCTTGCAAAAAAGCAGGTGATTTTATTTCTAATAAGCTTGATATTTGCTCTATGAATTTAGAGTCAATAACTCAACTTGTGGCTGATTTAAATCAACCAAAATTCCGTTCATTGCAGCTTTTTAAGTGGTTGCAGTCAGGCGTTCAGAGCTTTGACGAAATGACCAATATACCGATTGCTTTACGTAAGCAATTGGAGGAGATTGGTTATATTGCGACGGTTAAACCGCTTCGCAAATTTGTGTCTCAAATTGATGGTACGGTAAAATATGTCTATGAGCTTTATGACGGAGAGCTTATTGAGTCTGTTCTTATGAAGTATGAACATGGATATACTGTGTGTATTTCTACGCAAGTGGGTTGTCGTATGGGGTGTAAATTCTGCGCATCAGGACTTTACGGCCTTACGCGCAACCTTACTGCATCCGAAATGTTAGCCCAGATTACATATGCACAACGTGATAACAATATACGGATATCAAATATTGTTATGATGGGAATGGGTGAGCCGCTTGATAATTTTGATAACAGTTTACAGTTCTTAAAACTTGTCAGTGACGATAATGGACTTAATATTGGTTTGAGACATATATCCCTTTCTACATCAGGTGTTGTAAACGGAATAAAAAAATTAGCAGAACACAATTTGCCGATTACGCTTTCAATATCGCTGCACGCGCCTAATGATGAAATCAGAAACCAAACAATGCCCGTTAATAAAAAATGGAATATTGAAGCATTGCTGCGTGCGTGTCGCGAGTATCAAAAGGTAACTACCAGACGGATTTCGTTTGAATACGCTTTGATAGAAGGTATAAACGACAGTGATTCCTGTGCTAAAGAATTAGCCGCAAGGCTTAAAGGAATAATGTGTCACGTTAATTTAATACCCGCCAATCCCGTAAAAGAAAATTCATTCAAAAAACCCGACCGCAAGGCAATTATAGCTTTTCAGAAAAAGCTTGAAGATTTTGGAGTTAACGCAACAATACGGCGAACGTTGGGCGCCGATATTGATGCGTCCTGCGGTCAACTTAAAAAGAAAACAAAGGAGGAGATAGACGGTGCAAATATTTGCTAAAACCGATAAAGGCAAAGTGCGTAGCATTAATCAAGACGCTTTTTATATCAATACTTTGCCCAATGGCTCTGTTATGGCAGTTGTGTGTGACGGTATGGGCGGAGCAAGTGCGGGCGATATAGCAAGCAAAACAGCAGTTGAAATAATATCACAATATGTTTTAAACGGCTATAATCCTTCTATGACTTCAGATAATATTTCAAGACTGATTGATAATGCAATTACTTCTGCCAATATTGAGGTATATAATTTATCCAAAAAGGATGGACACTTAAGCGGAATGGGAACAACCGTTGTTGCTGCGGTTGTATCTGATTCGTATGCTGTTATATGCAATGTTGGCGACAGTCGCGCTTATTTATTAAGTGATGTGCTTGTTCAAATTACACGCGACCATTCGGTTGTGCAATCTCTTGTAGAAAGTGGTGAACTTTCGCCGGAGGAAGCACGTGTTCATCCCGAAAAAAATGTCATTACCCGCGCACTTGGCGTGGAAGAAAACATCTTGATCGATACTTATTGTATAGATATTAAAAATGGTGATAAGGTTTTGCTCTGTACCGATGGACTCAGCAATTACGTAACCTCAGAAGGTATTATAAGCATTGTAAATGACAATGCTTTAGATAAGGTGACAGATTTATTAATTAAAGAAGCCAATCTTGGCGGCGGTCGTGACAATATTACAGCGGCTGTTATATCCCACTGATTGAAAGGATAGTGCTATATTATGGATAGATTTGTAGGTAAACGTTTAGACGGCAGATATGAAATACAGGAGATTATAGGTGTTGGCGGCATGGCCGTTGTGTACAAAGCGCACGATAATGTCGAAAACCGTACGGTTGCTATTAAAATTCTTAAAGAAGAATTTGTTTCAAATGAAGAATTTATCCGTCGCTTTAAAAATGAATCAAAGGCAATTGCGGTGCTTTCGCATCCAAATATTGTTAAGGTTTATGATGTAAGCTTTGGTGATCTAATTCAATATATTGTTATGGAGTACATAGATGGTATTACCTTAAAAGAATTTATTGAGCGTCAGGGTAGCCTTAGATGGAAAGATGCTGTGTACTTTACTATTCAGATATTAAAGGGCTTGCAGCATGCACACGATAAGGGTATTGTTCACCGCGATGTTAAACCTCAGAATATTATGGTGCTCTCAGACGGAACAATAAAGGTTGCTGACTTTGGTATTGCACGATTTGCAAGAAATGAACAGCGAACAATTACCGATAAGGCTATCGGCTCTGTGCATTATATCAGTCCCGAACAGGCACGCGGTGAAAAAACCGATGAAAAGGCAGATATTTATTCGGTAGGCGTTATGCTATATGAAATGCTTACCGGTCAATTGCCGTTTGAGGCCGAAAGTGCTGTATCGGTAGCAATTATGCAGCTTCAACGTGATCCTAAGTTACTTACTGAAATTAACCCTGCTATTCCTGTTGGCCTTGAACAAATTACAATGCATGCTATGCAAAAAACACCGGAGCGCCGTTATCAGTCTGCTTCAGAGTTGCTTTGTGATTTAGAACAGTTTAAAAAAGATCCCGAAGCTACATTTGACTATTCTTATTTTGTTGATAATTCTCCTACAAAATTTGTTGATACTCTCATATCCTCTACGCCCGCATCCGCGGTTGTTGAGGAAGAAGACGAAGTTGTAGAAGAAATAAAAGAAAAGAACAATATGATACCCATTCTTGCCGGTATTGCTTCCGCATTAGTTATTGCTATTATCGTTTTGGCAATAATTTTTGTGCCTAAGTTGTTCAAGGGTACGGGCGCAGAAATTGAATGTCCTAAATTTGTTGGTATGACTATTGAAGAGGTTAAAAAGCACGAAAACTTTAATTCTTTTGATATTGAATGGGAATACACGGCAAGCGAAGAATACGAAATTGGTGTTGTTTGCGACCAGTCACAATCCGCAGGTAAAAAGCTTAAAAATGGTGCTGCAATTACACTCTATGTAAGTACCGGTCAGACCAATATTAAGGTTCCCGATGTTTATGGTAAAACCGAATCATATGCGGTTTCAGAGCTAAAATCAAAAGGCTTTGCAACGGTTGTTAAAGAGGTTGCAGATGATGAGGTTGAAGCAGGTCTTGTTATAAAGACCGACCCTGCACGCACTACCGTTATGGCTGAAGGTGCGGAAATTACTGTTTATGTAAGTACCGGCAAGGCGACAAAAATGCTTGATATTCCTAACGTTGTAGGTCTTACAGAGGAAAAGGCAAAGGCTGATATTGAAAAATTAGGTCTTGTTGTAGAGAGCGAGCCTCGCGATCTTACTGCCAATGAAAAAGAATATCCAAAGGGATATGTTATCGCACAGGAACCTGATGCAAATTCAACTGAAAAGGTACCCGAAGGTACTACAATCAAGATTTACGTAAGTACAGGTGTTACAAATTATACCTATGCACCATCTGTTGCAATAAGAAACGACTTTACCGACTACGAAACAACAGGTTACGTATCTATTTGGTCTGACGGTAAAATGATCAAGGAAAGCGAAAAACTTGATTTTTCCGAAAAAAGCACATATACCTTTGAAAAGATGATAGGAACTGAAAAAGAACTTGAATATACCGTTAAGGTTCGTTTTGGTACAGATGAGGAATATTATAGTTACGCTACAATAAAGGTGGATGCTTCCAAGGATAAAACTACCGAAATCAATAAGAAAAACGACTATAAAAAGTATGTATCAAAAACAGAAGTGCCGGCAACAACTTTCTGTGAGGATTGCGGAGCCAAGCTGGAAGAGGGTGTAACACATACTGATGCTGATCACGAAACCTGCGCGGATTGTGGTACTGTTTATCCAAAGGATTCGCTCCACGAGTGTTCGGCTGTAGAATAATTATGACAGGTATACTTATTAAAGCAATTTCCGGCTTTTACTATGTCGCTTGTGACAGTAATGTATACGAATGTAAAGCCAGGGGAAACTTTCGCAAGGCGGGAGTTTCCCCTGTTGTGGGTGATAATGTTAAATTTACTTTAACCGATAATACTCACGGCATAGTTGAAGGTATATGTGATAGAAAAAATCTGTTTAACCGACCGCTTGTTGCTAATATAGATAAATTGTTTATCGTATCTGCTTTCACTACGCCCGCTCCTGATACTCTTATGATTGACAGACTTGCAGCACTGGCGGTTTATAACGATATTGAACCTATAATAGTGTTTAATAAATCCGATATGGGTAGCTTTGATGATTTTTACAACATTTATACAAAAGCCGGATTTAAAACCTTTATTGTATCGGCAAAGGAAAATAAGGGTATTGATTGTTTAAAATCAGAAATGAAAAACAGCGTTTGCGCTTTTTCAGGAAATTCAGGTGTAGGAAAATCAAGTATACTTAATGCTTTATTTCCCGAGTTACAGTTAAAAACCGGTGAGGTTAGTGATAAATTAGGTCGCGGACGGCATACAACGCGTCACACTGAATTGTTTTTTGTGGGTGATGGTGCTTATGTTGTTGATACACCGGGCTTTTCTACCGTTGAAACACAAGAAAATTTATATGAGTTCAAACTTTCACTTGCAGATTGTTTTCTTGATTTCAGCGATTATTCAGACGGCTGTAAATTTACCTCATGCTCTCACACGACCGAAAAAGGCTGTGCTGTAATTGAGGCGGTAAATAATGGAAAAATTCAAAAATCGCGTCATGATAGTTATGTCGCTTTAATGAATGAATTAAAATATGTTACTGCGTGGAATAACAAACAAAAATAATTTTGGGGATAGTTTATGTTTATTACCGTATTTTTAACAGGTATTGCGCTTTCGATGGATGCTTTTGCCGTAGCCATTTGCAAGGGTCTTAAAATGCAAAAAATGAATTATAAGCAAATGAGTCTTATAGCTTTATTTTTTGGCGGTTTTCAGGCACTTATGCCGTTTATTGGTTGGGCGTTGGGTCATAGCTTTAAAAGTTATATTGAGGGCTTTGATCATTGGGTAGCTTTCGCGTTGCTTGTTTTTATAGGCGGCAAAATGATTTACGAGTCGTTTAAAGGCGAAGACGATGATGATTGCGGCGAATTTGATATTAAAGAACTGTTTGTTATGGCTGTTGCTACCAGTATAGACGCAATGGCGGCAGGTATCGCTTTTGCGATTGACGGTGTTGATACTTTGGTTGATATTTTATTATCTGTTTTAATCATTGGCATTACTACCTTTATTTTATCAGCAATCGGTGTATTTATCGGTCATAAATTTGGCACTGTTTATAAAAGCAAGGCTGAGCTTGCCGGAGGTATTATTTTAATACTTATCGGTGCAAAAATTCTTTTAGAGCATTTAGGTATTCTTAATATCAACCTGTTTTAAAAATGGATATTTTAAAAAGACCGATGTTTTTTGCGGCGATTGGTTGCTGTCTTGCTTCAGCGATATCAATTTTCGTTATGACGATTTCGTATTTGTTTATAGCCATTACAATTGCGTTTTTGATTTTTATTGCTGTTTATTACAAAAAATACAAGTACATAACTGTTGTTTTAGCGATTGTGTTGTTTACAGTTAGTTTAATTGTCGAGTTTACAAAAATTAATAACTTAAATGAACACAATGGAGAAAAAATAACCGGTAGTTTTTTGGTAACAGAAGAAACCGTTGATCACGGGCTTTTTAATAGTGTTACTTTAAAAGAGGTAAGCTGTGATTCAATTCCCAACAATATTAAAATATTGATTTTTGATTATGAGAAAACAGAACTTAAAACCGGGGAGATTGTAAATGCAACATTAAAATTAAGTGTTGTAGACGAGTACAGCAAGTACAGAATTTCCGATTATGGTAACGGAATTTATGCTACCGCAAGTTTATCAGAAATTGAAAAAAGCGGAGATTATAATCCGTTTTATAAGACAGCGGGAAACATTCGTTCTTATGTCATAAATACTGTAACTTCGCGTTTTAATGACGATACTGCGGGACTTTTGGTAGCACTTACTACAGGCGACAAAACATTGCTGAGTGACAAATTTCTCGGCAATATAAAAACAACCGGTATCAGTCACGTTGTGGTAGTATCAGGTATGCATCTTGCGATTATAATGATGGCAATATTCTGGTGTATGGATAGGCTTTTTTATAACAAATACATACGCTGTGTTTTATCAATTATATCGGTTTTTATTATCTCTGCAGTGTGTGGCTTTACAATGTCTATTTTAAGGGCGGGTGTTATGTTTGTAATCGCAGGTTTAGCTCCTGTGTTTAACCGTGATAACGATTCACTCAACTCCCTTTTAACTGCTGTGACGATTGTGCTTATTGGTGCGCCATTTGCGATTTTAAATGTATCTTTTCAGTTGTCGGTTTTATCAACCCTTGCAATAATTTGGGTTGTACCATTTTATTCGCGACTTATAAAAGAAAGGTTCAGCATAAAATCAAAAATCATAAAGGTTTTGGTTGACACATTCCTCTGTTCAATTTCTGCTATAATCTTTACCTTGCCGGTAACTATTAAAATTTTCGGTTATATATCAATTGTATCACCACTTACAAATTTTATAATTTCATATCCAGTGATGATAGCGCTGATTTTTAATATTGCAGCGTTGATTGTATCGGCTATACCTTTATTAAAAATATTCTGCGAGATTTTATTTTTTGTTGCGGGACTTTCGTCAAGATTTATCGTATATTCGGTTAATACTATAGCAAAACTTCCTATAACTGTTGCCGTACTTCCTAAAAGTGCATTCTGGTGGTCGGTACTATTAATTGCAGGGGTTATCGGATATATGTATTATCATATATTAACAAAGAAAAGAAGTGATTAAAATGCCAATAGTATATGAAGAACAACTAAGAAAAGATATTACAGGCAAGCATTTTGCACCTGTATATCTTATTTTTGGCGATGATTCATATTTAAAAAATTACTATAAAGACACTTTGGCAAAAAAAGCTTCTGACGGCGATCCTTTTTTTAATCTTCAAAAATTTGAAGGCGATACTGATTTACAAGAGGTGTTTGACGCTGTAAATCAGTATCCAATGATGGCAGAGCGCAAAAGCGTTGTGCTGTCCGATTTTGATTTTGAGCACTGTGCCAAAAGTGATTTTGACCGTCTATCAGAACTCATTTTAAATGCTAATAATACCTGTGTTTTAATTATTTGCTTTGATACTGTGGAGTTTGATGCGAAAAAGGGCGCAAAAGAAAAGAAATTATTGGCAGCTGTTGAAAAGATTGGCGGAAAATGTGCCGAAATAAACCATCGCAGTATTACAGCGCTTGTAAAAATGCTCTCCGACGGAGCAAAAAAACGCGGTTGCAATTTTGGTGAAATTGCAGCCAGACGTTTGATAGAAACATCAGGTTCAGATCTGTGCACGCTAAAAAACGAGCTTGATAAGCTTTGCGCCTATGTCGGCAGCGGCGATATTACCAAAGAAATTGTAGAGCAAATTGCGGTTAAGTCGGTTGACGCATCGGTTTATGAATATGTAAAACAAATACTTGCTGGTGATGTATCAAATGCCTTAACAATGCTTGATGATATGTTTTTTATGCGCATAGAGCCAATGATAATTTTGAGTGTTACTGCATCAAGTTATGTTGATATTTACCGCGCCTACACCGCTAATGTTAAAGGCATATTAAAGGCGGATATTGCCGCCGACTTTAAATATCCAAAAAATAAGCTGTTTTTAATTGACAGAGCATATCAAAGTCTTAAAAAATTTAATGTTATAAAATTACGGCTAAGCCTTGAGAAAATTGCCGAAGCTGATAAATCACTTAAAAGCTTTGGCGCTGATCCACGCAATATACTTGAACAGTTAACCGTAAAACTTGTGTATATTCTTGCAAAGGGTGAGACGGTTGATTAAACTAAGTCAGGCCGTAATAGTTGAGGGAAAATACGATAAAATTACACTTGAAAACGTTGTTGATGCTACAATACTAACAACAAACGGTTTTCGTATTTTTAAGGACAAGGAAAAGCGCGATTTAATCCGACTTTTAGCAGAGCGTCACGGTATAGTTGTAATAACCGATTCCGATAGCGCAGGCGCACTTATCCGCTCACATCTTAAACAAATCTGCCCCGAAAACACTATAACTAATGTCTATGTGCCACAACTTAAGGGAAAAGAAAAACGCAAAGACAAACATTCTAAAGAAGGTTTTTTAGGTGTTGAGGGTATGACGCAGCAAACACTTATAGACGCGCTTAACCGTAGTGGTATAACAGGGGATAATGTTACGCAAAAAAGCGGTAAAAAAATTACCAAATCTTTATTATTTTCTCTCGGCATTTCGGGTGGAGTAAACAGTTCGTTATTACGCAACGAATTGGCTGAATATCTTAATTTACCGAAAGGTATGTCTGGCAATGCATTTTTAGATTGTGTAAATGCCGTATTTGGTTATGATGAATTTATTAAGGCGGTGGAATTATGGCGGAAAGCCGAGCAAGACGTGGACAAAAGGTAAAGCTTTTATATATAATAAAAATACTTACAGAGCTTACCGATGAAGAGCATCCGTTATCTGCAACTGAAATTTGCGAGAAATTAGCGACATATGATGTAACAGCCGAGCGCAAAGCGATATACGACGATATAGAGTGTCTTATATCTTTTGGATATGATATAGTGCAAACGCGTGTGCCCAAAAACGGATATTTCTTAGCAAGCCGTGATTTTGAGTTGCCCGAGGTGTTTTTGCTTGGTGATGCTGTGCGAACGGCAAAGTTTATAAGCGAAAAGAAAACTCGTGAGCTTACAAGTAAGCTTGATAAACTACTCAGTCGCTATCAATCCAAAAATAATCTGCGTGGTATTTATATTGATGGCAGCAGCAAAACCCACAATGAAGAACTGTTTTATAACATTGACCGCATAAATACCGCAATTGAACAGGGCAAAAAAATCAAATTCACATACAGTAAAAAGGTTTTACGTGAGGGCAGACAAATTGTAACCGAATCAAAAACGCGTGTTGTTAGTCCTTATGCTATGACATGGCAATTTGATTATTATTATCTTATCGGTAATTATGATAAATACGATAATCTTATGAATCTGCGCATTGACCGTATACACTCGGTTGAAATAACCGATGAACCGATTCGTCATTTCAGTGAAGTAAGTGCCTACCGCGATACGTTTGATGTTGCCGATTACACCAAAAAGCTTTTCGGTATGTTTGGCGGAAACACGCAGGAAATTAAGCTTCGTTGCAGCAACAAAATACTTGAGCAGGTAACCGACCGTTTTGGCGATAGTATTTTTATAATAAACGTGACGGAAACTACATTTGATTTCACCGTAAAAGCCGCCGTAAGCGATGCTCTTGTTACTTGGATTATGAACTACGAAGATAAAATTGAGGTCGTATCTCCTGACGAACTGCGTGATAAAATTGTGAGTAGGGCAGAGAAAATTCTAAAGATTTATAAAAATTAAAAAAACACTTGCAATTCGCAAAGTGTTATGATATAATTTATCGGCTACTGTAAAGGTGGCAAAAAATATTACACACATTCTGTATTATGCTTGCTAGAGGTGTGACCGCTGATACAAGGTCAGTACCGCAGGCTTTACGGGATGGAGGAAAAACCTCAGGAGGAAAAAACTATGGCAGTTGTATCAATGAAACAACTTCTTGAAGCAGGTGTACACTTTGGTCACCAGACAAGACGTTGGAATCCGAAAATGGCTGAGTACATTTTCACAGAAAGAAACGGTATCTACATTATCGACCTTCAGAAGACCGTTAAGAAGCTTAACGAGGCTTACTTGTTTGCTCGTGACATCGCAGCAGCAGGCGGCGATATCCTTTTCGTAGGCACAAAGAAACAGGCTCAGGATTCTGTTAAAGAAGAAGCAGAGCACTGCGGTATGCCCTATGTTAACGCTCGTTGGCTTGGCGGTATGCTCACAAACTTCAGCACCATCCGTACCCGTATCGCTCGTTTAGAGCAGCTCCGTGCTATGCGTGATGACGGCACATTTGACCTTCTTCCTAAAAAGGAAGTTGCTACCCTTACTCTTGAAATCGAGAAGCTTGAAAAGTTCATCGGCGGTATCCAGAATATGAATAAGATCCCCGGCGCACTCTTCATCGTTGACCCTCGCAAAGAGAGAATTGCTGTTGCTGAAGCAAAGAAGCTCGGTATTCCGATCATCGCTATCGTAGACACCAACTGCGATCCTGACGAAATTGACGCAGTTATCCCCGGTAACGACGACGCTATCCGCGCTGTTAAGCTCATTGCCGAAACTATCGCTGCTGCTGTTATCGAAGGCAGACAGGGTGAAGAGATGGGCACCGCTGCAAATGATGCTGAAGAAGTAGCAGAAGAAGCTACCGAAGAAGCAGCTGAATAATTTTAATTTAATACTACTCTAAAGGAGATATAATACTATGGCTTTTACTGCTAAAGACGTTCAGGCTTTAAGAGAAAAAACCGGTTGCGGTATGATGGACTGCAAAAAAGCACTTGTTGAGTGTGACGGCAATATGGATGCTGCTGCAGACTACCTTCGTGAAAAGGGTCTTGCATCTCAGGCTAAAAAGGCAAGCCGTATCGCTGCTGAAGGTACAGTATGCGCTATCTGCGAAAACGGTGTTGGCGTTGCTGTAGAATTAAATGCAGAAACCGACTTCGTTGCTGGCGGTGACGAGTTTAAAGAATTGGCACTCAAGGTTGCTAAGGTTATCGCAGCTCAGAATCCAGCTGACGTAGACGCTCTTAATGCTTGCGTAGAGAACGGTCATACCGTTGAAGAAATGGTTCAGGAACTCTTCCTTAAAGTTCGTGAAAACATCAAAATCCGTCGTTTTGTTCGCTTCGAGGGCAACGTAGTTAACTACGTTCACGCCGGCGGCAAAATCGGTGTTCTTGTTAAATTTGATGGTGATATTGCAGCCGACAACGCTGACTTTATCACTATGGGTAAAAATGTTGCAATGCAGATTGCTGCTATGAACCCCTCTTATCTTGATCAGGCTTCTGTTCCTGCAGAGGTTATCGAGAAAGAAAAGGAAATCCTCATTGCTCAGATGAAGGAAGATCCCAAAATGGCTAACAAGCCTGACGCAGTTCTTGGTAAGATTGTTGAAGGTAAGATTGGCAAATACTATAAGGAAAACTGCCTTGTTGAGCAGGCTTTCGTTATGGATGGCGACGTTACCGTTGGCAAGTACATTGCTAACACTGCTAAAGAAATCGGCGCAGACATCAAACTCGTTGACTTTGTTCGTATGGAAAAGGGCGAGGGCATCGAAAAGCGCGTTGACGACTTTGCCGCAGAAGTTGCAAGCATGGTTAAATAATTTAATCGTTAGTTTAAACAGCGTTCCGCAAGGGACGCTGTTTTTTTGTCGCATTTTGAAAGTATTCACTACAAAATCATTGCTTTTTAAAATTATTGGGTGTATAATATGCGTTACGTGATTTGGTACATTCTACCCTTTGGAAAGGAAATTGATTTATGTATTCTAAGTTTTTTAAAAGAACCATAGATGTTATATTGTCTTTTTTAGGTTTAATAATTTTATCGCCTATTTTTGCTTTACTCGCTTTATTAATAATTATTGATGATCCGGGCCCTGTATTTTTTACCCAAAAACGTGTTGGCATTAATAAAACTTTTTTTAAGTTACATAAATTCAGAAGTATGAAAATGTCGACACCGCACGATATGCCTACTCACTTACTTGAAAACCCTGATCAATACATAACTAAAGTGGGTAAATTTTTACGCAAATCAAGTTTGGACGAGCTACCGCAGATATGGGATATATTTGTTGGCAATATGAGCATTATCGGTCCACGTCCGGCACTTTGGAATCAGGACGATTTGGTTGCAGAACGCGATAAATACGGTGCAAATGATGTTCGTCCCGGTCTTACAGGCTGGGCGCAGATAAACGGTCGTGACGAACTTGAGATACCGGTTAAGGCAAAATTTGATGGTGAATATGTAAATAATATCAGTTTTATATTTGATTGCAAATGCTTTTTTGGTACTATATCAAGTGTGTTAAAGCATGAAGGCTTTGTAGAGGGGAGAGCCTGCGAAGGCGAAGTAATGTATAACTTAGAACCCGAACACGCCGTTGTTGCTGATGATAAATAGTATTTCATGCCTCTTGCGCGTTGTAATATTTCAAATTTAATTTTTTTAAATAGCATTCTGTAACGGATGCTGTTTTTTGTATAATTTTGTAGTTTATTACTATAAAAATATTGCAATTTAATTATCAAAGGTGTATAATCTATCTTGTATGATTGGGTTTATTGTGCCCGCTTTATTCTTTTAAGAGGTATAATTATGGAGTTTGAACCATTCAAGTCTAAAGTGTATCTTTCTTCACCTACAATGCATGGCGAAGAACTTAAATTTATGACCGAGGCATACGCAACTAATTGGATGTCTACAGTAGGGAAAAATATCAGCGAAGTCGAACATATTGCATGCGAGTTTGTTGGTTGTGAAAATTCGGTAGGACTTTCGTGCGGTACTGCCGCGTTACATCTTGCAGTTAAACTTGCTGGAATTAAATCGGGCGATAAGGTATTTTGTTCAGATATGACATTTGCTGCAACCGTTAATCCCGTTGTATATGAGGGAGCGACCCCTATTTTTATTGATAGTGAATACGATACTTGGAATATGGATCCTGCAGCACTCCAAAAAGCATTTGAATTATATCCAGAAGTTAAGGTTGTTATGATGGCAAACCTCTATGGTACACCTGCAAAGCTTGATGAGATTTGTGATATTTGCAAAAGGTATGACGCAATTCTTATAGAGGATGCCGCTGAATCTTTAGGCGCAACCTACAAAGGTAGACAGACCGGCACATTTGGTACATACAATGTCATTTCATTTAACGGCAATAAAATTATAACGGGTTCAACCGGTGGTATGCTTTTGACAAACGATTTTGATGCTGCAAATAAGGCGAGAAAGTGGTCGACACAAAGTCGTGAAGCAGCTCCTTGGTATCAGCATAATGATATAGGTTATAACTATCGAATGAGCAATGTTATAGCCGGTGTTGTACGCGGTCAGTTTTCATATATTGATGAGCATATAGCGCAAAAAAAGGCAATTTATGAGCGTTATAAGTTGGCATTTAAGGATCTACCTATTCAAATGAATCCTTTTGATGCCAATAATTCGGAGCCTAATTATTGGCTTTCTTGTATGATTATTGATAAAGATGCAATGTGTAAGCAGGTTCGTAGTGATAATGAGGCTTGCTATGCTAAGGAAGAGGGTAAAACCTGTCCAACAGAAATCCTTGAAAAATTGGAAAGGTACAATGCCGAGGGCAGACCCATCTGGAAACCGATGCATATGCAGCCTATATTTAGCGATAACGGTTATGTTTCAATTAATAATGATGTTGGAGCAGATATATTCGAACGCGGCTTGTGCTTGCCAAGCGATAATAAAATGACTGTGGAACAACAGGATATTATTATCGAAATTATTAAAAGCTGTTTTTGAGGTTACATATGTACGCTAAATTTTTTAAAAGAGTAATTGATTTCACATTATCGTTAATAGTGCTTATTGTGTTGTCTCCGATTTTGTTGGTGCTTGTAGTCGTTACTGCTATCGCTATGAAGGGTAATCCTTTCTTCACACAGCAACGACCAGGTAAAGATGAAAAGATTTTTAAACTTATTAAATTCAGAACAATGACCAACGAGAAAGATGAAGATGGTAATCTTTTACCCGATGATGTTAGACTTAATAAGTTTGGTAAAATATTACGTAGCACATCGCTTGACGAACTTCCTGAACTTATTAATATCTTAAAAGGTGATATGTCAATAGTGGGTCCAAGACCGTTGTTAGTTGAGTATTTACCATATTATACTGAAGAAGAAAAACACCGCCACGATGTGCGACCGGGTCTTACCGGTTTAGCACAGGTTAACGGAAGAAACGAAATTACTTGGGAAAGAAAATTTGAATTTGACTTAGATTACATCGATAATATTACGCTTATTAATGATTTGCGAATTATTCTCCTTACCGTAAAGAAAGCACTAATTAAGTCCGAAGGTGTTTCGTTAAATTATGAGGGCAATCTTGCGGAAATTCGAAGAAAAGAATATAAAATAAAAAAATGAATTATGCGTTTGCATTTTATTTTATGACGAGGTATTAGTATAATGAAGCAGTTAGTTATTATCGGTGCCGGTGGTCACGGCAAAGTAATTACTGATATTGCCGAAAAAAACGGATATACGGAAATTTAATTTTTGGATGATAACAAAGATGTTAAGACTTGCGGCAAGTACCATGTGGTTGGAACAAGTGATGATGCTATGAAATACCTTGGCGGTGTTTTTATTGTGGGAATAGGAAAAGCTGAGATTCGCAAAAGAATACAAGAGAAACTGATTGCGGATGGATTTCATGTTGTTACACTTATTCATCCTAAAGCGGTGGTTGCACCCGATGTCTTTTTAGGTGAAGGCTCGGTGTGATGGCTGGTGCTGTTATCAATCACGGAACTTCGATTGGATACGGCTGTATCATCAATACAGGTGCAACTGTTGACCATGATAATATCATCACTGATTACGTTCATGTGTCGGTGGGAAGTCATCTTGCTGGAACAGTGAGCGTTGGAACTGGTACTTGGATAGGAGCTGGTGCAATCGTTAGCAATAATATCAGCGTTTGGGAAAACTGTATGGTTGGAGCAGGTGCGGTAGTAGTAGATAATTTAATAGAACCGGATACATATGTTGGTGTTCCTGCAAGGAGAATGTGTATGAAGAATGAATCGAAAAAATGGGAGGGGGTACTCCTCCTAACAGATAAATATGCTGAAAATATGCCTTGCTCTATTGTGTATGAAGATTTGGCACGGTGGGTAGCATAATGAAGATATTATTTACAAGTGTTGGTCGGCGTGTGGAGCTGATCCAGGCTTTTCGCAAAGCTGCCGATGAACTGAAAATTGAATTAACAATCATTGGTGCGGATATTGCAGAGGATGCTCCTGCGTTGTTTTTCTGCGATGAAACACAGATTGTCTGCAGAATCAAAGATAGTAACTACATTCCTCAACTTCTTGCTATTTGCGAGAGCGAAAAAGTGGACTGCTTAATACCAACCATTGATACAGATCTTTTGTTGCTTGCAGAGAATAAGAAACGATTTGAAGCGATTGGAACAAAGGTGCTGATTTCTGCCGTGGATAAAGTGAAGCTGTGCAGGGATAAAAACTATACCGCCGATTACTTTATTTCTCTTGGGTTGAAATCCCCTCTGCCTGTAAACAGCGTAGAAAAATATGAGGAAGCATTAGATAACGGTACGGTTTTATTTCCCGCTTTTATCAAACCAAAGGACGGTAGCTCCAGTATCAATGCTTACAAGGTCGAAACCCTTGATGATTTGAAGCTCTATGCGGAAAAGATTGAAGATTATATTATTCAGCCGTTTATCAGCGGCAGAGAGTATACGATTGATATTTTCTGTGACTATGAAGGGAATCCAGTATATATTACACCGAGAGAACGTCTTGCGGTTCGTTCCGGCGAGGTTCTGAAAACGAGAATCACGCAGGATGATACTATGATTGATGAGATGTTGAAGCTGATTGCAGACTATAAGCCTTGTGGCCAGATTACAGTTCAGCTTATCCAAGACGAAAAGACGGGAGATAATTACTACATAGAAATCAATCCTCGTTTTGGTGGTGGCGCACCTTTGAGCATAAAAGCAGGTGCGGATAGCGCCAAGGCTGTCTTAAAAATGTTGAATGGTGAAAAATTGACGTATCAAGGGAAGGTAGCAAAAAATGGTGCGGTTTATAGTCGATTTGATCAGAGTGTTTGCGTGAATGGAGGAGTCTTATGATTCGAGTATTGCAGGTGGTAGGTTCTTTAGGATATGCAGGAGTAGAAGCAGTCGTAATGAATTATTACCGTAATATTGATACAGAACAAGTACAATTTGACTTTATTTCGTGTTCTCCAAACAAGCAGCGTTATGATGATGAAATTATCAATTTAGGGGGGAACATCTATAGATGTCCTGCTAGAAGTCGCAAGCCATTTTCTTATATGCGAGAACTTAAAAAGATAATATCTGAAAACAAGTATGATATTGTTCATATCCATCAAAATAGTGCAAGTATTGCTATGGATGCAATCGTTGCAAAATCCTGTGGTGTGAAAACAATTATTGGTCACTCCCATAATACCCGTTGTAATGTTTTGTATCAGCATTATTTATTCAAACCGCTTGTCAATGTGTTCTTAACCCATCGTTTTGCTTGTTCAAACGAAGCGGGTAGATGGATTTTCGGCAAAAGAAACGATGTCGAGGTTTTCAATAATGCAATCGATGCTGGTAAATACCAATATAAAGAAAGTATTAGAAATGAGTACAGAAAAAAACTGGGGCTTGAAAATGATTTTGTTGTAGGTTTTGTTGGAAGATTACATGAGCAGAAGAATTTGTATAGATTTATGGATATTTGCCGTGAGGTGAAAGTCAGAAAGTCAAATGCAAAATTTGTTTTGATTGGCGAGGGACCGCAAGAAATAGAACTTAAGGCATACAGTACGAAATTGGGCATAGAAAGTGATACAGTTTTTCTTGGTCAGAGAGATGATGTTCCGAATGTGATGATGGCGTTTGATATTTTCCTCTTTCCATCATCTTATGAGGGATTAGGATTGGTTGCAATAGAAGCTCAAGCAACGGGACTATCTTGTGTTGTTTCTGATGAGGTTCCGGCTCCGAATCTGACCGGATATGAGGTCAAATTAAGCTTGGACGAAAGTGATGAGGTTTGGGCGGATAATATCATTAACAACAAGTCTCTCGAAAAAAGAAAAAAAGCCACTGCCTATATTATAGCTGGTGGATATGATATTAAGACTGAAGCAGGGAAACTTCAAAATTTCTATTTAGAACAAAAACAATAATCAAAGCAGGAGATGGTACGATGATAGAAATTAAGAACCTAACAGAATTGAGTGACCATCTTCATGGTTTGAAAGCCATAATATTCGACTTGGATGATACTTTATATAGCGAAAAATATTATGTACGAAGTGGATACCGTGCCATAGCTGATACTCTACCCCAGGTGGAGCGAATGGAAGAAAAATTGTGGCAGGCATTCGAGCAAAAGAAATCTGCTATAGATGAGGTGTTGAACGCAGAAGGGTTGTACACCGAGCGATTGAAGCAACAATGCCTTTCTCTGTATCGCCTTCATCAGCCGGACATCCATTTGCATGATGGAGCAAATGGATTATTGTGTCAGCTCCGAGGCAATGGTTATAAATTAGGAGTTATAACAGACGGCAGACCCGAAGGGCAGAGAGCGAAAATAAAGGCGTTAGGACTTGACGAACTTGTTGATCACATCATTGTGACGGACGAGCTGGGTGGCGTGGAATACCGCAAGCCGAATAAAGTTGCTTTTGAGATAATGCGAGAGATATTTGATGTGAAGTTTTCGGAAATGTGTTATATCGGGGATAATAGTAAAAAAGATTTTATAGCGCCGAATATGCTCGGTATGAGAAGCATTTGGTTTAGAAATAAGGACGGATTATATTATCTATCCAATTAGTAGAGGTAACGTTTGAAATAACCTAATCTCTCCCCGTCGATGGAAAGGCATAGAAACAAAGACTACCGCATGGTAGCCGAAAAAACAGTATCAAAACAGATTAAGAAGTTGCAGGGGGTAACAAGATACCCTTAACGTTGGAGAATAAAGATGGCCTCATCTACCGAAACGGTACGGTGTGTAGGTGGATCATTAGACCGAGTATAAAGGTCGGCGTTGTAAGGCTCGTTCTTTTGAGAATGTTGTAGATTGCAGTCAATAGCATTCTTGCGATAGCGATGATGGCTTTCTTGTGGCCTCTGCGCTTTTTAATAGATAAATACCGATTACGGATTTCAGGATTGCTCTTTTTGCGGATAGCACAAGGAGCACATTGAACAAGCAAAGGTTTGATGTAGTTTCCTGCTTGACCGATGCGAGTTGTTTTCTTCTTGCAGGCAATCTCATTATTTTGCGGAGTAAGACCAGCCCACGAGCAGAGATGCTTGGAGGTTGGGAACACGGACATATCCACACCGCTATCGGAATCATTTCCGATAGCGGCAAAGGTCTGTATTATTACTTTTCCTGTTTTTGTAAAGCCCGTCCGCGGCAGTGCGTCTATTGCCATAAATAAAGTAGACGATAAAGAAACTTTAGAACTGCTCTGGAATCATAATAACGGCTTAATGATACAAGAGTATCTAAAAGGTCAAGAAATTGGTGCTGACTGTTATATTGAGATGCTTTCTCACGAACTTGTTTCAATATTTACAAAGAAAAAAATACTAATGCGTGCCGGTGAAACCGATAAGGCAGTATCTTTTAAGGAGGAGAAACTATTTTTTAAATTGAAAAATTTGTTGACTAGTGCGGTTGGATTGGTCAAATAGATATTGATATCTTTGAGATTGATGGCGAATACTACATTTCCGAAGTAAATCCACGTTTTGGAGGCGGTTATCCACACGCATACGAATGCGGCTGTGATCATATGAGTTTAATTTGTAATAATTTGCTTGGTAAAACCAACCTTGTAAATATCGGGCAATATGAAAACGGTGTTTATATGATGAAATATAACGAGATTTCCATAATATAGTAAAGCAATAGTTCAAAGTTTGTATTAAGAACTTTGAAATTCAATTGATTTTTATGAATAAATTAGTAATTCAAGGAAGATAAATTATGTCACTAACACTAATGTACATAACAAATAATCCTGTTACGGCAAAAATTGCGCAAGAAGCAGGCGTTGATCGTATTTGGATTGATATGGAATACATAGGCAAAGCCGAGCGACAAGGTGGTATGGACACTGTTCAAAACCATCATACAATTGATGATATCAAACGTATACGACAGGTTGTTACCGAAGCCGATTTGATGGTTAGAATTAATCCGATACACGATGCTACAGCCGATTATTGTAGTTCGGAAGAAGAGATTAATAAAACAATTGATGCCGGTGCAGACGTAATCATGCTTCCTATGTTTAAAACGGCGCAAGAAGTAGAAAAATTTGTAAAATATGTAGATAGTAGAGCAAAGGTACAACTTTTGGTTGAAACGGCAGAAGCCGCTGAAAATATCGATTCAATACTTGAAATTGGGGGTATTGATGAAATTCATATTGGTCTTAACGACCTGCATCTTTCGTATAATATGACATTTATGTTTGAATTATTATGTGATGGTACCATAGCCACTTTGTGTAAAAAAATCGCTGATAGAGGTATAAAATACGGATTTGGCGGTATTGCCAGAGTTGGTTATGGCATGCTTCCTGCGGAATATATTATTGCCGAACATTATCATTTGGGCTCAACTGCTGCTATACTCTCACGTGGTTTTTGCAATGCTAATTTAGTTAGCGATCCAATGGATGTTGAAGATATATTTATCGAAGGCGTTAAGAATATCCGACTTAAAGAACTTGAGGTATCAAAATTCACAGAAGAGGAATATCAGAAAAATCTGGATATAATTCGCGAAAAGGTAGAAGAAATAATTAAAACTAAAAAGGCGAAATAATTTATGAAAAAAATTTGCATTTGCACCACCGTTGCCGGTACTTTGAAATCGTTTGTTGTTCCAACCGCGATATATTTACATGAGAAATGTGGTTACGATATTACTTTAATTTGCAATAACGATGATGAATTTAAAAATTCGTTGCCGGAGTATATTAATTATATACCTGTGAAAATGGCGCGGGGTATTGACCTATCCGGCTTTAAATCAGTGCTTGAGTTTATAAAAATTTTTAAAAAGCAAAAATTTGATTTAGTGCAGTATGCTACTCCAAATGCGGCTTGCTATGCAAGCATAGCGGCAAGGTTGTGCAGAGTGCCGATAAGACTTTATTGTCAGTGGGGTATACGATATGTTGGTCTTAGCGGACTTTCACGAAAAATATTTAAGTTTTTAGAAAAAATAGTGTGCAAAAATTCAACCGATATTCGCGCAGTTAGTCCAAAAAATTTAAAGTTTGCCGTGTCTGAGGGTTTGTACAAGCCGCAAAAAGCCGTTGTTGTTGGTAACGGCGGAACGATCGGTGTTGATATGTTAGAATTTGATATTTCACAAAAAAATGATTGGAATAATAAAATTCAAAATCAATATAATATAAATCAAAATGACTTAGTTTTTGGTTTTGTTGGTCGAATTTCGGCAGATAAAGGCTGCAGTGAACTGCTTTCGGCTTTTAAAAATTTAGTTAAAGCCTATGAGAATGTAAAACTTTTAATTGTGGGACCTTTAGAAAATAGTTGTTGTATAGATGATACCCTTATCGACTGGGCAAAAAACAATAAAAATATTATTTTTACCGGCAGAGTTGACCATTGCCGAATGTGCGAATTCTATTCTGCAATGGATATTTTGGTACATCCAACCTATCGCGAGGGATTTGGCATGGTAATACAAGAAGCTGGAGCGTTGGCAGTGCCTGCTATTACCACAACTATTCCCGGTGCATCTGAGGTTATGGTAAATGGAATTTCTGGTATACATGTGGAACCAAAAAATGTTGATGCTCTTTACTTTGCTATGAAAAGATTTATTGATGAAAATCAATTAGCTCAAAATCTTGGTAACGAGGCATATAAACGAACTTTAAGTTTATATGAGCGTAGTATTATGTTAGAAAATTTAAAAAATGATTATATAGAATTATTGGGGATTTAACAAATGAAAATAATTTTATCCGATAAAAAATTGGACAAAAGTTTATTTGATGAAACGGTAGAAATCAAATATATTAATATTAAATCACTTTTAGATTACGACAATAATCCTGATGTGTTTGCGATTGTTGGCTCTCGCGCAATGGCAAAGACAGCCTCACAAATGAATCTAAAAGGGCTAAAATTTTTTCAACTAACAAGCGCGGGTTATGACGGTGTTCCGCTTGATGTTTTTAAAAACAAAGGTATTATCGTTGCCAATGCGGGCGATATCTATAGCGTTCCAATAGCAGAAACTGTAGTTTTTGGGATGCTGAGCTTTGCCAAGAGATTGCATAATAATCCTAATAATCGTATTCCTAAAATACAACGTCATTATTCGTTAATTAACGAACTTTCGGGAAAGAAGGTTATAATTTTAGGCACCGGAAATATAGGAACCGCCATTGCAAAAAGATTATCCGGATTTGATATTACAATTGACGGTTATTCTGTTGATATAAAAAAACCACCATATTTTGATGAGATGTTTGCGGGAAGAAATACGCTTCTTGATATAATTGATCAGTATGATTATGTAATATCAACATTGCCCGACAATGATGAAACACGAGGGTTTTTAAATTTAGAAGTTTTTAATAAAATGAAAAAAGACGTTGTCGTTTTAAATGTCGGCCGAAGGGCTGTATTTAACGAAAAAGATTTTTATTATGCTTTAAAAACGAAGAAAATAGGCGGAGCGGTTCTTGATGTGTTTGAACTTGTACCTAATCCTATTCAAAATAAATTCAGACGTCTTCGTAATGTTATTGTTTTGCCCGGAGTAGCTGCAATTTCAAAGGAAGTTAATGCTCGACTTACAATAAAAATTACCAAAAATATAATTTCTTTGATAAATGATAATGTTATAGAAAATGTAATTATTGGAGGATAAAATGTTTTTTAGTGTTATTGTTCCTGTATACAATGTAGAAAAATATCTCCGTGAATGTGTCGATAGTATTTTAGCGCAGACATTTAAAGATTTTGAGTTGATTCTCGTTAATGACGGAAGTAAAGACAACAGCGGTATGATATGTGATGAATACGCTGATAAAGATGAAAGAATAAAAGTTATTCACAAGGAAAATGGCGGAATTTCTGATGCACGTAATGTTGGAACGCTTTCGGCCAAGGGTGAATATGTTGTTTATATTGATAGCGACGATTATATATCAGATGTTGATTTTCTTCAAAATGTTTTTGCGAAAGCACAAGGCGGTGCTGAAATTATTTGCTATAAATTTAAAAAATATTTCGAAGAAACACGGACTTTTTCAAAGTGCAATTTCGAATTCCCTGATTTATGCTTGTTTAAAACTTTTTCGGAACGTATAAACTATCTTGTTAAAACGGATTCATTTTATTGTTCGGCGTGGTCAAAATCAGTTAAACTAAGCCTTTTGAAAGATAATAATATTGAATTTGAAAGAGGATTACTTGGTGAAGATCAAGAATGGTACTACCATGTGCTTTTAAAGGCACATTCTATTGACGGAATTGATAAAGATTATATTGTTTATCGACAAAGAGAAAACTCCATAACATCCTCTTGGAAAATGAAAAATCTTACAGATTGTATATATATAATCGATAAATGGCAACAACAAATAACTATTGCAGATATTAGCGTTGATTATAAAAATTCACTATTAAATTCAATTGCGAAGCTTTATTGTAATTTGTTAATTGGATATGTCAGATTTGGTGACAAAAACAAAAAATCACAATATATTAAGTTAAAAAAACTTTCACATTTATTTAATTACGACCTTAATCCAAGAGTTGCAATCATTAGTAAAATTTATAAAATCTTTGGTTTTGATGTAACACTGTTACTATTAAAGATAATTTGTAAGGTTAGATAAGAATATGAATAAAACTAAATTACCTAAAGTTTTGGTTGTTTCAACAAATGCGTGGCGGGATAATACTGGTATTAACACATTAATAGAGTTTTTTAAATGTTGGAATCCTGAGAGTATTGCTCAGATATATACTAAATCTGCGCTACCTAATACCAAAATATGCAACAATTTTTTTCGCATCTCCGAAAGCAAAATGATTAAAAGTGTATTTAACCGAAAGATTAAAACAGGCGATTGGGTTGTTAATACAAAAGATGATACTAACAACTCCGAGTTTATTGATGAAAAAAGCCGATATAACAATACAAAATCAGGTAGTGCCCGCGCTATTATGCGTTTTTTTCGTGAATTAGTATGGAAATTTGGAAAATGGAAAACGGCAGAGCTTGATGCGTTTATCGAAAATTTTGATGCTGATGTGCTTTTCATTCCTGTTTATCCAACGATATATATGGGCAGAATACAAAAATATATCATCAAAAAAACGGGAAAGCCTGTTGTATCATATTTGGCGGACGATAACTATACATATAAGTCTATCAGTAAAAATCCTTTTTCTGTTATTAAACGCTTTTTTTTACGAAGATATGTCAAATTTATTGTCGATAATAGTAACAAGCTGTTAGTTATTGCACCAAAACAAAAGGAAGAATACGACCGCATTTTCAATAAAAATAGCATCGTAATGACCAAAGGAATAGATTTTGAAGAATTTGTTCCATACAAGCCGCAAACTCCAATTAAAATGGTGTATACCGGCAAGCTGATAATTGGGCGTTGGAAATCACTTGCTTCAATTGCAAAAGCACTCGAAAAAATCAATTTCAATGGTGTAAAGGCCGAGCTTGATATCTATACAACCGATCTACTCACTCCTGAACAAAGCAAAGCTTTAAATACCGGTAGTAGTAGTGTAAAAGGCGCGTTAACTTTAGACGAGGTTAAAGAAGTTCAAAGCAAAGCCGATATTCTCGTTTTTGTAGAAAGTCTTGAAAAAAAATATAAAAACGCGGCACGGCTATCTTTTTCCACAAAGATTACCGATTATTTAAAAAGTGGAAAGTGTATTTTTGCTATTGGGGACAAGGATATTGCGCCAATTGATTATTTTAATAAACACGATTCAGCAATTACAGCCTCTTCTTATGATGAGATTGAAGAAAAAATTAAATTGCTTATTGATAATTCTAATCTTATTATAAAATATAGCCGAAGAGCTCATGAATGTGGTATTAAATTTCATAATAGAAGTGTGACAAATAATTTATTAATTAAAGTTATTAATGACGCAATTATATGATTTGATATAAGTTTTGGTTAAACTTGAATTTTTAAGTATATTTTTATAACGGGAGTGTTTTGGTGAAAGTAGTGCAAATAAATTCAACATATTCCGGCAGCACGGGTTCAATAATGCTTTCTTTGGCAGAGGTTTTTGATCTTGAAGGATATGAAAATTATTTTGCTGTTCCAGAGGTATATTTAAAAAAAGATTTATCGTATAATCATTTTAAAATTGGTAATTCGTTTGATAGGAAATACCATGCTTTATATGCGAGAATAATCGGTAAGCAAGGTTATTGTTCAAAAACAGCAACAAAAAAACTTATAAATTGGATCGACTGCATTTCTCCCGATGTAATTATGTTACATAACATACACAGCAATTTTATAAATTTAAACATTCTTTTTAAATATATTAAGAAAAAACAGGTAAAGACTGTTTTGGTGATGCATGACTGTTGGCTTTTTACCGGAAAATGTTATCATTATTTATACAGTGGTTGCCAAAAGTGGAAAAATGGTTGTGAAAATTGTCCGCAATTAGATATTGAACAAAAATCTTTCTTTTTTGACAAAACTTGCAGTGTATTACGAGATAAAAAAGAACTTATTGGCGAAAATTTGAATATCTATATTGTTGCTGTTTCAGAGTGGTTGGCCAGTCAAGTTGAAAATTCAATTTTATCGGCAAGACCTATGAAGGTTATAAAAAACGGTATTGATTTGACTGTGTTTTACCCACGAGATACTGCAAGACAGCGTCTAGGTATTGATACGAATAAGTTTATAATTCTTGGAATGGCAAACAAGTGGCTTTCGTCAGAGAATAAGGAAACATTTGATGCGGTTGTTCAGTCGCTGTCTAAAGATGATTTGTTAATTATTGTTGGTTGCGATAAATCAAAACTATCCTCTTCAACTGACAAAATTAAATATATGGAAAAAATTAGCGCTGAAAAATTAGCTGAGTATTATTCTGCAGTTGATGTTTTTGTAAATATTACAAAAGCGGATACTTTGCCGACGGTTAATATGGAATCGATTGCGTGTGGAACACCGGTAATTACATATAATTCAGGCGGGAGCGGGGAGCTTATAAAGCATAACATGACCGGATATATTGTGAATTATGGCGATGCGTCAGAATTGATAAAAGCAATAAAATGTGTTAAAACAAACGGAAAATCTTTTTATTCAAAAAACTGCATCGAATACGCAGCAGAATATTTTGACAAAAATAAGAATTTTAAAGAGTATATCAACTTTATTATTCAATAAAATATTATGTTTTTCTTTAGGAGTAAAAATGGGAATTTATTTATGCGCTTTTTTCACATTGGTAGTCGCAAAGATTTCTAATGTTGTTAATAATGCAAAAAACAACAAAAAATTCATTTGCATTTTTTGGGGTTTAATTTATTTTTTAATTGCCGCTTTGCGTGGACGAAATATTGGTGGAGATACAGATATTTATGTTAATTCTTTTTATATTGTTTCAAGTCTTCCATATAAAGAAGCGGCTCAATATATAGGCAGAGATCCATTTTTTTATGTGTTTATATCTTTCGTAGGGAAAATATGGTGTAATTATACTTTTTTATTTTCTATTGTTGCCTTTTTGTTTACATCAGCTATTACTTATTTTATATATAAATATTCGGATGATCCTTTTTTAAGTTGGATTATTATGCTGGCTTTTAATCTGTACCAGTTTTCGCTTACTGCTATGAGGCAGACTATTGCTATCTCGTTTATAATATTCGCTAGCAGTTTTTTGATTGAAAAAAAATTTTTCAGAGGTTTGATTTTTGTATTTATTGCTTCGCTATTTCATAAAACTGCGTTATGTTTTTTGCTCGTGTTTATTTTTTATAAAGTCAAAATAAGCAAGACGTTTCTTTACTTTTCGTTTGTATTATTGGGAATTACTTATTCTTTTAGGTCTCAGATTGCTGAAATATTTTTTCAATTTTTTAATGAAGACGGTAGAGAATTTTTTGTTGAAAACAGAAACGCAGGTTTTACAATGCTTTTAGTAATTGCTGCAATTTACGTTTTTTGTGTAATATTTGTAAAAAAAGAGTGGTTGAAAGAATCAGAAATAGCGCAAAAAATGTTTGTTCTGTCTTTTTTTGCTTTAATTTTTGAAACGTTAGTTCCTTCACAATCTATATTTTTTAGATTTGCGTTCTATTTCTTATTTGGTTTTACTGCTTTATTGCCAAATATGATAAATAATTGTATTATTGATTCTAAGAAAACAGTATACGCCATATTTTTTGTTGTATTATCTATTCAATATCTTTTTTTCACGATTGGTTCTTGTCATATTACACCATATTGTACATTTTGGCAAGCATCATAATGATTTATATTTGAAAGGTCAGGTAGCTTTTTAATGAAACCATTAGTTAGTATGATCGTACCGGTATATAATTGCGAAAAATATATCAAGGAATGCATTGAGAGTTTACGTCGTCAGAGTTATAATAATATAGAAATTATCATTGTTAATGACGGCTCGAAAGATAATTCAGGTTTAATATGTGACGAAATTGCTGAAAGTGATAGTCGGATATTGGTTTTACATATCGAAAATAATGGAGTTGCAAATGCAAGAAATCTTGGCATTTCTATAGCAAAAGGAGAATATATTGCCTTTTGTGACAGTGATGACATTATGGCGCCTGACTTTATCGAGGAAGCCGTAAGTGTTATTGAAAATGCTGATTATGTATCTGGCGCATTTAAAACATTAAAAAAAAATAATGAAAATGATTTAATCGATTATATGTATGAATACGATAAATTCGTAGATCATAACGATTATTTTAAAAGAATGTCCAAATATCAGGCTGGTGCTTATTGGGGTGCAAATTGGGGTAAGCTTTTCAAATCTAGTATTATAAAAGAAAAAGGTATTTTATTTGAATCAAATGTTGATTTTGCAGAGGATTTTCGTTTTAATCTAGAATATTTAAAATATGTAGATAAAATTGCTATTATTCATAAACCGGTATATTACTACAGAATTGACACAAGTGGTTCACTTTCAAAGAAATGTGGAAATGCAGAAAAATTTTGGCAAGAATACTTGGAATTGTATTATCGCTGTAAGGAACTTTATTGTATGAGTGGTATTTTTGATGAGGTTCAAGTCGAACTTGCTTCATTTATTATTGTTGCATATATTACTGCTATGCGGCGAGCAATTTATTCAATTACAAGTCTGACTGAAATTTTTGAATTCTCTCGAAGAATTGAACTCTGCTCTGAAGTGGTGGATGCTGCAAAATTTTATAAGCAAATGTCCGGAAGCACACGAATATATGGAAAGTTAATTTATTTTAAAAAATTGAACATTGTTGCCATTATATTGTTGCTAAGAAAATTTTTCAAATTTTAAAATCGTTTTTTAAAGGAGTCTATATATGTTAAACGAAGTTTTGCAATATAGTAGCGAAAAAACAATTAAATGTCTTTTTTTGGACTTTTTCGGAACGGTTGTGCAGAGAAATTGTGATCCTGAAGAGATTAAGTATTTATGGGCAAAGAGATTGGCTTTTAATCTTAATTTTTTGATTGATGAAAATAGATTATTAATTCTCAGAAAAAAATCAGAGCAAGCTGTAATTAAAAGATCAGAAAATGGTGAGTTTAATTTTTTAGAACTTTCCACCGAAATATATAGTAGACTAATATCTTTAATCCCAGAGTTTAAAAACAAATATAATGTTGAGGAATTTTATTCACTTTCACATAAAATTGAAATTGGATCTGAATATGATAGTCAAAATTATATAGGTGAAACTATAGAATTGATTAATATATGTCATTCGAACGGAATTCGTATAAATATTATTTCCGATTTTTATTTAAGCAAAGATGATATCGAAATTTTTTTAAAAAAAGATGATATTTACAAAAAAATAGATAATATTTTTGTTTCCTGTGACCATAGAATATCCAAGCGAAATGGTGAATTGTATAATTATGCTTGCAAACAATTAGGTTTTAGCGCATCACAATGCATAATGGTTGGTGATAATCCAATATCTGATATTAAAAATGCAGAAAGTTTTGGCATAAAAGGCTTTTTGATGAACACTTGTGATGGGATAAACCAACGAAAAAATATAAAAAACAAAATTGTAAGTATATCAAAAAAAAATTTAAAAGGCGAGGGACGATATACCAACTATTGCTTTTTACTTTATTTGTATATAGAGCGACTATATAAGATTTTGATTTTTGAAGGCATAACTGACATATTTTTTTTATCACGCGAGGGCGAGTTCTTAAAAAAATTATTTGATTTATATCTTAAAAACAGAAATGATAAAAATATTCGTACGCATTATTTGTATGTTTCGAGAAAATCAACATATCCTGCAACGTTAAAAAATCTTGATGAAGAGAAATTTGATTTATTAAGAAAATTCAAAGCAATTTCTGTAGAAGATTTTTTAGACAATATAGGTATGTCTAGCGCTTTAAACGAATTGAATTTAAACAAGTATGATACAACAAGTCCAATAATTGATTTTTTTAACTCAAAAGAGTTTTTGGAACTTATTGCAAGAGAAGATTTTCAAAAACTATATGAGTCTTCAAGAATAAAATACAATACCTTGTTTAAAAAATATTGTTTACAAACAGGATTCGTGTCAAATAATATCATAGCAATTGCCGATGTTGGCTGGGCGGGGACGATGCAAGATAATATTTGTAAGGCTCTTAACGGTATTGATTGTGTTGGTTTATATGTCGGTTTGGTCAATGGTGCTGTTCAAAATTCCAACAGCAGAAAAAAAGGCTTGGTTTTTTCAGAAACACCATTAGATTCTAAAGATTTAAAAATTTGGAAATACGATAGTGCTTTTTTAGAACGTGTGCTCTGGGCAAGTCATGATGCTACCGATCATTATGAAGTATTGGACGATAACACGGTTGTGCCTGTTTTTAAAAATTATTCAAGCGAAACAAATAATTATAAATTAATTAGTCCCTTACAAAATGAAATTTTTAAAAAATTTGATGAGTTGGATAATGTATTGATAAAATCTTGTTTTACTTGCGAAAATTTTTATGACGATTTTTTAAAAATACATATACGCATGCTATTTTTACTTAATAATAAACAGTTGGAATTTCAAAGAAAAATGATTGATGGGCAAATGCAAAATTTTGGGCATATTGATTCAGCTGGAAAAACCATTGGTACAACTTTTTCTATAAAAAGAATCTTTAAAAAAATATGGAATAATCTTTGCGTTTTGAAAAATTGTGAGATTATTTTCAGAATTTTACTTAACTACAATCAAAAATTTTTAATTAGATTGATGTACTTTTTCTATTATCAAAAAATTAAAAAATTATAATTAAATAGATTGGGATTGAATTTAAATATGAAAATCGCCATTGTAACTTTTTCAAATCTTCCTGTTCCTCCGGTAGAGGGTGGCGCTGTTGAAACACTACTTGACTATATATGTACCGAAAATGAAAAATTTTTAAGACTTGAAATTGATGTTTTTGGTATATATTCCGAAGAAGCAGAAACGGCAATTAAAGAACGTAGCACGCAATATACATTTTTGCGGCATAAAAAAATTAGAAAGTATTCATTTGCTAATATTTTTAACAGATTGTTTAATACTCGTAAATTCTTAAATTCAAACATAAAAAAATATATTTGTGAAATAAATAAAAAAAATTATGATTTTGTAATTGTTACAAGTATTTTTAAAGAATTAGAGTATGTTATTGACAAACTTAATTCGCCGGTTATTTGGTATTTGCATGCCGATGCTTTATCGGTTCTTGATAAAAATGATATTAAGAAAATTTTATTAAACTGTTGTGGAGTTATTACAGTATCAGATTTTGTTTCTAATAGAATAAAAAGTCTTTCACCTAAGTGTAAAGTATTAACCGTAAAAAATTGTTCTGGTATTACTCCTATAGATGATAATATTGAAAAAGATGTATCTTTGCAAGTGCGAAAAAATTACAAAATATTACCAAATGACATTTTGTTTACTTATGTAGGAAGAATAACGCGCATAAAAGGAATTAAAGAATTGGTTACTGCTTTTAATGGCTTAAATGTTAAAAACAAGAAGTTACTAATTGTTGGCGCGCCTATGGTACAAGCGGATTTTGAATATCTTGCAGAAATTAAATCTATTTGTGACGATAATGTTATTTTTGCAGGATATATAGATAATCAAAAATTGAATTCGATTTTTTGCGCAACTAACGCGGCGGTTGTACCGTCAATATGCCTTGAAGCCGCGCCACTGTCAGTAATTGAACCACAGATTTGTGGAAGATATGTTATTTGCTCAAACGTTGGTGGTGTTTCCGAATATTGTGAAAACGGGAGCTTAGTTGAATTTAACGATAAATTTTCAGATAATTTAAGAGACGCTATGAACGATTTTTGTAATAATATGATTCTTTACAATTCAAAGTGCAAAAAAATTACTAAATATAATAAAGAAACTTATTATAACGATTTTTGCAATGCATTAAAAATAATTTATGAAGAAAGAAAATTATGTCAAGATTAAATAATACTATACGAAATACTTACGTTGGAATAATTGCGCATTTTATTACTATTGTTTTAAATTTTATAAATAGAACAATTTTTATTAAATTTTTGGGTGTCGAATACTTAGGAATTGGCGGATTGTTTTCTAATATTTTATCTGTACTATCTTTGGCCGAGCTTGGTATAGGTGTTGCAATGGTTTATAATTTGTATAGGCCACTTTCGGAAAATAATATTCCAAAAATCAAGGCATATATGAATTTTTATAAGAGTTCGTATATGATAATTTCAATTATAATTTTATTAGCCGGATTACTTATAATGCCGTTTCTTGATTCAATTATCAAGGAAAAACCAAATGTTGATAATTTTTCGCTAATCTATTTATTGTTTTTATTAAATACTGTAATTTCATATTGGTTTTCATATAAACGTTCAATCTTTTCTGCTGATCAAAATGAATATGTGAATACTGTTAATCGTACGCTTTTTTCCATAATATTAAGTGTGGGTCACCTTTTGATTTTATGGATTTTTAAGAGTTATTTAATTTATTTGATTGTTACTATCGTTTGCACTTTGGCTTCTAATCTTCATATTTCATATCTATGTGATAAAAAATATCCTTTTTTAAAAAACAATAAAGAAAAACTCGCAAAAGAAGAAAAGAAAAATCTTTTTAAATATGTATTTGCGCAAATGTCACATAAGTTTGGCGGTGTTGTTGTAAATGGGACAGACAACATTTTAACTAGCGCACTCGTGAAAAACGGACTCACAATTGTTGGAAAATATAGCAACTATACTCTTTTTACATCTACATTGAGCAGTGTTATTAATATGTTTTTTTCTTCGGCATTAGCAAGTGTTGGTAATTTGAATATTACAAGCGATAAAACATATTTAGAAAAAACGTTTAATAAAATGTTTTTTATAAATATGTGTCTGTATGGAGCAACAACGAGTTGTTTGTTTGTTTTAGTAAATGATTTTATATCACTTTGGGTTGGAAGCGAATTTTTGCTTTCTAAACATATCCTCTTAATAATTGTCGTTAACTACTACATTTTAGGTATGAGGCAAACTTCAACAGTGTTTTTAAATGCACTGGGTCTTTTTACAATAAATAAATATAAACCATGGATCGAAGCTGTAATTAATTTGGTGGCATCTCTAATATTTATTAAGTATTTTGGATTTTTTGGGGTTTTGTTAGGCACATTAGTTAGTAATGTTACAACGAGCACATGGATTGATCCTTTGGTTGTTTATCGATATGGCTTTTGTAAAAGTTCAGCAGTATATTTTTTAAAATATTTTATTTACTTACTTGCAGTTATCGCAATGACGACGATTTCTCTCTTTTGCACATCCTTCATTACTGTATCAGGATGGGGATTGTGGTTTTTTAAGGCAATAATAACACTATTTTGTTGTGGTATCGTGATATTAACTTTATTTGGTAAGACGCAAGAATTTAGTGATTTAATTATTTTGCTCAAAAGACTTATTAAAAAATCAATTCAAAGGAATAAGTAAGACGATAATATATTAATAATAAAAAGGAGAACGAAAATGTCACTTTTTAAAAACAAAACCCTACTTATAACCGGTGGTACCGGATCTTTTGGTAACGCCGTACTTAATAGATTTTTGAATACCGATATAGGTGAAATCAGAATTTTTTCACGAGATGAAAAAAAGCAGGATGATATGCGTCACGAGTTTCAGGCCAAAATGCCCGAAGTTGCTGAAAAGATTAAGTTTTATATTGGCGACGTGCGTGATTTGGCTTCGGTAAAAAACGCAATGCACGGTGTTGATTTTATATTTCACGCAGCTGCGTTAAAACAGGTGCCTTCTTGCGAATTTTTTCCGATTGAAGCAGTGAAAACCAATGTAATCGGTACCGAAAATGTGCTCACCGCGGCAATCGAAGCGGGGGTTAAAAATATAGTTTGCCTTTCTACCGATAAGGCGGCATACCCCGTTAACGCTATGGGTACAAGTAAGGCTATGATGGAAAAGGTAATTGTCGCAAAATCGCGTACAGCAGACCCAGAAAAAACCAAAATATGCTGCACGCGCTACGGCAACGTTATGTGCAGCCGCGGTAGTGTTATTCCGCTTTGGATCGATCAAATCAAAGCGGGTAAGGATATAACCATCACCGAGCCTACTATGACAAGATTTATAATGTCACTTGACGAGGCGGTAGACCTTGTGCTTTTTGCATTTCAAAACGGTCATTCGGGCGATATTTTGGTTCAAAAGGCGCCTGCTTGTACTATTGAAACACTTGCCAAAGCTGTTACCGAGCTGTTTGATTCCGATACAAAGATCAAGGTTATCGGTATTCGTCACGGAGAAAAAATGTATGAAACACTTCTTACCAATGAGGAGTGCGCGCACGCTACCGATATGGGTAATTTTTACCGTGTGCCGTGTGACAGTCGTGGTCTTAATTATGATAAATATTTCAAAGAGGGTAATATTGACCGCAATCCTCCAACCGAATTTAACTCAAATAATACCGAACTGTTAAGTGTCAGTCAGGTTAAGGAAAAGCTTTTAAGCTTGGAATATATTCGCGAAGAATTAAAGGCTTGGGAGAGCAGATAATGAATATTCTTATAACCGGCGCCAACGGTTTTGTCGGTAAAAATCTTACCGAAGCGCTTAAAAATATCCGTGACGGCAAGGATAAAACACACGGCGATTTAAAAATAGGGGAGATATATCTTTATGATATTGATTCCAATAAAGAAGTATTAGAAATTGCCTGTCAAAACGCGGATTTTGTGTTTAATCTGGCGGGGGTAAACCGTCCTAAAAATAACGACGAGTTTATGCAGGGTAATTTTGGTTTTACAAGTCTTCTTTTGGAAAAATTAAGAAAGTGTAATAATACTTGCCCTGTTATGCTTTCTTCTTCGGTTCAAGCAACCTTAGAGGGCAGATATGATACCGATTATGGCAGAAGTAAAAAAGCGGGCGAGGAGCTGTTTTTTACCTATGCTCGTGAAACGGGTGCCAAGGTTTTGGTATACCGCTTTCCAAACATTTTTGGAAAATGGTGCCGCCCGAACTACAACAGCGTGGTTGCAACCTTTTGTAACAACATTGCTAACGATTTAGATATTACCGTTAACGACCGAAATACCGAGCTTGAACTGTTGTATATAGATGATTTAATCGAAGAAATGATTTTGTGTTTGCGGGGTAATGCGCGCAAAAACGGCGATTTTTATGTGTGCCCCATAACACATAAGGTTACACTTGGCGAAATTGTTGATTTGCTTTATCGATTTAAGAATCAACCCCAAACACTTATGATGCCCGAAATACCGCAGGGCAGTTTTGCTAAAAAATTGTACTCAACCTATCTTTCGTATTTACCAAAAGAAAAGGCAATTTTTACTCTAAAAATGAATTGTGATGACCGCGGTAGCTTTACCGAGCTTTTAAAAACCGAAAAATGCGGACAATTTAGCGTTAATATTTCAAAACCGGGTATCACCAAAGGTCAACATTGGCACCATACGAAATGGGAATTCTTTATTGTGGTTTCCGGTCGAGGACTTATTCAACAAAGAAAAATCGGTACCGATGAGGTGCTGAATTTTGAGGTTTCGGGCGAAAAAATTGAAGCGGTACATATGTTACCCGGATATACCCATAACATCATAAATCTTTCGGACACAGAAAATTTGCTTACACTTATGTGGGCAAACGAACCGTTTGACCCAAATCATCCTGACACTTTTTTTGAGGTTGTGGAATAATAATTGAGGTTTAAATATGAACATGAAATTTAACTATTCAGACGTAAAATTTAAAAAAAACGGTAAGCTAAAGCTGCTTATAATCGTTGGCACGCGGCCCGAGATTATTCGTCTTGCCGCAGTTATTGACAAATGCCGAGAGTATTTTGACTGCATTTTAGCGCATACCGGTCAAAATTACGATTATAATTTAAACGGTGTGTTCTTTAAGGATTTAAAGCTTGATAGTCCCGATGTGTATATGGATGCTGTCGGTGATGATCTTGGCTCTACTATCGGCAATATTATTAATTGCTCATACAAGCTTATGAACGCGATTAAGCCTGATGCATTGTTAATTCTTGGCGATACAAATAGTTGCCTCTCGGCAATTGCGGCAAAGCGGTTGCATATTCCGATTTTCCATATGGAAGCGGGCAATCGCTGCAAAGACGAATGTCTCCCTGAAGAAACAAACCGACGTATTGTTGATATAATCAGCGATGTTAATCTTGCTTATTCTGAACATGCAAGAAAATACCTTCACGAATGTGGTCTGCCAAAAGAACGCGTATATGTTACGGGCTCCCCAATGGCAGAGGTTTTGAGCAAAAATCTTGACGATATAACATCGTCTGACATACACGGTAGGTTAGGAATAGAGAAGGGTAAATATATTCTGCTTTCTGCCCATAGGGAAGAAAACATTGATACCGAAAAGAACTTTTTATCATTGTTTAACGCTGTTAATACTATTGCCGAAAAGTATCAAATGCCAATTCTTTATTCTTGCCATCCACGCTCTAAAAAAAGAATTGAAGAAAGCGGATTCAAGCTTAATCCCTTAGTTATACAGCACGAGCCTTTAGGCTTTCACGATTACAACTGCCTGCAGATGAATGCATTTGCCGTAATTTCTGATAGTGGAACACTACCCGAAGAGTCAAGCTTTTTTACAAGCATTGGAAAATCGTTCCCCGCTGTATGCATTCGTACCAGTACCGAGCGTCCGGAGGCGCTTGACAAAGCCTGCTTTGTTCTTGCGGGTATTGATGAAAAAAGCTTATTGCAATCTGTAGAAATGGCAGTGTCACTAAACAACGACGGTTTTCACGGCATACCTGTGCCCGATTATATTGAAGAGAATGTTTCTACCAAGGTTGTAAAGATTATTCAATCATATACCGGTGTTGTAGACAAAATGGTTTGGAGAAAATTTTAGTTATTTGTATAAACGGGGTTGACAAAACGGATAAATTTAAATACAACTTTTTAATCTTGATATTATTTAGGGGTGAAGTATGACAGTAACAGAAAAATTTTTTGTTGAGTGTGTAAAAAAAGGCATCAAAAACGAAAAGATATTCACTATACCCGTTGATGTTGATTATAAACAGTTATATAGGCTTTGTTCTGCGCACTCAATGAGTGTTATTGTGCTTTCGGCGCTTGAGAATATCAAAGATCAATTATTGCCCGAATTTTTAAATGCGATACAGCATTCTGTTCATCGGCATATTGTGTTTGACACGCAAAGCGAATATGATAAAAACATATTTCTTTCTGCGTTGGATAAGCACGGATTAAGGCATATTCCTCTTAAAGGATATTATTTAAAAAAATTATATCCCGCTACCGCTATGAGATACGCTTCTGATTGCGATGTTCTTATAGATGTTAACCAGCTTAGTCAGGTTCGCGATTTGGTCAAAGCGCTGGGATTAAAAACCAAACGCCACGATGAGCATCACGATATTGTGTATTTTCCCGTGACAAAAACTGTTTTTGAACTTCATAAAACAGTTTTTGTCGGTCCACTCGAAAAACGTTTTGGTAACGGCTTTGATCGCGCGCGTTTAAAAGAGGGAACAAAAGCTTTATATGAAATGACACCTGAAGATTTTTATATTTCTATACTTGGTCATTCGGCATATCACTTTGCCGAGGAAGCGGGGGTAGGAATAAGGCATTTAACCGATATTTATTTATATAAAAAAAATAATAGTTTTGACTATGAATATTTAAATAATGAGCTCGAAAAATGCGGACTGTTAAAATTTAAAAACGAGTTCGAAAAAGTGGCCGATTATTTTTTTGAGGATGAAAATGTTGATATCGAAACAATGTTATTAGCCGAACATATTCTACAATCCTCGTTGCTTTCTAATCAAGAAAAAAAGGCGGCTTCAGATGTGGCCTCCAATTCGGGACAAAAACAAATTAAATCTGCTAAAATTTTAACTTTTTTCAGAGCGTTATTTCCCAAAAAAGAGCCTATGAAATTTTCTTATCCAATATTAAAAAAACATATTATTTTGCTTCCTGTTTTTTATATTGTAAGATGGTTTCATGTTCTGTTAACAAGACCTAAAAATATTTTTAAATTAAAAAAATATAACGAAGTCAATGACAATGATTTGTTTGAAATGAGAAAAATTCGCACGCTTTTAGGAATAGATGATCTGTAATTTTGAACCATAAAAGGATACCCAAGTCGGTTTTGGGTATTCTTTTTGCATTATATATTCATTCAAAAAAAGATTGTCGAAATTTTTTGTTAGAAAAAATATTAAAAAGTCAAAAATTTTGTTAATAACATGAAAAAATTAAAGAAAATGTAAAGATTGCATTTTTTTAATGTCAATAGCAGCTTTTTTGTGCAATAAAATGCGATGAAAAGTTATCGACAGCTGCTTTTTATACTATTGTTATATTTAGAAAATTATGGTAAAATTTTGATATAAATTTAAGAAAGGAGTTGTTTTAAATGACAAAACAACTAAACGTTGTAATTGCTGACGATACAACGGAGTTTGGCCAAAAATGTGCCAAAATTTTAAACGGTTACGGTATGAATGTCGAATTGTGTGAAAAGGACGGTTACGAGGTAATTAAGTCTCTGCAAAAAAGCAAGCCCGATGTAGTAATTGCTGACGTATTTATGCCCGGTCTTGATATCCTTGGTGTGCTTAACGCCTTAAAGGATGTTGACCAGAGCAACAGGCCTCTGGTAATGGCAATGTCAAGCTTTGACAATCAGAGGCTTGAAAAAGAAACGCTTGAGGCAGGCGCATCATATTATTTTTTAAGACCATTTGATATAAATATGATGGCGCAGCGTATAATGCAGTTATGTGATTGGAAAAATAAGGTTCCACCTATTTTGATTAAAAAAGATGATGTAATTACAGATACGCAGCTTGAATTGATGATAACCGATATAATCCACGAGATTGGCGTTCCTGCTCATATTAAAGGATATCAATACATAAGGTATTCAATTATTCTTGCCGTGAAGGATGAAAACGTAATAAGCTCCATCACTAAAATCTTATATCCAACGGTTGCAAAAAAGTATAGCACTACATCGTCAAGAGTAGAACGAGCAATACGACATGCGATTGAAGTGGCCTGGGACCGCGGCGATTTGGATACCTTAAACTCATATTTTGGATACACGGTTCAAAACAATAAGGGCAAACCAACTAATTCAGAATTTATTGCTATGATTAGTGATAAAATCAGATTGCAGTTAAAAGCAGGATAAAAAGTAAAAATCCCTTTCTCATACGAGAACGGGATTTTTGTTTGTTTTAAACTTGAAAATACGAATTGATGTGTTTTGAAAACTAAAAGTTTCTCTTGCCATTGATATACTTTATGTAGTATCGAAAACTTAATAGCTTTCAATTATTTTATAATCACCATTTTTTAGTACATTAACCAAATCAATCTGCGAATTGATTTT
>CAYLXT010000002.1:0-51481 GCA_964387615.1 uncultured Ruminococcus sp.
ATAATAAAACTTTTAATAATGCTTCTGTTTTACTTTGGCATATTAAATCTAACATTAAATAAAAAGGGCGAGTATATTGATATAACACCATATGTCCAAGAACGCAAGGCTAAAAAAGAGGCAAAGCGTGAGGCTAAGCTTAAAGCACAGCAAGAGCAAGAAGACCTTGATATGCCTGCACCTGAAGTGCCCGAAGGCTGTTGGCGTTGTATGGCTTGCGGAAAAATATTGAACGATAATACAGACCGTTGCGAGTGCGGATATAAAAAATAAAAATTAATTGCATTTTTTAATTTTTGCCGTAAATACTATTACGGGAGGAATCAGAAATGAAAAAAATAATTATTTTAGCATTAAGTCTTGTTTTTGTCTTTTCACTCACAGCCTGTGGCAGAGCGATGAATGACGTAACCAGCGACGTTGAGTCGGCAGGTGACGCTGTAATCAGTGGAACCGAATCCGTAACCGATAAGGTTGTAAGCGATGTTAACTCTGCAACACAAAACGATGATAACAACTCTATGAATTTAATGGCAGGCATTACCGCAAACGACGCCAAAGAGGCGGCATTGCGCCACGCAGGACTCAGCGAGTCACAGATAAGTGATGTTGATATTGACCTTGACCGTGATAACGGTAAACTTATCTATGAAGTGGACTTTAATTCAGGTAACACAGAGTACGATTATGATATTGATGCCGAAACGGGCGAGGTAATATCTGCAGACAAGAGCAAAGATTAGTAAAAAAGCGTGGGAGACCCACGCTTTTTGCTTTTATACGGTTTTTTCAATTATTGCCGCCATAACGGTAATATCATCAGGTCGGGCGTTGGCATATCGCCTGCGCGCGCAGTCACATATATGTTCGGCAAGGTCTTGCGCACATCCGTCTTGCCAGGCTTCAAGTTCGGTGCGCAACCATTCGGTACCATCAAAGGTAACCCCATCTGAAACAAGCAGAAGGATATCTCCTGATTTAAGCCTTATGCCTGCGCGATCAAACGAAACATCCTTTAAAATGCCTATGGGTAGGCTGTGGCTTTCG
Organism: uncultured Ruminococcus sp.; assembly: GCA_964387615.1. Lineage (GTDB taxonomy): Bacteria > Bacillota > Clostridia > Oscillospirales > Acutalibacteraceae > UBA737. Next base: position 1,048 of record CAYLXT010000002.1, read on the forward strand.
GCACGCCCTGAGTGACCGTTTCGCCTTACGATTGTAGGTGCGGCACCTGCTTTATATAGTTCTGTCTGCCCTGTAAACAGGTCGATGCTTGCAATATCCATGGTAGCAAGTGACTCATCGCTTGATTTAAAAAGCATTGATGAATTAAGTATTTTAAGTGAGCAATCATAGCCAAAACCTGCTTTAAGAAGTCGTGACATCAGCCCTGAAGCCATAGCGCCATCAACGGCGGCGCGACCGCCTGTACCCATACCATCGCTTAATATCATAACAAAATGACCTTTGCCATCATTAAAATATTTGCAAGAATCACCACAAACAGTGCCTGCCACAGCGCCACGTTGCTCTATACCTATGTCTATTCGCAACCGTGCGTGTTCATTTACCGTTATAAGTGCAAAGTCACCGGTTTTGGTTATATTTGGTATATCAAAATCACGCTCACACGCAAGTGATAAAATTTTCATAATCTGCAGTCGGTTTAATACGATGTCATCTGTAAGATTTATCTTTATAACAAGTGACATTCTACCAAACTTGTCTATCTTTGCAATGCATTCGAGGGTATGAATACCTATGTTTTTAAGCGCGGATACAGCCGATTCGGCCGCAAGCGAGTCAAATTGTTGCTCACAAGAAAAGTTTAGCGCCAACTCGCCAAGCATTTCGGATATGCCCGTGAATTGTTCGGATACTACCTGCCGTACTTCATCTATGCGATTTTCGGCGGCAATCAGCGAAGCGTACTGTGAGTAGCGATTTTTAACGGTATCCTCCATTTTTTGGACGCGTAGACATCTGCCCCTGAATTCGTTAAGATCGGTGTCGTCCTGGGCAACATCGCCACCCTTTACTATGTTTATCATCTTGAGTACTGCATCCATAGTGGCAGTGTTTTTGGTTTCCCAACAGTGTATACGCAGTTTGCAGCCCGCGCAGGCATCTTGTTCAATATATGACAGCACTGTTTTAAAATCGGGTGCATTTATTTTGCCAAGTTCTTGTGATACCTGGGATACCGTATCTGACACATCAAGAAGTGCGTGAGAGGCAAGGTTTAACCGCATTGTAAGAGCTTGATTTATAGAGTCTTGCGAGTGTAGATGCGGTTTGCGATAAAAGAATTTACCAAGCGTTATGCCGGATGAGCGTGGTATCAAAAGAAATAACAGTGAGCCGGTAAGTATTTCAGCGAAAAAAGCGGCAGAACCGTCCTTAAACTGCATAAATGAAAGACCGATTATGCCAGTTGCTATAACCGATACTGCCTGTGCATATTTGCCAAGGCTGCCAAATACACCTGCGGCAAGACCTGCAAAGGCATAAATACCAAAACCGCCTTCAAATGAGCCGGTTACCGCTGCTGCAAAAGAGATTGCTATACCGCAAGAGCAGCTTGCCAACGCGCCTGCGTATTTAGCCGCCGCAAGAATTAAAAATATGCCTACCGTGTGCCCCAGCGATATACCAAAAATATAAACACGTGATATCCCGACAATTAAAATTGTGGCAGTACCCAGCAAACAAACGAGACCATCTGTTGAAAGCCCTGCGTGTTCGCGGTTTAATGATATAAATGCGCGTTGCACTATAAAAACACCGCCGAAAACAATAATACACTCAGCTGCGCTTTTTAGCACATCAAGCGGCACACCGCTATAACTCACAATTCCTGTAACAAGGTTTGATACCGCGGCAACGGCACATAAAAAAATGGGGTTTTCACATATTTTTTTATATCCGGATAACAGTAGTCTTACCGCCACAATTGCCAGCAATGCGGCAATATACCTGAATCCGCCGCTTCCTATTGCAGGTATAAAATATCCAATAAAAACACCGATTGCGCAGCTTGGCAAAAACACACTGCTGCAACCGCCGACAAACACAAGACCGAATGGCATAAGCGAATCAAAAATTATACCTCGTGAGGCAATAAACCCCAAAACTGCCACAAGTATATGTAAACTCAGCGCCGATATAAATTCTTTGCTGTATGGGACAACACCCTCCTGCGTTTTTTTGACTAAATCCTTCATTTTAAACTGCCACTCCTTTAAAAATTAAAATTTTTAGAGATAAATTCACGAATTTATTATATTGGCAAAGCGGCGATTTTTTTGTCAAAGCTACACAGCGTAAAATATATCTTTTTGTCTTTAAAATAAAGAAATAAACGTTTTATATTTTACAGAAACGCGGGAATACTTTTTTTGGAGGGATTATATGACCAACAAGCCTTTAAAGTTTTTAATAATAGTTTTCGTTCTTTTGTTTATGATGTGTTTTGCAGTTAGCGCACTTTCAAAAATAGGCTCTACAGGTAGTGAGGTGAGTCAAATTCAGAGTCGCCTTAAAGAATGGGGTTATTATAGTGGAAAGGTAGACGGCATTTTTGGCACTGCTACGCAAAGCGCAGTAATAAAATTTCAAAAAGCAAATGGTCTTACGCCTGATGGTATAGTGGGTAGCAAAACGTTAGCCGCTATCGGCATAAGCGGTGGCGAGACGTATAACTCTGCTGATTATGAGTTGCTCGCGCGTATAATATCCGCCGAAGCGCGAGGCGAAACCTATCTTGGTCAGGTAGCGGTAGGCGCAGTGGTGCTAAATCGCATAGAACACCCGTCTTTTCCCGATACGGTGTCGGGCGTTGTGTATCAGAACGGCGCCTTCTCGTGCCTTTATGATGGTCAGTTTTATGAGCCTGTTGCCGATAGTGCCTACTCTGCCGCGCGTGATGCGCTCAACGGTCTTGACCCAAGCGGAGGGGCAATATATTATTATAACCCCAAAACTGCTACCAATAAGTGGATTACGGGCAGACCGATCATTACCACTATAGGCAGCCACGTATTTTGTAGTTAAAAATCCGTCTTATCAAGGCGGGTTTTATTTGACTTTTGAGGGATTTGTGTTATATTTATAGTGGGTGATAAAAGTGAAAAAGTTATTATCTTTTTTGATTGTATTTGTTATGCTGTTTGTCTGCGGATGCAGTGAGACTGCAAAAATGCAAAAAGGAGACAGGAATGCTCTTTTGACCAACGCTAGATGGGTGGGTCACGACGACGTATGCGAAAACCGCATCTTTTTTGGCACAGACAATTCTTTTGGAAATAATTGCGCTTGCGGTGAACCGCTTGGGATGGCTGACGTAACGGAGTTTTACAGTTATAATGATAAAGACAAAACATTGGATCTTTATGATAGTGACGGTGAAACACTCGAAAGCGGAAAAATTTTGTTCTTGGACGAGAGTTATTTGGTTATCGAGTTATGGGATGATGTTTACGTTTACGAAAACGAGCAAGTACACGTGCCTACCGTTTACGAAAAAGCAAAAAAATGCGTGTTTGACGAGGCGACAAAACCCTGCCTTGCCGTGTTAAAATTTGAGGATAACGTTCTGACGATCGCATCCCATGATTACGACGGCGACACGCCCGATTTGTTTGAAAAATGGGAACTGACCGCGTCAGAGGATATAAATTTTATGGTGGTATCGGTTACAGACAACAAAGGCGATGTTCAGGTTCAGTGTTTTATTCCTAACGAAGAGGATTGCCGGTACATAGGTGAATATTATACTTGTGGGTATTTTGAATTTGATGAAAACGGGCAGGTAAAAAGTGTTATCTTTTACGGCGAGCTTATAATACAATAAGAAATTAAAAAAGCAAGGACGCGCGTCCTTGCTTTTTGTCTATATAAGTTTATTAAGCTGTTGCATTTTATCGTGTGTTGGCTCGGGTAGGTTGCCGAAACGAAACTCTAAACCCATGTTGTCATACTTTGTTTGACAAATTTTTCTAAAGGGTAAAAGCTCTATTTTGTCTACCATAGCGTGCTTATCGGCAATATCTTTTAGTTTTTTGACATTATCCTCGTTATCTGTAAGGGTGGGTATAATTACCTGTCTTAAAGTTGTTGGAATTTTTTGAGATTGTAAATAATCTAAAAATTCAAGTGGCTTTTCCATACTGCAACCGACGTGTTCGCGGTATTGCTCATCGCTTGTGTATTTAATGTCGAGCAATACGCGGTCGGTAACAGTAAGTAGTTTTTTAACGCTATCATTTAAAACACTACCCGAAGTGTCAAGACAGGTATTAATGCCTTCTTTGTGACAAAGCGAAAACACTTCATAAGCAAAGTCGGCTTGCAGCAGCGGCTCGCCGCCCGAAAGGGTGATGCCGCCGGCTTCACCAAAATACTCCTTGTAGCGAATAACTTTCTGCACGATTTCCTCTGCAGTATATTCGGTACCGCCCGACATTTCCCAAGTATCAGGATTATGGCAGCAGCCGCAACGCAGATTACATCCCTGCAAAAACACCACAAAGCGAATACCAGGACCATCTACCGTGCCAAGACTCTGAATAGAGTGGATATTGCCTTTTATCATAATACGGTGTGGAAGGTACGGCTTATAACCTCACGCTGATGCTCACGTGAGAGCTTGTTAAAGTTAACCGCATAACCCGATACACGAATTGTAAGGTTGGGGTACTTGTCGGGATTTTCGTATGCGTCCATAAGTGTCTCGCGATTAAGCACGTTTACGTTTATATGATGAGCCTTTTTAGCAAAGTAGCCGTCAAGAATACCTACAAGGTTATCAACTCTCTCGTCGTCGGTTTTACCAAGTGCCTCGGGGGTAATAGAGAAGGTATTAGAAACACCGTCGCGGCAGTCATCATAGCTGATTTTTGCAACCGAGTTAAGTGAAGCCAAAGCACCGTTTTCTTCGCGGTTGTGCATGGGGTTTGCACCCGGAGCAAAGGGCTCGCCCGATTTTCTGCCATCAGGTGTAGAGCCTGTGTTTTTACCATACATAACGTTTGAAGTAATGGTAAGAACAGAAAGGGTATGCACAGCGTTACGATAGGTCTCGGTCTTGCGAAGCGCTTCAATAAAGCGGTGGGTCATATCCTGTGCCAAGCTATCAACACGGTCATCGTCGTTACCAAATTTGGGGAATTCGCCTGTGGTTTCGTAATCAACGATAAAGCCTTCTTCGTTTCTGATTGGTTTAACACATCCGTACTTAATAGCGCTGAGTGAGTCGGCAACAACCGAAAGGCCCGCAATACCAAACGCCATAAGACGTTCAACCTCGGTATCGTGAAGCGCCATCTGAACCTTTTCGTAGCAATACTCGTCGTGCATATAGTGAATAACGTTCATGGTCTTTACATACAACTGTGAAAGCCACTGAATGTAAATATCATAACGCTCCATAACGGTATCAAAGTCAAGCTTATCACCCGAAATTGGTTCCATCTGAGGACCAATATGAATGCCGCTCATAGCATCATAACCGCCGTTAAGCGCGATGTTCAGCAGCTTTGCCAGGTTGCAGCGTGCGCCAAAGAATTGCATTTGTTTGCCAAGCTTCATTGCCGATACACAGCAAGCAATAGCGTAGTCGTCGCCGTAGATAGGACGCATAATATCGTCGTTTTCGTACTGAATAGAGTCGGTATCTTTAGAAACCTTTGCGCAGAACTTTTTAAATCCAACCGGCAAATCTTTTGACCAAAGAACAGTAAGGTTAGGTTCCGGTGAAGAACCAAGTGTATAAAGGGTGTTGAGCACACGGAAGCTGCTCTTTGATACAAGTGTTCTTCCGTCTTCGCCCATACCGCCAACTGCCTCGGTAATCCACATTGGGTCGCCGCCGAAAAGCTCGTTGTACTCAGGTGTGCGCAGGTGACGAGCGATACGAAGCTTGATAACAAAATCGTCAAACAGTTCTTGTGCGCCTTCTTCAGTAAGGGTGCCGTTTTTAATGTCGCGCTCCATATAAATGTCAAAGAAGGTAGCTACACGACCCAAGGACATAGCCGCGCCGTTTTGCTCCTTGATAGCGGCAAGATATGCAAAATATGTCCACTGCACAGCCTCGCGAGAGTCGCGTGCGGGACCGCTTATGTCATAGCCGTACATTGCGGCCATGTCCTTAAGCTTGCCAAGGAAGTTAATCTGCTTAAAGAGCTCGCCGCTGATTTTAATGTTTTCGGCAACAAAAGGCTTTTCGGCCATTGCCATTTTATCTTTTTTCTTTTCTTCAATAAGCCTGTCTACGCCGTAAAGCGCTACGCGGCGGTAGTCACCGATAATACGGCCGCGTCCGTAAGCGTCGGGCAGACCTGTGATTACGTGGCAACGACGAGCAAGGCGCATCTCGTCGGTGTACGCACGGAACACGCCTTCGTTATGTGTGGTTCTGAATCTGAACTCGTCCTCAATAGTTTCAGAAAGCTTGTAGCCATAAGCCTCGCAAGCCTGACGTGCCATACGAATACCGCCAAAGGGGCTCACCCCGCGCTTTAGCGGGCGGTTGGTCTGCATACCTACGATAATTTCATTTTCCTTATCAATGTATCCCGGTGAAAAGGTGGTGAGTGACGAAACGGTAGCGGTATCAATATCAAGCACACCGCCAAACTGACGCTCAAGCGCAAAGAGCGCCTGAACCTTTTTCATAAGAGCGTTGGTTCTCTCAGTCGCGCCCGACAAGAAAGAATCGTCACCCGTATATTCGGTATAGTTTTTCTGAATAAAATCACGGACATTGATTTCGTCTTGCCAAACACCTGATTTAAATCCATTCCAATTTTCATGTGTCATTTATTATTCCTCCGTTCATTTACTGTTGCCGCAAAAAAAGAGCAAATCAGTTGGTTTACTGACTCGCCCAGACGGTCGGCATAAAAATCTTTTTAATTTTCATTGCGTTAAACCGCAAACCCGTCAGTTATATAAAGTATTAACTTACATCTTATATTATAATGTACAATATTACTGCTTGTCAATGCAAATTTTAATACTTAACCTATTGTTTACAAGTAATTTATTGACAAGAATGGTACAAAAATGTAAAATATGTAATAGATTTTTTAATAATTATTTAAAGGATAAGTTTATGACATATAACGAAATAAAGAAAAACGAGGCAATAAAGGACTATATAACCGCTGCCGATGCGTCTCTTGCAGCATTGGGTTTTACCGAGCACAGCTTTGCCCATGTTACCGCAGTTGCCGAAAAAGCGGGCTACATTTTAGAAACGCTTGGGTTTGACAGCCGCACGGTAGAGCTTGTAAAAATTGCGGGCTTTTTGCACGATATAGGCAATCTCGTAAACCGCATAGACCACAGCCAGAGTGGAGCGGTTATGGCCTTCAGAATTTTAGATAATTTGGGTTTTGACTCAAAGGAAATTGCCGATATTGTTACAGCTATCGGTAATCACGATGAAGGAACGGGCGTGCCCGTAAGTTGTTTTGCCGCGGCACTTATTTTAGCCGACAAGTCAGACGTTCGCCGTAATCGTGTGCGCAATCGGGATATATCCACCTTTGATATTCACGACAGAGTAAATTATTCGGTAACGGGCGCAAACTTAGAAATCAACGAAGATAAAACCAAGATAGAACTAAACCTCACAATAGACACACAATACGGCTCGGTTATGGATTATTTTGAAATTTTTATGGGGCGTATGATATTGTGCCGCAAGGCCGCTGAGAAGTTGGGGCTTCAATTTAAGTTGGTAATAAACAATCAGCAGTTGCTGTAAATAAAAAGCAAGACTCATCTGAGCCTTGCTTTTTATTATTTGTTTACATATTCAATAAATTTAACAAATGCCGCCTGACCCTTTTCGTCACGCTTGAACACTCCTGCATCCTCCAGCACTTTTGAGAAAACAATACCAATTTCGTCTTTAATTATCTTATCAATATTATCGGCATTAATATCAGCGTATTTAAGTTTAATTTCATCTGCCCAATCGGCATGCTTTTCAATACTTTCAATTGCGTGAATGTCGGCACCCGTAAGCATAGCTTCTTGCAGGGTTGCCATTTCGTCTTTAAGTCGTGCAGGCAACACCGCCAGACCCATAACCTCAATAAGACCGATGTTTTCTTTCTTAATATGGTGTAGTTCGTTGTGCGGATGGAAATAACCCAACGGGTATTCCTCGGTAGTAATATTGTTACGAAGCACCAAATCAAGCTCGTATTTGTCGCCGCGCATACGCGCAATAGGTGTTGCGGCATTGTGCGGCTCTCCGTCGGTTTCGGCAAACACAAATACGCTCTCGTCGGTATAGCCTTGCCAGGTGGTAAAAATCTTGTCGGCAAGGTCTATAACGCGCTCGGCACTGTCACCTGTTAGTCGGATTACCGACATAGGCCACTTAACAATACCTGCGGTAACATCTTCATATCCGTTAAATACTATCGGCTTTTCAATAGGCGCTTTTTCCATAGCAAAGGTATAGCGACCGCCCTGAAAATGCTCGTGGCTTAAAATTGAACCGCCAACGATTGGCAAACCCGCGTTAGAGCCGATAAAGTAGTGTGGGAACATCTTTACAAAATCAAACAACTTACAAAATGCTTTTTTATCAACGAGCATCGGTGTATGCTCGGCATTAAATACGATACAATGCTCAGGGTAATAAACGTATGGCGAATACTGCATAAACCAGCTTTCGTCGGTAAGCGTAAGCGGTATTATGCGGTGATTTTGACGCGCTGGAAAATTAAGTCTGCCGGCATACCCCTCACATTCCTTGCAAAGCAAGCACTTAGGATACCCCGACTGCGGCGCGTTTTTAGCCGCCATAATCTCCTTCAGGCTCTTTTCGGGCTTTGAAAGGTTAATTGTGATGTCAAGGTCACCGTATTCGGTGGGTGAAATCCACTTAATATCCTTTGCTATTCGATATGTACGGATATAATCGCTGTCCTTTGATAGCTTGTGGTAATAATCGGTTGCCGCCTCGGGCGAAACATTATAACGGGTAAAGAATTCAAATTCTACCTCTGAAGGACGAGGCATCATAAGTCCCATAAGCTTTGTATCAAACAAATCTTTTTCGGTAATGTTATCCTCAATAATACCCTTTTCTACAGCGTAATCCAGAATTGCGGCAAGCGTAGACTCCAACTCTACATCACAAAAAGCTTCTTCACAATCAAATTCATCAAGACCTAATGCATCAATGAGCATATTGGTTACGTAAATTTCGTCGCGATTGGTAAAAAGTCCTTTTTCGAGTCCGTAGCATATAAGTTTTTTGATTTCTTGTTGTATCATTTTATCACACCTTATTGAATTGTAGGATTACAGCTTGATTTGTTTGCAATGCACACCCAGGAATTACCTGCGCTTACTTCGATTTCAGCACCTGATGTGTCGGTAAATTTGAAGCCATTTGTAGCGCTGCCCTTGGTCCACTTAATAAACTGAACGGTACCATTTGTTATATAGTAGCCGTCGCCGCTTTCAAGCGCTACCTTGCGGTGCTTGCCGTCGGGATAATTTGAAATGGTTGTTAGTAAAACAAACACATTTTTAACCTGAGTTGTTTCCTTGGTGTAGTAATCGGTTTGCACATTCGAACCGATAAGTCTTGTATAAAGACTGCTTTCCTCGTCGTATGTAAATCTTGTTGTAGATGCCGGAAACGGAACAGACACACTTGTAGCCGAACCGCCGTCAAGTATTAATTTTTCCTCGGTAAAGTTGACCCAGGGCGCAACCGACGAAACAGTCGTTTCAAAATTTTCGTTTATGCTTTCCCACAAATCGTCTGCAATCGCATAAAGTGTGTGCTCGCTTTTAAGACCGTTTGCAATTCTTTTTGCGCCTTTTGAATTTGTATCTATGCTAAGATCGTCTATATCCGCAAGATGAGGCGCGCAATATGTTGGGTCTTGACCACAGTGAATATAAACAGCGTTATGCCCGAGCGCCAAATCAATATACGGATAACGCGCAGAGCGCACGTTTCCTATTTTGTCAAGGTCGGATATATCCTGATATACAGCCATAAGACGTGTTATACCGCCCTCTACCTCGGTCTCGTATATAACATCTGCTTTGCTAAGACCTGTTTGCACCGGCATAGAAACCGAAGAATTCTCTATCATAATTGCAACCGGACGCTGTTTGGCTTTGGAACTGTCTTCAAACTCTTTGACGCCCGTAAGTGGATTGACGATAAGATCGGGAATATTTTCTACAACAGGTGGTTCACTTTCGTAATCAGAAAGATCGTCATACACAACGTCGTTGTCGCAGCCCACAGCAAATATCATTAATGCGACAAGCAATGCCGCCAAATATTTTTTAAACATAAAAAGTCCCCCAACAAATTTATAAAAACCATTATAATATTTCTGTGGATTCATTTCAAGGGTTTGCATAAAAATTTTTATGGAAATTTTAATACATTTAGTATTGTTAAATTTACAAATATACTGTATAATGGTTATGTGTATCTTTTAGAAAGGGTGAAATGTTTTGAAAAAAGTTGCATATTTAGATAATTCTGCCACAACAAAGCCTTGCGAAGCATCAATTCGAAACATAAATTTTGCTCTTTCTGACACTTGGGGCAACCCGTCAAGTCTTTACGATTTGGGCTTTCAGGCTCAACTACTCGTTGACGACACCAGAAAAACAGTATCAACACTTTTAAAATGCCGTGAGGATGAAGTGTATTTCACGGGCTCCGGCACCGAAGGCAACAACACCGCACTTTTAGGTGCTGCCAAGGCACGAAAAAAACGCGGAAATCGGATTGTTACTACTGCGATTGAACATCCTTCGGTTTTAGAAACGGTAAAGCGGCTTGAAAACGACGGCTTTGAGGTAATATATCTTAAGCCGCAGGCAAACGGTACTGTTTCGGTTGATGATTTAAGAAACGCCATCAACAAAGACACTGTTCTTGTAAGCGTTATGCTTGTAAACAATGAAACGGGTGCCATACAGCCCGTAAAAGAAGCTGCACAAATAATTAAACAGTCAGGCGCGCCCGCACTTTTGCACTGTGATGGTGTGCAGGCGTTTGGTAAAATGCCGATAAATATCGGTGATTTAGGTGTTGATTTATTTACTGCCAGCGGCCACAAAATACACGGTCCTAAGGGTGTAGGTGTTCTTTATATCAAAAAAGGTGTTACGATAAAGCCGCTTGTTACAGGCGGAGGGCAAGAAAGAAATATGCGCTCGGGCACAGAATCGGTGCCGCTTATATACGGGTTAAAGGGTGCGCTCGATAGCCTTGGTAGCATTAATGAAAATCTTAAAAAGCAAAAAGAGCTGTGGTCTTACGCAAAAGAAACTTTGCTTGATACCGCTCTTGTTACGATTAACTCTTCCGACGATGCTTTGCCCTATATTTTAAACATCTCGGCAGAAGGCTACCGCTCAGAAACACTCTTGCATTTTCTTGAATCGCGGGGCGTTTATGTGTCTTCGGGCAGTGCTTGTGCCAAAGGCGAAGGCAGCTATGTTCTCAGTGAAATGGGGCTTTCACGCAAGCGCGTTGATAGCGCTTTACGTATAAGCTTTTCGCGCGATAATACCAAAGAAGATATTGACGCTTTAAAGGCGGCAATTATACAGGCTACACAAAAATTAAGAAGGTCAAATTAATGAAAGAAATTATACTTATTAAAGACGGCGAACTATCCCTTAAAGGATTAAACCGCCGCAATTTTGAGGACAAAATGGTGGCAACCATCCGCCGCAGACTAAAGGGTCTGGGCAAGGTGAGCGTAGAGCGCGCACAGTCCACTATATATATCAAACCGGTTGATGATGATTTTGATTTCCAGGAAGCACTTGACCGTATGGGGCGTATCTTTGGTATTGCGGCATTCAGCCGCGCCTGTGTTTGCGAAAAGGATATGGACGACATTCTCAAAAAAGCACCCGAATATCTTGCAGACACTTTAAGAAATATTAAAACATTCAAGGTTGAAGCAAAGCGCGCCGATAAGGCTTTTCCGCTGAAATCACCCGAAATATGTCGCGAGGTTGGCGGTGCACTGCTTCGCGCATTTCCGCATTTACGTGTGGATGTTCACAATCCCGATGAGGTCATCACTATAGAGGTTCGTGACTATGCCGCTTATATCCGCGGCGGTCAGATTAAGGGCGCAGGCGGTTTGCCTGTAGGAACTGCAGGGCGAGCTCAGGTGCTGATATCCGGCGGTATCGACAGCCCTGTTGCAGCCTACACCATGGCAAAACGCGGTCTTGTGCTTAATGCAATACACTTCGCATCTCCTCCATACACCAGCGTCCGCGCAGAACAAAAGGTTAAGGATTTGCTGGGCAAGGTCGCACGATACAGCGGCGTTATAAAGCTTGCTATTGTGCCTTTTACCGAAATTCAAGAGGAAATCGGCAAGCACTGCCCAGAGGATTATTTTACCCTTATAATGCGGCGTATGATGATGCGTATCGCCTGCCGCGTGTCAGAGTCTGACGGCTGTTTGGGTCTTATCACAGGCGAAAGCTTGGGTCAGGTTGCAAGTCAGACGCTACCTGCTATAGCATCTACCGATGAGGTTTGTACTATGCCGGTGCTTCGTCCGCTTATTGGTATGGATAAGGAAGAAATTATAGCCATTTCTAAAAAAATAGACGCATTTGATATTTCTATTCTGCCTTATGAGGACTGCTGTACGGTGTTCACACCAAAGCACCCCCACACAAAACCAAAGAAGGGCCAGTGTGAAGAAGCCGAAAAAGGTCTTGATATCGAGCCGCTTATTGAGCGCGCCATAGCAGGAATAGAATACACATATATCGAATAAATTTTATTGTAGAATGGGATAAATATGGCTAGTAAGCATTCAAAAAGTTTTTTTGATTTTAGAAAAAGTGTTTATGCGGCTCCCCCCTATGTCGAGGTTGTTGAACGCACGCCACTTTCTCTACTATTTAAAATAATAATAGCCGTGCTTGTTATATCGCTTGTTTTATCAGCCGCTTTTGTGGGTAACTTTTTTATGCAAAGCAATTCGCATAAAAAGCTTTTAGCCAACGCCAAAGCCACCTTCGTTTCACAAAACAGTGGCGACGCACTGAAAACGCTTGCCAAAGAAAACCGCGATATAAAAGGCTGGCTTAAAATAGATGGCACAAACATCGATTGTGTTGTCTGTCAAAGCAATGATGATTCTTTTTATATAGACCATAATCAGATTGGCAAAAAAAGCCGATACGGAGCATTGTTTTTGTCAAAAGATGATAGCTTTGAACGAACGAACGGTGACCGAAATATTGTGATTTTCGGCAACAATATGAAGGATGGAACAATGTTTGGCTCGCTTAAAAAATATCGCAACCTGAACTTCTATAAACAAAACCCGTTCATTCAGCTTTATTTTAATGACGAAACACAAAACTATGTTGTGTTTTCTGTAATGCTTTTGTCATCATCAGCCGATGATAACGGCTATATATATAAGCCTTATAAAAGTCATTTCGCAAACGAAGACGAATTTGACCTTTGGTTACAGGAAACAACTTCGCGCAGTCTTATAAACACAACCGTCACGGCAAATTACAATGATGAGTTTCTTACCCTTGTTACCGTTGCCGACGATTTTGACGGTGCTCGTCTTGTGGTTATGGCTAAAAAAGTCACCGAATGGGATTTATCACATACCGATGTTTCGGGCGCTACGGTAAACGCTAAAATAAAATATCCGGAAATCTGGTACACTACCCGCGGTCTTGAATATCCGTATTAAAGAAAGGGAACTAAAATGGTACAAAACTTAAAGGTGGACATTATTTATCATTTAACACCGTCCGATTTTGAGATGGAGTTTAATCTTTGCGGTTGCTGCAGAATGCGTTTGCTCAACGACAAAACAACAGACAAAAAAAGCTTTGTTAAGGCGTTGGCGCGCGATGTTGCGCGAAGCCGCATTATAATTGCCTGCGGTCCTCTTTTTGGAAAAGACAGTTTAATTTCCACCGTGGCCACAGCCATCGGCGCAGGAACCGCGGTTTGCAACAATAAAACCTATGGCATAAACGGCAACGAAAAAATACATATCATAAACGGTTCTACCCCGCTTGTTACTCCTGACGGATATTTTGGCGGTTGCATAATCGAAAGCGGCCCGCAAACAATCATATTGCTTACCGAAAACAAGGCTTTCCGCAAAAATATTATGCAAAATCTTATTCACCCTTATATAGAAGAAGTAAGCTATATTCCGACCAAGGTGTCGCCCGCAACTTCGTTGCAAACCGTACCCGAGCCGGAATTTGAAACGGCGGTCACCGAGCAGGAGGTTTATCTCACCCAGCCTGATGACTACGACAGCGCGCCTGATGCCGAGGCAGCGGCTTTGCCCGTGTCAAAAGAACAACATAATGTAGAATTTATAATGGACGGTGGGGAGCCGCAGCTCCAAGACGAGCAGCAGCCGGAGTTCTCTGAAGCCTTTGATGACGATTTTAACCTGATGCACACCGAGGTTGAAAGCGAAAAGGATATTAAATCACGCTATAACGAGCCATATAAGCCGTCTGAAAGCGACAACATGTTTATTGCGGAAACAGAACATAACGACGAAGAAAAAAGCCGAGCTAAGAAAGGCAATATACACGCTATGGATATCACCATAGTAATCCTTGTGCTCTTACTTTTGCTCGCTGTTTTAGCGCTTGTTTATTTTATCGTCCTAAAGCCTATGACAATGGGTATTAGCACGGGCGATTATATCAAAGAAATTTTTGGACTTGCGAGCAGTGGCTCGTTGGTTTAGAGGTGCGAAATGTCAAAAACTAAAGCCAACAACTTTTTTTACCGTATGCTTTGCGGCGCTTTTTTGGGTATCAGCGTTATAGCCCCCGGTATCAGCGGTAGCATAATGGCGGTTATGATGGGGATATATGACGATTTAATCAACATAATCTCAAACCCGTTTAAAAAGTTTAAAAAGAATTTTATGTATCTGCTACCAATGGTAATAGGCGCAGTCATCAGTATGCTTTTGCTACTGAAAGCGCTTGATTTTCTTTTTGAAAACTATACCGTGCCGGCGCATCTGCTATTTATGAGCCTTATCGCAGGCAGTATACCAACCGTTATTGACGAGGCAAAGCAAGAGCCAATTAAAAAAAGATATTTTATCGGTACGCTTGTGGCGTTTGCGTTTGCGCTTACTATCGGCATTTTGGGCAAATCAAATGTTGCCGTAGGCATTGACACCGCAAACACAGCAAGCACGGCTATGAAGATATATCTTCCCGTCTGCGGAGCGGTTGCAGGTATGATGAGTATGGTACCCGGTATGAGTATTTCAATGTTGCTTATGATGTTCGGCATTTATGAGCCGTTACTCTCCCTCGCTACAGGACTAATGGCGCCTGACCGCTGGTTTACGCCCGCGTGGTTTGGCGAAGGGCTAACTGTCGCTACCGTGGTGCTTGCGTTTCTTGTCGGTATGGTGCTGTTTTCCAATATCACAAAACATGTATTCAAAAAATGGCACAGCTTAGGCTTTTTAATGGTGCTCGGCTTTATGTCAGGCTCGATTGTAAGTATATTCCCGGGACTTCCCAAAGGCTTACTTAATTGGATTTTAAGTATCATCGCGATATCGATAGGACTTTCAATATCATATCTGTTTAAGGTGTTAGGCAAAAAGTTTAATGTAGAGGAATAAAAACAAGCAGGATTCAAACTTGAATCCTGCTTGTTTTTTTAGTGCACTGTGTTATTTTAGCAATAAGCTTTTTCGCTGTTTTTATAACAAAATTAAATATGTAATCAACAAGTGTGACAACTAAATTATCAATTAAAAATGCCATCCATAACGAAACGACAACCGTAACGATATATGAAATTAACACACCCGCACCGCCGTACATATTAGCTCTTATACCAAAACTGTTTATGGTAAGATGATACAAGCTCCACCAATGAATTAAAATGATAGAATAGCTGTATTTGCTTAATATTCTGACAATCCAGTTTCCCTTATCAAACACTTTACCAAGCTTAAAAACAAATGCAAATATCCCTACGGTAATAAGTGTCATTATCGGAGAGCAATTACATATCAGTTTTATAAAATCACTCTTTGTTCTAATAAGATATACGGCTATTGCGGTTGTTATTATTCCGACTATAATAAGCGCAATATCATATTTTCTTGTTTCTTCTCGGGTAACCCAATAACCAATTATGGCAATGCCAATCCAGTAAACAAGAAAGGTATTAATTGCTAAGGTTATTTTAGAAAACGTATTAAGCGTCATAAAAAATATAATAACCGCACTTAGCGAGGTCAGCATTTTATATGACATATTCTTCATCATATATCTGAAAAACGGTATTACTATATATAAAGATAGGATGGTATATATCAACCAATAATGAGGACTTTCGGGTGTCGTTCCTTTAATCAGTCTGTAGCAAATATCTTTTAACAACGACGGTGTGATATTGGTTAATTGCCGGCTCTGCCACAAATAAAATATGTAATAAATCACAAGCGGAAATCCAACCTTTGACACGCGTTTAAGGTAAAAATCCGACAGCTTTTCCTCCTTAAAAGGCAGTAACAACGCACCGCTTAGCATTACGTAAATCAGATTGCATGACAATGCCAGAGTGTAAATAACGGTATAGCCAAACAATCCGTTTTTCTCTGTTATATATCCGCCCGATGTATCGGCCTGAATAGCGTGTGTTATGATTACAAGGCTTGCGGCAATAACCCTTAACCAATCGTATCGGCCCCATCGCCCAGAGTTTGATTTTAGCGTTAAAATTTCATTTTTAATATAGTCGGGTCTTTTGCTGCCCTTATACAAATGCACCAAAACCGAGCCCAAAAAGATAAAACAGAGCAAAAGAATTGTTTTGGGCGATCTGTGAATAATGTTTAACCCTATATACTGTAGAGATACGAACATAATCACGACGATTGCCAACCAAAATATAAGCTCTTTAATAAGCTTTGCCGCAACTTGATTTTTCATATGTTGAAATTCCTTTCTGTTTTGTCTTGGGGCATTATATTGTGTCCTTACAATATAAGTACGCTTTTTAAAACATGTGGTCACAAAAAGTTAGAAACACAGAGGTAATACAGTGAACCGCCCCTTGGGGAAGACAAGGGACGGTCGTTTCAACCAAAAGACGAGGAACCGTCCCCTGTCTTACTGCTATTTTTGCTTGACTTTTTCAGTGGTTTCAAACCATCCCCTGTCTTGGAGTTATTCTAACGGGATATCTGAAACAAGGCTTGCTGTAACGATGCCTTCTTCATTTATATATTCATAACCAACACTTACGCAAACCTTTCCGTTACTCATTAATACAGTCGCATGATCAAAGTCAACACTATCCGCACCGTTTTCCTTTACAAATTCATCGATTTTTAATGTAATATACTCTTCATCAAAATTTATATTTTTATCGGAAAATTCATGTGTTGAATCGCTTAGATCGACTACCGAACCATCAAAGCCGATAGTCGCACTAAAAGAATCGGTCGAACGATACTTTCCAAAATATCTTATATACCAAAAAAAGTAACCTTTACTGGTTTGCCGATACGCATATTGGGTATATTCATCAATATTAACATCTTCCGGCAAAAGCTTAAGGGCAATTTTATGAGCCGTATCTATATCAATACTGTCTTCGCTTTTGCTAACGCGATTAGAGCTTATAACCGCCTCGCACAGTTTGCCGGTTTCAACATCGTACTCAAATTCATCTCCATTTTCGTTGGTATAAACAACTTTTTGCGTATTATACTCGTTTAGTCCAACAAATGAAGTTTCATATGTCTCATCAAGTATTTTTGTTTGCATATTTTTTCTAAAATCCACTTCAGTATCGCTATATTTAGCAATTTCCGTTTTTACCGCTTTGTCTTCTGTGGATAAATTTTCAAATGACTTATTATCGACAATAAGGTGATCTGCAAATACAACACTTGCACATACACACATCGCTAAAAGAAGCGCGATAATCAAAGCAAATTTTCTATTCATATAAAAGCCTCCTAGTATATTTTTATCGTTTAACAACCAAATCGGCGTCTCCTAAAATAACACACGAGTTCGTACCACAATATACATGCTTATTTACATATTCTGGATCAGTATCAACCAATATCTCCAATTCGCTCGTATTAATTCCTAATACTTCTCGCTGTTTTTGCACAAGTTCACTAAATGCTATTATTTTAGCTGATTTAACAGTTGAACCCGCGCCTAACTCTCTAAGAAAAACCTTTCCCCAATAACCAACATATTTGTTTGTCAATGTTTTATTGTTTGTGAAGGCAGCCGTTATTGTGTTTTTAAACGCTACTACAGCTCCTATTCCTTTCGATTTAATTGTTTCGGCAATATTGTTACCAGCGCCATCTTCTTCACTTGCGGTAGAACATGATAACAATAATAAACAATCAGTGTTAGAAAAATAATCAACATCTATTATTCCGACTTCCCTCCATTCCAATGAACCTTTGGTCTCCGAGTCTGTGTTTGCGTTTGCCTTCCATTCAAGCGTATACTGCGTTCCATGCGTGAATACAGTCGCAAAACGAGAATTATGAATATACTCAATGAGATTTTCCTGTGTTGCACCCGTATGTTTAACAACTCGCGGTGCACCTATATCCTCTGCGTAGTTTATAACTTCTTGAGTCGCCCACGCCGAAAAGTCTTTGCCGTCATCATCTATCATACCGATTAGACGTATTGGAAGGTTATTATAATACCCACTATAAATCGAGGGATTATAACCCGAACCGTCAACAGCATAAACTACTATTCGTAATCGTTCTTCGGGCAAAGCCGACCAATCAATTGTTTGTGTAAAGCCGTGATCACCATCACCATACCCTGCCGCAAGCAAATCAGGTCGAGGTTGCCACGCGTTAGGAGAATAAACCGCAACCTGCGTGCCGTCTGATTTATAAATATAGATATGGACATCTATTGTTAAGTCGGGGGCATCCGGTTTCCATGCCCAACCACCAATACCATTTGAATTCACATACTCAACATTTCCTGTAGCACTTCTCACCGTAAATGTTTTAGGAGAATACGACAATTGGGGATTGCTACTATTTACACCGATAGCATACGCCCTTACAGTATATGTGCCGGGTTTGTAGGTCTTCCAGTTCATAGCATAATGAAATGCGTGATAACCGTTACCATAACCCGCCGATGCTAAATCTGCTCGGTAGCCGCCCGCCGTTACACCTATTATTTTTTGTTCACCTGTTGAATTGTTTATAATATAGATGTGCACCGTTAGTGCCGTATTCGGTATATCACTCTGATATGCCCAGCCGCCTATTAATGTAGAGCTTACCGTATCTAAACAGCCTATCGGTGTAGAGCCTGTTGCTGTAAGCGATATGCCGTCGTTAATCGGTGTTATAGGTTCAGCTATAAGCGTGTCGCCGTCTTCACCCACCGTTACCGTAATTTCATCGGTAACCGGTGTAATTTGTGTGTTGGTAGTTGTTTGGGTTTCGTCAATCAACGTATCTGCCGATACATTAACCGATAGCGTCAGCAGTAATGCCACACACAGCAATACCGCTGTTATTCGTTTTTTCATAACTGTTTGCTCCTTTTTGTTTTGATATGCGACATTGTGTTTTATCAAAACTGTACATCGGTATCGCTTCCTTTCATACGGTATAATATCCCCTTTTATACCTTTCTGTTATCAGAATAGCAGAAAGTTTTAATTTTGTCAACAATATTTTGTGTAGCAAAGTGTTGACAAAGCAAATTAATTGTGATAATTTAAAAATAACAAGTGTAAAGGGGTAATTCCAATGGGTATTGCAGAAGGTCTTAAGCGCGGAACAATAGAGCTGGCTCTTTTGTCGCTCTTAAGCAAAAAAGATATGTACGGCTACGAAATTTGCCAACAATTAAAGAAATTAAGTCGCGATATGTATGTTGTAACCGAGGGCTCGCTTTACCCTGTGCTTTACCGTTTGATTGAAAGGGGTTGTATTACCGACCGCAGTGAGTTGGTTGGTAAACGCCGAACACGAATTTACTATCACATAGAGCAGGCAGGTATTGACTACCTGAACGAAATAAAACAAGAATATTTTTCAATGCATAGCGGTATTTTACTGGTATTGGGTGAAAACGAGGAGGGCAAACAGTAATGCAAAAACAATTAACGGTTTATTTTAAAAGCATAAAGAAAAATCTGCCCTGCCGCAACAAAACCATCCGCAAAATGCTTGATGATTTAAAGGCGTCTGTAAACTCTTTTGCAGAAGAAAACGGCATTACCGACTTTGCTTTAATTGAGCAACATTTTGGCACGGCAGAAGATATTGCAAAAGAATTTGCAGTAGGTATTGACGGCACATACATAAAATCATATAAATTCAAAAAGCGGGTTACCGCGATTGTTTTATCTGTTTTAGCGGCAATTTTAGTTATAGTCGCATCTCTATCAGTGTATATCTATATTGAAAACGAGAGAAATACACCTGTTAACATTACAACAGACATTACTTATAACAAAGGAGTATAGTATGAAAAAACTCTTATCATTGATTTTAACAACTGCTATTTTAGTCTCGCTTTTTAGCTTCACAGCTTCGGCCACAACCTATGACGAAGTGGCCGCAAACGAAATAGTGGTCAGCGAAACAACCGAATATTTTGAAGACGGTAGCTCAATCACCACAACTATAACACAGGTTGTAAATCAGAGCCAGGCGCGCGCAACCAAAACAGTAAGCGGCAGCAAAACTGCAACTTTAAAGAACGCCGATGGAGATGTTCTTTTTAAATTTAAAATTAACGGTACGTTCAGCGTAAATGAGGGCGTCAGTGCCACCTGCACTGCCGTTAGCTGTAGCGCAAGTGATTTTACCGCTGGATGGAGCCTTGATTCGTCTACTACTAGCAAATCAGGAAATACTGCTTATGCTACGGGCATTTTTAAGAAAAAAACACTACTTATAACAACACAAACACGAGAAGTTAATATTTCTCTCTCCTGCGATGCAAACGGTACCCTTTCATAATATAAGTACCATTTTAGATAGTCAAAGTCACAACAGGCAAGGAAAAATCCTTGCCTGTTTTTTTATTTATATTTACCGTTTTAAAATCATAAAATGTAGTAAATGTTTTCATAAGGGTGATATTATGCGTAAAAAAACGCCACAGGATTATGCCAACGAGCTTTTACAAATGTACCGCGACAGCACGCCGCATCAGGAAACCTCCGTGCCCGTAGCGGCTTCCGTCAATACACCGCAACCACAAACAGTGCCTACAATAGAATTTGAGGACGGCACGGGCGGTCTGCAGGTAAACGTTACCACACTGCGCCGACTGTATCCCGTAAAAAACGCGCTTGTTACGGTGTTTACGGGATACAGTGACAATATGACGGTGATTGAAACCGATATTACCGACGAGAGCGGAAAAAGCGGTGTGTTTAACCTTAAAGCCCCGCCCGCCGCCGAGTCACAGCAGGCCGAAAACGGCGGAGTAATACCTTACGCCAGCTATAATATTTCGGTGCGCAGCGACGGATATGTCGAGCAGATTGCAATGAATGTGCCTGTGTTTTCGGGCGTTATATCAGTGCAGGGTATTGACCTTATGCCCATAGCCGCCGCAGGCGGACACACGAATCCTCAGATAATAGAAGAAGGCAATAATTATGACTTGTAACCATTTATACAAAGGAGAATTTTGATGCCCGAAGTTCTAACCCCTATTATACCTCAGGATATAACGGTGCATCTTGGCGCACCGAGTTCTAACGCACAAAATGTTACGGTAAGCTTTGTTGATTACATAAAAAACGTCGCTTCAAGCGAGATTTACCCCACGTGGCCCGAAGACGCGCTGCGCGCCAATATATACGCTATTATCAGCTACGCGCTAAACCGTATATATACCGAGTGGTACCCATCGCGCGGATATAATTTTGACATTACCAATTCAACCGCCTTTGACCAAGCCTTTGTTCCAAACCGCGAGGTGTTTGAAAACATAAGTCTTATAGTTGACGATATTTTTAATGATTATGTTGTGCGGCAGGGCGAGGTGCAGCCGCTTTTTACCCAATTTTGCAACGGCACCACATCCACCTGCGCAGGTCTTTCACAATGGGGCACGGTAAACCTTGCAAACGCGGGGCTTACCCCTTATCAGATTTTGCAAAACTATTACGGGCAAAACATCGGCATTGTTGAAAACGCGCCCGTAGCCGAAATTGAGGAGTCATACCCAGGTGTGCCGCTGAGGGTTGGCGACTCGGGAAATAATGTAAAAATAATTCAAACCGAGCTTAACCGTATAGCGCGCAACTACCCCGCGATACCTGAAATCGCAGAAGAAAACGGCATTTTTGGTCTTGACACACAGGCCGCCGTTATAAAATTTCAACAAATTTTCGGTCTCTCGCCTACGGGTGAGGTTGATAAATCAACCTGGTATAAAATAAAACAGTATTATGTAGGCGTTAAAAGCCTTGCCGATTTGGTAAGCGAGGGAATAACCGTCAGCGAAGCGCAGGTGCCGTTTTCTACTCAGCTGCGCGAGGGCTCACAGGGCATAGGGGTAAGAACCGTTCAGTACTATCTTAATATCCTTGCCTATTTCAACCCAAACCTTTTACCGCTTCCGCTTGACGGAATTTTTGGCAGCTCTACCACCGCCGCGGTGCGCCGATTTCAGCAATATTACGGTCTGCCCGTAACGGGCGTTGTAAACACAGCCACCTGGAATGTGCTAAACCGAATATATTCCGAAACGGTAGAGTTTTTGCCACAGGGTTACTCGGGCGATTTTGCAAAGCTTTACCCGGGTTATTTTTTAAGCGAGGGTATGAGCGGCGAAAATGTACGCGACCTGCAAACCTATTTGTCTCTGATAGGCAGAAATTATGAGTCGATACCCGAAATTCCCGTAACGGGATATTTTGGCCCGCAGACACGCGAGGCGGTAATTGCTTTTCAAAATGCGTTTGGTCTTACTCCAAACGGCGCGGTAGGACCTGTTACCTGGAATACCATAGCCCAACAATATGACTTTTTAATCGAAAGCGGCAATTCATAATTTTAAATTTTGTGCAAAAGATAATACAAAAACAGTTTTAGGTGATTGTATTGTCGGGTAACACAAACGATTATAAGGACGCTCATTTAAGCGGAAATTTAGATAATGATATTGCGCTTTTTAAATCAATTTTCAGCCGTGACGCCGCACTTCGCACGCGTGAGGTTTTAATAGGCGGCGCGGCGCGATGCTGTCTTGTTTATATGGACGGTATGGTAAACTCGGCTCAGCAGGGCGAAACGGTGGTAGAGGCTTTGGTTGAAAGCGTTTTGCCGCAGAATTTTAGCCCTAACTGTGACTATATTTCAAAAAATATACTGTTTGCCAACGAGGTAAGCGAGACCGAAAGTCTGCCCGATATGCTGCGCGCCATACTTTACGGAGATACGGTGCTTATTGTACAAAGCAATACATCTGCCCTTACCATAAACACAAAGGGATGGCGCGCCCGCGGCATAAAGGAGCCCGATAGTGAGCGCGTGCTTCAAGGGCCGCGTGAGGGGTTTGACGAGGCGGCTATGTTTAACCTTGCTATGATAAGGCGAAAATTACTGACCCCCGACCTTTGTATAGAAATGTTGCGTATCGGCCGCCGCAGTGATACGCCTGTTTTTATATGCTATCTTGACTCGCTTGTAGACCAAAGCACCCTTAAAGAACTGAAACGCAGACTTAAAAAGATTGATATTGACGGTATACTTGACAGCAACTACATTGCCGAAAACATCCGCGATTACCGCTATAGTCTGCTAAAAACCACGGGCAGCACAGAGCGCCCCGATATTGTGGCGGCGCGACTGCTTGAGGGCAGAATTGCGCTTGTGGTAGACGGCACGCCCGTTGTACTGACACTACCATATCTTTTTTCAGAAAATTTTCAGTCTGACGAGGATTATTACATCAATTTTACATTGGCATCGCTCGCCAGAATGCTGCGGTGGTTTTGTTTTTTTATAACGGTAAGCGTGCCAGGTGTTTTTGTAGCGCTTGTAACCCATCATTTTGACCTGTTGCCCACCCATTTTGCACTTACTGTATCGAGGCTTCGCGCAGGGGTGCCTATTGCAAGTGTTGCCGAGTGCATAGCGCTTGTATTTGCCTTTGAAATTTTAAAAGAGGCAGGACTTCGTATGCCGCAGAATTTGGGTCACGCGCTAAGCGTTGTAGGCGGTCTTGTTGTGGGACAGGCTGCTGTTGAGGCGGGAATCATCAGTGCGCCAATGCTGATTGCGGTAGCCTTTAGCGCTATAGCGGGTCTAATGGTGCCGCGTCTGACAAGCGCAGTATTTTATTGGCGACTTATTATTGTTATCGCAGGAGCCTTGCTTGGCATTTACGGATATCTTGCAGCCGTATCGGTTTTTGTTATAAGGGTTTTCAGTATGAAATCGTTTGGTGTAGATTATACCCTTTCTTTTGCAAGACCTGATTTTCAGAGCCTTAAGGACAGTTTTGTGCGCGCACCTTGGCATTTAATGAAAACGCGACCACTATTCAACAAAAACAAGATAAGAAAAGGTGATTAATTTGAAAAGGCTATTAATTCTGACAACAGTATTGTCTTTGTTTCTGTTGAGTGGGTGTAACGGCTATCGCGAAATTGACCGTGGATATCTGGCGACCGCCGTGGGCATTAGCGAAAACAACGGGAAAACGAGCGTTTATATTGAAGCTGTTTCCTCGCAGGGCTTTATAGATAAGTCGTCACAAAGGGTTGTTTTATCAGACGAAGGTGACGATATTCTATCAGCGTATAAAAGCTTAACCGAAGGTCTTGTAAAGCCGCTTTATTTTGAGCAGCTGGGCACTGTGGTTTTTGATGCCGCTTTATCCACCGAATCGGTTGAAAACAGCTTAAAAATTTTAAGTGCTTTAGACGGCGTAAACCTTGGAATATATCTTGTAAAAGCAAACGAAGTCGGGTCTCTTTTTGACACGCAGCGTGAGGGTAGTATACTCGGCTATGATATTATCGGACTTGTTAAAAATTATGAGCAAGACAGCGGTACCGCAATATTAAATCAGCTTTATCACTTCAGGCGTGAGGGCGGTGGCTTGCCTTTAATAAGTTATGATGACGATAAACTGATATTGAAGGTGGGGTAATTTTATGACAACAAAGGAGTACTCGCCACATATTTTTTCACTTTGCGCGTTGTCGGTGTTGGGAAACGCAATAATTTCTATGCCGTTTTATAAAAACGGCGGGTTTTTTTCAGTCTTAATTTATGCGGTAATCTCTTGTTTTTTTATACCGTTAATAAGCGTCGTCTTAAAATACGTCAAAAAACACAAGCTTCTGTTTTGTATTGTTTCGGTCGTTTCTTGCGGTGCTTCTATATACGGTGCTGCCGCGACCTTTTTTGACTATATCGACTTTTTAAAATCGGCACAAATGCCGCAGGCAAATGTTATTCTGTTGTCAGCAATTTTGCTTATTGTAATTATCTTTTTTGTGTCTTGCAGCGTTTCGGCAATTTTAAAATACTGTCTTTTTGTGTCGGTTATTGTCGCTGTTTTATTATCGCTTTGTTTTGTGGGTGGCACCCGCAATTTTGATTTTTTGGTTTTGAAAACAAGCTTTTTAAAATTTGATTTTAGTTTAAATGATTTTTTACGATGCTTTTCTTCGTTTTTAACCGTCCCTTTTTTTATGTTCTTAAAATTAAAAAGCATGCCTGCAAAGCCTATGTTTTTTGGAACTCTATCCGGTTTTCTCGTTCTTTTTCTGTGTCTTTTGCAAAGTGTTTTAACCTTAGGATTAGTGCCCGATATAGCTTATCCTTATCAAAAAGCGGTAAGCATCATATCGTCGGGCAGTCTTTTTACCCGTCTTGACGGGTTGGTGTATTTTATATTTTTTGCTACCTCTATAACCAAAGCTGCAGTGTGTACAAAAACGGTAGCTTTAACAACAAGAAGCCTAAAACGCGCTTTATGACGTTTTAGGCCTTTTGATATTCCTTGAGTGTTATTCCTGTATTCTTTTTAAAAGCGTTAATAAACCACGACGAAGGGTTAAATCCCTTTCTGCGTTATGCAGAACGCACCACATTTTTTTGACGAACAACTAAGAAACAACAAAAAATTTGTATATGTAAATCAATTGACAAAACACGTAAAAAATAATATTATATTCATAAGCAGATTCTTGATTATAACAAAAATCTTTAGGGGTGTTGTAATGAAAAAAGCATTATCCGTATTATTAACAATTGTTTTGTTGATTGCGACATTATCAACAGGTGCGTTTAACGTTAGCGTAAGTGCGGCGTGTAGCAAGCACGAATATACAAACTCTTGTGATTTGATTTGTAACGAGTGCGCCACAAAAAGAAACTATACCGCACACAATCACAGCGATTGCTTTAAAGGCCGCGAAGAAAACATTGACTATTTAGGCGAGTGGAATAAAATTCCATCTCAAACCGGTGTGCATGTTATAAAGCCCTCTATTGTGTCAGACTATTTTACATATCACTATTTACTTGTTACCGATAAAAACGGCAGCGAAGTAAAATTTAACGAAAAACAGGGTGGTTGGCCGCTTGTTGCAGGCCAAGAATATACCGTTAGATTAAAGTGCCAATATGACGATACTCCTGTTTCGGAGCTATCCTTCAAAACGGTTAAAGTCACCGATAATATGTTTCCGGACACTGTCAAGGGCTCTTGGTACTCAGATGCCATTACCTACGCGGTGGGTGGCGGTATAATGGGCGGTTACGGTAATGGTAATTTTGGCACCGCCGACGGCATACAACGACAGGATTTTTTGGTAATGCTTGCGCGTTTTGATGGTGCCGACCTTAGCGTATACACAAACCGTCACAGTTCTTTCCCCGACGTAGACAGCAACAGCTATTACGAAGCAGCGGTAATATGGGGGTTTGAAAACGGAATCACAACAGGATATGAAAACGGTAAGTTTGGCGTGGGCGATAAAATCACCCGCGAACAGATAGTGACCTTCCTTTACAGATATGCAAGGAACAAAGGCGAAAACGTAAGTTATACTACCGCGCAAAAGAACGCCGTAAAGAAACAGTATTCTGATTTTAATAAGGTTGGTGATTTTTCGCGCGATGCAATAATCTGGGCAATATCTAAAGGTGTAATCAGCGGCAAGACCCCAAACACAATAGTGCCTCAAGGCAGTGCGCTTCGCTGCGAGGCTGCACAGATTATGTACAATATTTATCTGAAAAATATTCTTCCCTGCACGGCGGTGTGCATCCACACCTATAATGCCGCTACCTGTACCAAGCCCGAAACCTGTAGCGGTTGCGGTGCAACCCGAGGCTCAATAAGCGGTCACAACTATGTCAATGCTACCTGCATATCTCCGATAACCTGCCAAAAATGCGGAAAAACCCGTGGCGAAGCGCTTGATCATAACTATGTTGCGGGTGAATGTATCAATGTTGCAAACGGAGAAGTTTGCGGTGATTTTAGTGAGTCATACTGTCCAAAGCTCTATCTTTCGGGCGATATGTCTAAAATAACCGACCCTGCACAAACAAACAAAGACATAGAGTGCAATGTTAACGTTGAATACAGAAGCAGCGAACAAGCCTTTAGTGGCGCAGCAACCATAAAAATACAGGGTAGCTCAAGCACCCGATACGCAAAGAAAAATTACACTATTAAATTTTACAAAGACTCAACATACGCAAAGAAAATGAAGGTTGATGTTGGCTGGGGCGAGCAAAACAAATATTGCCTTAAGGCTAACTGGATAGATAAAACCCATTCGCGTAATATTGTAACAGCCAAGCTTGCGGGTGAAATGCAAGAAAAATACGGCTTGCTTGAGTCAGCCCCCAACAACGGCGCTATTGACGGCTTCCCTGTAGAAGTGTATATAAACGGTGCCTTCCACGGCCTTTATAGTATGAACATTCCAAAGGATGAATGGCAGTTTGATATGGACGGCGACGATCCGAATAATATAGTAATAGGCGGCGACAACTGGACCGACCCCGTTAAATTTAAGGCAATACCCACCGATTTCAGCGGTTGGGAGGTTGAGGTTGGCCCCGAAGACGACGCTACACTCAGCAAGGTTCAGCGCTTGGTTGATTTTGTTATGAATAGCAGTGATGAGGATTTTGTGGCAAACTTTGACCAGTATCTGAATTTAGATTCAACTCTTAACTATTACGTAATGATGAATACCGCATATCTGACCGACAACTCGGGCAAGAATATGTTACTTGCAACATACGACGGTAACGTTTGGTACCCAAGTCTTTATGATCTTGATACCTCCTGGGGCACAAACTGGCAGGGCACAGGACTTCAGAACTACGAAAAAGGTCTGATGAGTGCACG
Organism: uncultured Ruminococcus sp.; assembly: GCA_964387615.1. Lineage (GTDB taxonomy): Bacteria > Bacillota > Clostridia > Oscillospirales > Acutalibacteraceae > UBA737. Next base: position 29,317 of record CAYLXT010000002.1, read on the forward strand.
AGGCAGCACGCTGTGGGAACGTTTTGAAGATCTTTACAGCAAAGAAATTGCCGAGCGTTATTTTGAATTGCGCAGCAGTATTCTTAACAAAGAGCATATTATGGAAACCTTTAACAGCTACTATGCCACCATTCCTCAGGAAGTATTAGAACGCGAGGCTGAAAAGTGGGACACCGAAGAAACCCCGCTTCCGGGTTATGATTTTACTCAAATTGAGTCTTATCTTGATTCTGTTCTTCCACGATTAGATGCAAAATATGAGGCTTGGAGATAAACAAACACCCCGACTTTTATGGTTGATGTCGTTAGCGAAGTTTTGTTCTAACACAGAAGAATATATCGTGTTAGAAGAACCAGCATCGCATTTGTATGTACAAATGTTTTTGGGCAGAAGCCCAAACCCACTTACAGCAGAAAAGAGAAGATTCGTTTATTACAACGAGTCTTCTCTTTCTTTTTGTCTGTTAAGTGATATGCTGACTACCGTCAGCGTGATATTTTCGCTTTGCGAAAGTGATATTAAACCTATCGGTTTAGTGATATTCTATTCGCCATAAACTGTCCGTGGGACAATATCACTATGCGTAGCATAATATCACTGCGAAGCAATATAACTCGCCGTTAGGCGAATAGAGTTGCAGAAATGTTCGTTAAGAACATTTCTGCTAAAAGTCGGGGTTGTTTTTTAAAGTTCGATGAAATTATTACTTCTTGTTGTGGTTGCAGGTGGTGCAAAATCAAGTTTGCGGTCTGCGATACCCAATATATCTTCTGGTTTAATCCAGGGCTTATTCTGAATTGCACTTGTTTCCTCGTGGGTGAGGTAACCCCTGTACGCTGTAAGACAACGGCGGATAAAGCCGTCACGAACACACGCTTCAGTGAGTCCATTGTTCATAATGTTAAGCAATAACGGAAGTGTTTCTGCGGCCAACGCTACAGAGGTTGAATGTGCCACAGCACCGGGAATATTGCTTACACAGTAGTGAACTACACCGTTTACTACATAGCGTGGGTCGTCGTGGTGGGTTTCGTGGCTGGATTCAATAGCGCCCGGGTCGTCATTAGAGATATCAACAAGCACGCTGCCCGGTTCCATAGTTTTTAGCATTTCTTTGTCAATAAGGAAATCGGTGCGTTCTTTTGGCCACTTAACGCAGTTAATAACCATATCGGTTTGTGGCAGAATTGCCGCAATAGCCTCTTTTGTGCAGAACATAGTATCAATCTTTTGATTATAACGGTCGCTAAGCATTCTGAGTACGCCTGCATTAATATCCATAACTGTAACCTTAGCGCCCAATGCGTACAGAACAGATAAAGCACCCTGACCTACAACACCGCCGCCGAGAATAAGTACGTTCATTCCGGGCGCACCTGCAAAGCCGCCTACAAATTTACCCTTGCCACCGTTGATAGTAAGCATTGATTCAAGACCAAACAATGCGCCCTGCTTACCTGCCGCTTCACAGTTGGGCGAGCCGTAGCGATGGCTGTCTTCAGCCGTAAGTGCGATACACTTTGATTTAAGTATTGCATCAACTTCTTCGGGGTGACCTGCCGGATGAATACAACAGTAAACCAACTGATCCTCGCGCAACAAATCATATTCGCAAGGGAACAGCTCCTTAACCTTAGCGAGAAAATCGCAACGGGCGTACATTTCTTCCATAGTGTCAACTATCTCGGCGCCTGCAGCCTCGTATTTTTCGTTGGAAAATCCAGAACCCACACCGCAATCACGCTGTGCTAAAACCGTGTGGCCTGCCGCAACAATTGACGCTACCTCAACAGGTGTGCATATTACGCGGTTTTCGCCCTCTTTAATATCCTTCAAAATACCAAATACCATTTTATTTCCTCCGTTATATATAAATTTAATTATAAACCATTTTCGCTATATTCGCCAAAGCCTTCTCCCAATACCTCTTTTACATCGGTTACTATAACAAAGCCTTTTGGATCAAGTCCCATAACAACAGCTTTGATTTTTGCTATCTTGGTTGGCTTTGCCGCGCACATTAAAATATTTTTCTGATTTCCCGTAAAAGCGCCGCTACCGCCTATCACCGTAACACCGAGTTCCATATCAATAAGTTTTTGTTTGATTTCATCACTTCTGTCACTGATAATATATGCCAGTTTTGCATTTACAGAGCCATAAACAACCATATCCATAGCAAGACTTGACACATACATAGCTATTATTCCATAAAGAGCCGTGTCTAAACTTTTAAAGGTCAATGCATAACTGCATATGACGGCAACATCTATAAATAAGCAAAGCTTTCCTATTGATATATTGCGGAATATATATTTAAGCAGTCGCGCCGCCAGCTCCGTACCGCCGGTAGTAGCATTCTGCAGCATCATAAGCCCTAACGATATACCGAGTAAAACACCGCCGTAAAGGCAAGCAAGCAACGGATCGGTTGGCGGGAATTCTATAATCATATTCATCCCATCTATCATAAGCGAGCTTACAAAAATTGCATATATAGACGCAAACAATATTGACCAGCCCTGCTTTTTCACGCCGATTATCATAAGCGGTACATTCATTACAAAAACGGTTGTACCAATAGGCAAAGCGGGAACAAATCGGTTTAACACTTGTGCAACACCCGTAAAACCGCCCATAGCAAGATTGTTTGTTTCAAAAAAGCAATTAAAAGCAAAAGCATATAAAAGACAACTTAATGTTATGATAGCATAATCTTTTACCCATTTCAAACATTTGCCACTCATTCTTTGCCCTCACCTGTAAAAAATTGTCATTAAATATTATATACGAGATACTTACTGTTGTAAAATTGAAATTACAATGCTATAATATAGAAAAGACTCTATATTTCGGGGGTATTGGTATGACAATTTCAGAGATAGAATGTTTTTTGAGTATTTGCGAGCACAAAACTGCAAGTCGCGCGGCAGAGGCGCTTTATATTACCCAACCATCGCTCAGCAGCCGACTTAAAACTTTAGAGCGCGAGCTTGGCGGCGAGTTATTTGCTCGCAAAAAAGGTAGCCGCGAAATGACGCTTACCCCCGAGGGAAAAGAGTTTTATAATCTTGCTTTACAATATCAAGCGTTGATTACAAAAATGAACTGCATATTCAAAAATCAATCAACAAAGCTTCGTGTGTCGTCGCTTAACAGTCTTGATACCTTTCTTTTGCCGCTGGTCTACGAACGCTTTTTACAGGAACATCCTGATATTGAACTTGAAATACAGGATATGGATCTGATTTCTGCCAGTCGTAATATACATATGGGAGAAACCGATATTGCATTTACAACCGGCAAAAGCAGTGATAAACAATTAAAACAAACCCCTGTTTTTTGCGAACCTATGGTTATTATTTGTAATGCGGGATTACATTTTGACACACCTGTAACTCCCGAACAACTTTTAAAATGCCAAGAGGTACACATTGAATGGAGCAGCAATTTTACAAAATGGCACAACAAAGTTTTATATAACACTCACCCTAAGCTTACGGTTTCTATAATGGCACATCTTAAACAGTTTTTAGAGCATAAACCGTGTTGGGCAATTGTGCCTATAAGTGTAGCGCAAGGTTTAAGCAAAGACGGTAATATTAAAATTATACCCACATCATTTGATTTGCCGTCGCGTGAAGTATCTCTTATTACGGCAGTAGATGCTGAAAAAAATCCTGCGATCAAATACTTTTTTGATTGCCTTAAAGAGACGGTTTTAAAATATCCAAAAATAGAAATCAAGATATAAAAAATCTCCTGATTTGCGAGACTTCTCTAAGGGAAGTCTCGCAGTTTTATTCGCCAAAGGCGAGTTATATTGCTTCGCAGTTATATTCGGTTAGCACCGAGTGGTATTCGCTTCGCGAGTTTTGGTGGCGAATAAAATAGCACTGAAACCGTAAGGTTTCAATATCACTATTGCCGAACGGCAATAATATCACTCCGACAAAGACGGGTACTCCACACTGCGACTACCTATAACAATTGCGCCCATAAGGTCAACAAAGCAACCCTTTAGTCTTTCTTGTACATTGGGCGGCAGGTCTTGCCAATTAGTACCCAGTATATAATTTTCTAATCTGTAATCGGTTTCAAAATGCATAATGTCACCTTCCGGGATTTAATGCAGCAATTTTTTGTCTTTTTTTATCGCTATATAGCTTACGCCTATCATTCTTACAAGTATAAGAACAAAACCTATATAATGAAAGTAATACAATTTCTCATTAAAAAAGAAAACGCCTATAAGGATGGTAACCACCGTTGAAACACCGCTGAATGCCGACACAGTGGATGCCTGCAATTTTGACATAGAAAAATTGTTCATAAGTGTGCAAAAAATGGTGGATACAATTGAAAGTGCTATAAATCCCATTGTGTTTTCGGGGTTAAAATACGGGTCAAAGTAATCGGCAATGCTTCCTTGCCATAAATGTTTTACAATACTGATAGCGTTAAACACAATCATCCCCAAAAGACAGGAAAAATAGGTTATTTCCAAAGGCTTGAATTTACCCGTGCTTTTACGGGCAAACACAAGATACACAGGTCCTGCAACAACCGCAAGCAACAGACAAATTATACCAAAAACGGTATCGTTGCCGTCGGACGTATCGGTGTTGATTGCTATGTATATAACACCTATAATTCCGAGCGCTAAAATATCAATAGCATCTATATTATTTGAATTAAGTCCTTTGGTAAAAAAGTTGGTAGTGCCATAGATAGCATTTTTTAAAAACGTAAAAACATACGCCAAAGCCGTCACGGTTATCACCTTCTTTGCGGGTATATGTTATCGCTGTTTGATGTGTTTTTCAAGTGGTTTTCGTAAATTTTGATTAATTAAAACCTCTATCGTAGAAACGACAGAGGTTTTAATGATGTAATAATTTTATTGTTCGTCTGCTGAGTCTATGTAAATTTCCTCGCAAGCGAGTTCGACCTTTTTTAGCTCTTCTATTGCTTTTTCGACACCGTCAAGCAAGTTAAAGTACATTTGCTTGTAGTCAGGCATAGGTTTACCCTCCTTTATAACAATATTAAATTTATTGTTACAACAGCTATTGTAAAAAATAAAAGCACAAAATAAAAAAGTGCGCAGCCAAGAGCTACGCACCGAAAAACGCGTATCTCATTCGCCGCGACGCGAATTTGCAATCCACAAGAGATAGTCAAATTAAGAGATTGCGTTTTTACCAAAGTAAAAACGATCTCCTATGAATTGCACTATTAAATTCGCGTCGCACTATTATGATATCACAAATTAAATTTATCGTCAAGTTATTCGACAAAACTTCTTATTATTAAACAAAACAAGTCGCAAAAGCACAAAAACGGAGTGATTTCTCACTCCGTTTCTTTATTTGTATTCAAAATTCTTATTATCGGTTAAATCTTTTTTATATTTCTTTATATAATACTTTGCCATATTAAGATTTTGTTCTGAGTAGTTGCCGCACTCAACAGGAGAAGCACCCGGTATATCACCCTCAAAATTTATTACAAAATCGCACATTGCCATTACCTGCTCGTAAACATCCTCGCTTGTAAGGTCACCAAACATAACAAGGTAGCAGCCCGTGCGACATCCCATAGGTCCGAAATAAACAACCTCGTCTTTTTTGTCAGAATTTCGCAAATAGGTCGCGCAAAGATGCTCTATTGTATGAAGCGCGGGCATATCTATAACAGGCTCACGGTTTGGTGCGGTAATGCGCAGGTCAAAGGTGGTGACTACACAATCGCCACATTTGTCACGGCGCGACACATAAAGCCCCGACTCTAATGTTAAATGATTTATTTTAAAGCTTTCTATTTTATTCATATTTTATCTCCGGTTTGAAGGTTGGCATAAGCTGTAGTTTAAATAGGTTCATTTTATGCTTACGGTCAATGAGTTCTTTTTTTGCCTGATCGTCGATTTTGCCTGTGCGGATATAGCGGTCAAGCTCGGCATAGGTAAAGCCAAGATTTTCTTCGTCGGTTTTACCGCAGAGGCCGTCAATCGGCACCTTGTCAACCAGCACATCGGGCAGTCCCAACACACGACCTATTTCTTTAACCTCGGTAACGGTCAGGTTCGCCATCGGCGAAAAGTCGCCTGCGGCGTCGCCGTAGCGGGTGGAATAACCAACCCAATCCTCTGACAGATTACAGGTGTTTACCACTCGGCCGTTAAGTGACTGACTAACGGCATAAAGCACCGACATTCTGATGCGGGGAGGCAGATTAACGCGCGACTGCACCGAAACATTAAACTCTTGCGGCATTGATTTTAAGACGCCCTCAACAGCATCCTTTACATTTATTTCATAATGCTTTATTCCTAAATGATTTACAAGCAGATATGCCATATCAATATCGTGCTGCTCGCCCTGCGGCATAAGCACGCCTATAACACGGTCAGCACCCAGTGCCTCTACGCAAAGCGCCGCCGCAACCGAGCTGTCCTTGCCGCCCGAAATACCGACAACGGCATTGCAATCTTTACCGTTCTTTTCAAAAAACTCTTTTATCCAAACAACACATTCATTCTTTACTTTTACAGCATCAAACATTTTGCCACCGCCTTCTTAGTTTATTATATCACAAATTGAACGAAAAGCAATATTATTGCATACTGTTTGTTTTTATGGTATACTAAAAATGAAATGAGGTGCTGTAAATGGCTGTAAGACTTAATGAAAACCCAGAAATAGTGAAAAAAATAAAAGAAGGTCTTAAAGCAAAGGGTGGATATTGTCCCTGCCGTTTGCCCAAAACCGAGGAATTTAAATGTATGTGCAAAGAGTTTCGCGAGCAGATAGCCGACCCCGATTTTGAAGGTTATTGCCACTGCTTGCTGTATTATAAATCAAAAGATTAAAAAGGAGAAATTTAAAATGTCGGTAATTCATATAACCAAAGAAAATTTTGAAGCAGAAGTATTAAACAATCAAAAGCCGGTATTGCTTGACTTTTACGCCGATTGGTGTGGTCCTTGCCAGATGATAGCGCCCTTTGTGGCCGAGATTGCCGCAGAGCACCCCGAATATACAGTCGGCAAGGTAAATGTTGACGAGCAGATGCTGCTTGCGCAAAAGTTTGGCATTACAAGCATACCTGCGCTGTTTGTTGTAAAAGGCGGCCAAGTAGCGACAAGCGCAATAGGCTACCGCTCTAAAGAAGATATCCTTAAGATGTTTAAATAAAAAAAACAAAATAGCTCTTGACCGACCGTTTCTTTACACGGTTTTTATCGGTCAAGAGCTATTTTTGTTCACTCTTGATATCTAACATCTTTTTGTTGTACCTCTACTTTCTTAAATTTTTGCCTTCGTTTAAAAACATCACTTCATACGTTCCTCTGTTTAGCACTTTTGCTACTCCCGTAAAGCGAGATCCTCTTGAGGCTTGAACGGTTTTTTGAAGGCTTATGTAAAACTCTTTTCTTAATAAGATTTTAAGGCTATTTTTACTGTTTTTTACTTTTTTCTAATTTTTGATTTTTATTAAATATTAAATTTTGGAATTTTCTAACCTTTGATTTTGCCTTAAATTCTTAAAAAGCTTTAAGAGTATTTTACATGAACATCGGGTATCACCCTTTCTTTTCTGTGTCTTTAATATACCACATCTGAGCACCCATTTCAATTCGCATAGTTTATAAAATAAAATGGCGAAAATTATTTAAAAGGGAGAAATTGTTTTAACTTACAAAAAAATTCTTGACGACAACATAAAATATGTGATACAATATTTTTGTTGGTTGTTTAAAATTAAGCAGGCGGAGTGGTAACCCACTCCGCTTTTTATTTTAGTCAATTATTCTTCCGTCGGTAGAGATGGTAACCACTCGCCACGGAATAAATTTTCCGCTTGCCTGAAGTGCACGCTTTGCCGCGTTTTCTATTCCGCCGCAACAGGGAACTTCCATTCTGACAATGGTAACGCTTTTTATATCGTTGTTTGAAATTATCGCGGTAAGCTTTTCGGCATAGTCACCCTCGTCTAATTTTGGGCAACCGATAAGCGTGATATGCTTGCGAATAAACTCATTATGGAAATTGCCGTATGCGAAGGCTGTGCAGTCGGCGGCAATAAGCAGATTGGCACCGTCAAAATACGGAGCGTTTATTGGTACGAGTTTTATCTGAACAGGCCACTGTGAAAGCTGACTTTGAGCATTTGACATGGTTGGCGCAGACAAATCGCACGACTCGCGTTTAATAACCTTTGAGTTTGTTCCCGGACAGCCACAAGGAAGCGGTGTGCTTGTATTTTTTTGCTTTGCGGCAAGAACAGCCGCTTCGTTATAAGCGGGCGCCTCACGCTCTTCAAAGGTTATGGCGTTTGTTGGGCACGCGGGCAGACAGTCGCCAAGACCGTCGCAATAATCCTCACGTGTAAGCCTTGCTTTTCCGTTTACCATTTCAATTGCGCCTTCGTGACAAGCCGCGGCGCACGCACCGCAACCGTTACACTTTTCTTCATCTATTTTTATTATTTTTCTTATCATAATAACTTTCCTCTCTTGATTTTGTGAGCTTATTATATTACAATAAAATAAAAATTTCGGTTGTTTTTACAACAAAAAGAGGGTTTTCGTGAAAAAATATATTCCAATTCTAAACAAAACCAAACTTTTTTCGGGCATTAGCGAGCAAGAGACCGAAGCAATGCTATCCTGTCTTGACGCGCGGCTTAAAGGTTACAAAAAAGGTGAATATATTTTCAGGCAGGGAGATATTATAGATAACATAGTGATTCTGGTTAAAGGAAATATTCTTATACAGTCAGAGGATTATTGGGGCAACCGAAGTATCGTAAACCATATCGCCGCAGGGGATATTTTCGGCGAGGCATATGCGGGCGCCGATAACGCCGCACTTTTAAACGATGTTGTAGCGCTTGAAGACTGCGATGTGATTTTATTTGATATAAAAAAGCTTCTTACTACCTGTTCGGCAGGATGCGTCTTTCACTCAAAAGTTGTGCAAAATCTGTTTTTTGCCGTCTCAGAGAAAAATCGTAAGTTGGTTCAAAAGCTTTCGCACATTTCAAGGCGGACCACCCGCGAAAAGCTTATATCATATCTTTCCGACGAAGCTAAAAAGCAACACAGCAGTAATATAACGATACCCTTTAATCGCCAGCAGTTAGCCGACTTTTTATCGGTAGACCGAAGCGCAATGTCAAACGAGCTGTGCAAAATGCGGGATGAGAGGCTTTTAAGCTTTAGGAAAAATCAATTTAAACTGATAGATATTCAAAAATAGAATATTAAACAGCGGAGTAAATTGCTCCGCTGTTTGTTTATTGTTGTTTAAGTTTTAAAACACACGCGTCATACGGTTTTATTTTTTCACTGTCGCCGTAAATAACCTTTTCAATTTTTAAGCCTTCGCTTAAATCCACGTTAAGTGTTTTTTCTTCTGACGAATGATTTATTGCCACGATATAGCCGCCATCTTTATCGGGATGATAGGTAAGGGCAACATCTTTTGCATCAGTCTTTACGGGTAAGGAATTTATGTGCTCCTTGAAGATAGTTCCATATATCTTTTCGGTGTTTTGGTTGAATGCGTTATGAGTGCCTGTAAGGCACGCCTCTATTGGCGCGTCAACAAAGAAAATTCGTCCCTTGCCGTAACGGTTTACAGTAATAAACGGATTGCCGTCCTTATCGCTTGCAATAACCTTGGCTGTAGTGAGCTTATATTTTCTTACCGTTGGTCTGTAAATTGGTATTTCCTCGCCGTCTATAACCGCCGCATTGCTCTGACCGCAGATATAAGAATCTATCACCTTTAGTCCCACAAGCTTTTCAAAGCCCTCTAAATGCACACTGCCCGCTGATATATATATATCGGCGCCGTCACAAACCCTCTTTATCAGCTCGTCAAATGTTTCCTTGTGCATAACGGTAATTCCGTTTACCGATGGCATTAAATACAAATTTGACTCGGGCAAGGAGCCGCCCAATGCATCAGCAAATTTAAGATTAAGTCCGCACCCTTTAGACAAGACATAGGTCATATATGCCACTGCCCAGTGATCCTGACCTTTAGTGAGCAGGCAAACACCGTTTTCTTGGGCGGCAGACAAATTGATATTGTTGTTTTTCAAAAACTCAGCAAATCTTTTGATTTCATAAAGCGCAGGCTTTGGTGTATTTTGGTTGTCAATAAGACCAAGCTCGCGCTCTACCATATTAACTGTGTATGGAAAAGTTTCAAGTAAATTCTGGTCGTGATTGCACCACCACATAACGCCCGTCGCGCCGTTTGCCCAAAGAGAAAACAGATTAAGACGCAAAAAGTCTGCCGCCTTTTCGTTACTGCATACCATTGGTCCCATTGTGCCGATTTCTTCGGCAAGACAGGGCTTGCCGCCTATGTCGGCGTACCACTTGCTCTCAGCCGTTGCGTGCATAGTGGTTCTGAGCGACAAGGTTTCATCAATTGTAGTATGTCTACACCAGAGCGGATAGGGATGGGTAGTGAGCATATCGGTAAATTGAGCTTGGGTATCAATTGTCCAGTTGCCGTCAAGCGTCAGACCGTGCATACCCGAAATAACAGGTCGGCTGTTATCAGCCGCGCGGATAGCGTTAGAGATAGCAGCGGTCCAGTTCGCCGCTTCAAACGGGGTATTTACCACACCCGCACAGTTACATTCGTTACCTAAATCCCATGCATAAACAGTGTTGCGGTCTTTAAAAACATTTACAAAACCTTTTATAAAAAGTTGCTCAAGGTATATCGCCGCAGGGTCGGTAAGAACGTCTTTACCGTAAAGCGCTGTCGGCACAAAAAGTCCGCCACTCATCCAACCTGTTATAAGACCGATGATAATTCTTATATTATATGTATCGCAAATATCTAAAAATTTTGAAAAACGCTCCATCATATTTTCGTCAAGAAAATAATCGTTTTGTGGTTTCTTGCCGCTTTCCATAACGTATTCAGACAGTTTACCACCTGCGGCAAAATTTGGTTTTACAGGCTGAAAATCTCGCCAGAGCGGAAAAACGCGAAGGTATTTCACGCCGTGTGCGCTTAAAATCTTTAAATCGTTTTCTATTGTATTAGGCTCAAACTGCCGCCACATCTCTATACCGGCGTTTGATGCCCAATAATTACAACCTAATATGAATTCCATATGAGAAGCCCCTTTTCCTATGGTATATTCAAATAATATACCATTTTATCGCTTTAGTAAATAAAATTTTAAAACTCACAAACATCTTTACGGGGTCTTGTCTGCCACTTGCCGTTTGTAAAGTCAGGCATTGCCTGTGGCGCGCCGCCTGCGGCTATTGACATTTCAGAAAGCACAGATATCGCCTGCCATGTGGCAGCATCGTAAACGTCAATCGGCATTTCATCGCCTACTATCAGCGCATCAACAAAAGCGTTGTATGCAAAATAGTCCATACCTCCGTGGCCTGATGCAATCTCCTCGGGTGTAATCTTTTTCCAACAATCGGGAAGCAGGTCTGCCTCGTATTTTTCGCCGTTATTAAAGCTTTCTTTGTAAAAATTTACAGGTTCAAAATATTCTTTATCACCGTCAAAGAAGAACATATTTACGTCCTGCATATACATACCCTTTGTGCCACGAACGGTAAAATCACGGCTGTATGAACGGGGCAGCGTTGTATCAAGGCGAAGGGTTACTGTCTCACCATTTGCGCAGGTAAGCACCGTGGTAACAATATCGCCCTGTAAAAATTTAGTGTTTTTCATCTCGTCGGTAGCATCGTCGCGGGTTTTTATATATTCCTCAAGTCCTGCCGCCTTTGAAGCAAAGGATGACACGGTGAGCACGCGATTGCCGCGATTTATATCAAGTAGCTTTGCAATCGGACCAAACTCGTGAGTCGGGTAGTTATCACAATTGCGGTGCTTGTAATTATCAAAGCGATAGTGACGGTTTACATGTCCATAGGATATCTCTTTTCTCAAATCGTGAGAATATGAGCCCGCGCAATGCACGATAGTACCAAACATATTTTTTCTTGCGGCGGAGGTTGCCAATAATTCGTCCTTACCCCAACAGCAATTTTCCATAAACATATACGGTGTGTGGGTTTGTTCCCAGGTTTTTACTAATTTATAGCAATTTTCCAAAGAATATTCGCAACCTACCTCACTTGCAACGGCAATACCACGCTCCATAGCGTAAATGGCCATTTCGGTATGTGTGCTCCAATCGGTAAATATAAACGCCGCTTGCACGCCATCTACCGCTAAAGCCTCTTTATAATCAGTAAAGCCTTGGGCTGTTTGGTTAGCGGTTTTTAAGGTTTCAAGTGTTTTTTCAATTCGGTCCTCATACACGTCGCAAACAGATATGATTTCTAATTTGTCAATCTTTAAAAGCACGTCGCGAATAAGCATATGACCTCTTTGTCCCAGTCCTATAACACAAGCCTTAATCATAAAAACATCTCCCAATATAAATACTGTAATTTGATTATAACAACCATCTACTATATTAACAATGTAATTATTTATCAAAAAACTGTGTTTTTTTATCATTTGAAATTTAAAACACACTGTGATATAATGATTTTTGGTGAGATTTTTATGGGAAATTTTATTAAAGAAAGCTCTTTTTGCAAGTTTTTTTATTATAATCAGGATTTAAGTATATCTCATGTCGGATATGACGATTTCAGTGTTGTAAAGCCTGAAAAAATTTTTCGCACACAAAAGATATATACATGGCACTTTGTGCTGTCGGGAAGTGGCACGTTAGAAATTTACGGCAAAAGATATAAAATTCGCGCAGGCGAAATGTTTTTTATACCACCCGACTGTAAAATGCGATATTACCCCGATAAAAACGACCCTTGGGAATATGTGTGGTTTGCCTTTTCGTGCAGCGAAATCACACAGTACAGTACACTTGTCGGCTTTTTAGAGAACACTCCCGTAAGCAAAATTAAAAATTTTGAAAAAACAAAGTATATACTTAAAAATTTATTTGATAAATTATTATTAAATGAGTGCGGTCATTTTAAGGTATTGTCCGCTTTCTTTGATATTTTAGAGCAGTATAACAAAAGCGACGAACTAACGGGTATTAAGTTTGTCAAAAAGCTAATTGACGAAAACTTTGCTCTGGCCGGCTTTAATATAGAACAGCTTTGCCGCGATGCAACCATCAGCCACGCGCATCTTTTGCGACTTTTTAAAAAAGAGTACGGCATAACGCCTATTAAATATATAATAAACAAGCGTATTGAGCTTGCTTGTGAACTATTAAAAACAACCGATTTATCGGTAAGCTCGGTGGCTTTTTCTTGTGGCTTTTCGGACGAAATACACTTTATGAAAACCTTTAAAAAATTGGTTGGCGCATCCGCCCTTAACTATAAAAAATTATCACTTAATGAAAACGAACACAAAAAAGAGGCGTGACGCGTCACCCCTCTTTTTTTAAGATATATCCTCATACAGTTTTTTAATGTTGTCGTATATAAAATCGGGTTTTGTTTCGCTTGCTTCTACATCCGCCATTGTTCCCTCGCCCGAAAGGACAAATATGCTGTTTATTCCGGCTCTCACTCCGCAGGCAATATCGGTGTAAAGGCGGTCGCCGATAAGTGCGGTTTGTTGTGGGGTGAAGCCTGTTTTTTCCATCGCCAAAAGCGCCATAGTGGGCTCGGGCTTGCCTATAAACACGGGGCGCTTTTTGGTAGCATTATAAAGCATTTCGCTGACCGAGCCGCAATCGGGCACATAACCGTACCATGTCGGGCACACCCAATCGGGATTTGTCGCTATATAGTCAATATCGCGCCCAAGCAGAATACAGGCGTCCTCAAGCTTTTTAAAAGTAAGCTCGGTATCAAAGCCCATACAAAGACAGTCTATACCGTCCTCTACCTTTTCGGTTATCGGCAAAGCGGCGGCTTTTAGCTGTTGCTTGAAAGACGACGTACCCAAAGCATAGATTTTATTGTGTTTTTTCTTCTTTAAATAAAGTATTGTCGCGTCGGTAGAGGTCAGGAAATCGTCCGCTGTAGAACTAATTCCTAATGACGCTAATTTTTCTATATACTTATCCACGCTTTTTGAAGAGTTATTGGTAAGAAAAATATATTTTCCGCCGATGTTTTTTACGTGCTCTAAAAAATCGGTAACCCCGTCAAATAAATCATTATCAAGGTAAATTGTGCCGTCCATATCAAGCAAAAAAAGCTTTACATTTTTTAAGTCGTTCATTATAAGCCTCTTGTTAAAATTTAAAAATTATTTAGCAAGCAATCTTGTTATTGGCTTTTGCAGTAGCGGTCGGACAAATTTTACGACAACCCCTACCAAAACCGCCGAAATCACCGTTCCCTCGCGGGTGCCCTCAAGCCGACCGTTAAAAAACAATAGTGATAACAGTATGGAAAGCGCCACCCAGGAAACATCAAATACAATTTTTGTATTGCCAAAGTCTTTTTTTGTCACATCGGCGAGCGCTTTTACAAAAGCCTCTCCCGCGTTTAGTATTACATCGGCAATGACTCCAAGCGCAATTCCGACACCGAGAATAACAATACCTGCCAGCACCAGCAACAGCCGTATAATGTAAATATCGTTTGGTATAAACGAGGCTATCCACATTCCAAAGTCGGTAAAATATCCGAACAGGACGGATAGCGGAAGCTGAAGCAGCTGTATCGGCTTAAAATTACGACGCAGAAGGATTATCTGACCTATCAGCAAAACGCAGTTTGAAACCGTAAGCCACATACCAAAGGATAAAAAGGTAAATTTAATGCTTACAACATTTGCCACCGAAGAAATCGGTGTAACGCCAAGCTCTGCATGCTTTGTGAGGGCGATACCAAACCCCATAATCAGCAAGGATATAACAAATAAAATATATCTTTTTGCCGTTTCCTTTTTGCTCATAATATCACCGCCATCGGTTTATTGTAACACAAATTACCAAAAAAGTAAATTAAAGCGTTATTATTTTACAAAGCTGACATATTTTTAGCAAAAAGCGACAAATTACACCTATTAAAATCGGGTTATTTTGTTATGTGTTCCAATTATGTTTTTTGGACCTAAATATTCGTTGCAGGCTTGTACAGCGTATGGTATTATAAATATATATTTATACTATGGATATTATATCAAAAATTCGGAAGGGGTTAAAAAATGAAAATTACAATGAAAAGGTCCTTCGCTGTAATTATGGCGCTTGTAATGTGCGTAAGCGTACTGTTTGGTATGAATCTGTCTGCTTTTGCGGCAGATAATACTGTAAATTACGTTTATGATGGCACCAACATTTACAACTGGGGTACAAGAGGAACTACTGCAACCTTCTTGTCACCAAAAGCAGAAGCCTTTTACACAAATAACAAGGTTACACTGTCAGGGCTGTTAAACCTTAATGGCAGTAGTACCGAAAGCGCTGTACCGTCAAGCACGCTTTACAGCGCTCTACACAACTTGATGGAAAGCAAGCACAAAAACGTAACATCTTACGAGGAAACAAAAGATTTGTTTAAATACACCGACTGTCAAAACAGCGGTAATCCCAGCACTATATCCTCGTTCTATTCAGGCGTAGCTATCGGTCCCGAGTGGGACAGCGGTTCTACCTGGAATCGTGAACATACCTGGCCTAACAGCAAGGGTGACCTTGCAGGCAATGGCGAAAACGATATTATGATGCTTCGTCCTGCTTCGGTAAGTGAAAATAGTAGCCGAGGAAATAAAGCATACGGTGAAAGTGACGGTTATTTTAACCCAAACGATCAATCGGGCAGCAAATATGACCTTCGCGGCGACGTAGCGCGTATTATACTTTATCAATATGTTCGTTGGGAATGCACCAATACCGGCTCTGACTACAATTCCAGTAGTATTTTCGGCACAAACGGCGTTATCGAAAGTCAGGAAATGCTAATTGACTGGATAGAGGCTGACCCTGTTGACACCTGGGAGCTTGGTCGTAACGACTCGGTAGAAGCAATTACAGGCACACGTAACGTGTTCGTTGACTACCCCGAGCTTGCATTCGATCTCTTTAACGAGTCCGTTCCTACCGGATATACATCTCCTTCCGGCGGCGAAGATATAGAAGGCTCTACAGGTGGCGACAGTACAAGCGACGATACTACCGGCGACACAACAACCGATGCAACTGGTAATTACTATGTAAAGGTTACTGAGGCACCAACCGATTGGTCGGGTAATTATCTTATCGTTTACGAGACAGGAAGCAAGGCATTTAACGGTGCTTTAACTGCTGACGCAGCACAAAATAACATTTCTGTAACAATAAGTGATGGTAAAATTCCCGTAAGTGAAGAAACCTCAGCAGCAGCGGTAACACTTGAAAAATTAGATAGTGGATATGCAATAAAAGTTCAAAACGGTAATTACATTAGCCAAAGCGGCACCGATGCAAAAATAGTATATGGCTCTACTGCATTTGCACATAGTTTGTCTATTGATGGTGATGCAACAACAATTGCTAATGCAAGCAATACAGAATATATGCTAATGTTTAACGCAAC
Source organism: uncultured Ruminococcus sp. (assembly GCA_964387615.1). GTDB lineage: Bacteria > Bacillota > Clostridia > Oscillospirales > Acutalibacteraceae > UBA737. The sequence continues at coordinate 45,846 of CAYLXT010000002.1, forward strand.
CTCCGGACAAGAGCGTTTCCGTTACTACAAAGGCACACAAAAGTCGGTTGCACTTTACAAACTTGAAACAGTTGACGACACTACCGGAGATAGCGGCGATACAGGTGATACCGGCTCGGGTGACAGTAGCTCTACCGAAAACACTGTTGAGGTAAATGCGACAATTGATTTTTCTACCACCGACCAACGCGTTTCCATAAACGACGACCAGCAGGTTTGGTCAAACGCCGGCCTTACCTTTACCAACGATAAGGCGGGTTCATCTGATAAAGTTGCTGACTACTCAGACCCTGTTCGCCTTTATAAAAGTTCCAGCATAACACTCCAGCACACAGGTAAAATAAAAGAGATAAAATTCACAGCAAATTCATCTTCTTACGCAACTGCATTAAACACTTCAATCGGCACTGTTGACAGCGCTACAGTTGCAATAGATACCGAAGACGCTAAGATTGTAACCGTTACTTTTGAGACCCCTGTAGATAGTTTTACGGTATCTGCTCTTACCGCACAGGTAAGACTTGACTCAATTACCGTTACTGCTCTTGAAGCTGAAAGCGCATACACTGTAACCCCACAGTCAAGCAACAGTGCACATGGTACTGTAGAACTAAGCGGTAAGTACATTACCGCAACACCCAAATCGGGATATGAGATTGATTCAACAAATCCTTATACAATCGTGAGCGGTACAGCAACAGTTACACAAAATGGCAACACCTTTACAGTAGAAGCTACCGCAGATGTAACCGTTCAAATCAACTTTAAAGAGCGTGCAAAGGCCACCGTAAGTTACAGCCAGCATGGTAGCGTTGCTTTAACCGAGGATGTATATATCGGCAATACCACAAATCTTCCTGCCCATATTGGCAACGTGCCTCTTGGTTGGAAATTTGAGGGTTGGGTAAAGAGTGATTTTACAGGCGAGACCACAACCAAGCCCGAAATTTTAGCAACGGGTTATACCCATACGGTTGATGCAGAAGTTACGTTTTATGCGGTATATTCACGTAGTGAAGTAACCGAAAGCGAAGGCACAGAGGCAACAGAGACTGAAATTACATTTAATTTGGGCTCAAACGGTAACGCATCGCATTCTGACGGCAGCAATAATACAGGATACACAGAAACTGTTGACGGCTACACTTTAAGCATAACCAGCGGCGTCAAATTTTACACCGGCGCGCTCGATGCCAAAGGTAATTCTGCTTTTAAATTAGGTACAAGCAGTGCGGTTGGCAGCTTTAGTATGTCCGTACCAGACGATGTTACTAATGTGATTTTTAATGTTGCAGGTTACAAAGCAAAAAAGGTAACTGTTAACATTAACGGCACGTCACACGCCATCACCACTACCTCTGATAAAGGCGAGTACACCGCAATAAAGGTTGATACCACATCAACCAAAGACATAACCTTTGCTACCACGAGCACAGGTTATCGTTGTATGATTAACTCAATTGTATTTGTAACTGCCGGCAGTTCAGGCAGCACAACAACTGTCACTACATATTACTATTTCACAAACGGCACAATAACCGATAATGAAACCGACGGTTGCTACATAAAGGTGCTCAACGATCAAACCGACTGGTCCGGCGAATATCTAATAGTTTATGAAAATGATAGCGTCGTATTTGACGGTGGCCGCGAAACACTTGACCAGGCACATAACGTTATTAAAAATGTTGCATTAAACGGCGGAGTAGTAAAGGCAAAACAGTCTTTAGATGCCGCCAAGATTATAATCGAAAAATCGGGTGACGGATATACTCTAAAAACAGCAGACGGAACCTATATAGGACCATTGTCCACCGGCAACGGAATAACAACAGGCACAGCAGATATCCACACAATAACACTCGTTGATGGCGCGCTTACAATAACCGGTAGCACGGGCAAGGTTTTGACATTTAACTCAACAAACAATAAAGACAACTATCGCTTCCGTTATTATACAAATGCACAAAAGCCGGTAGCACTTTACAAGCATATTGACGCAAATATCAACAGCGCGCAGGTAAGCGTAGGCGCTGACCTTAGCATCAGATACGGCACGGAAATAACAACTGCCGAAGACCTTTCAAATTACACACTCGAAATGCGCTTCACCATAGACGGCATTTCAACAACTGTAAGCGGCATTTTGGTTGACGGTCAATACGTATTTGATTTTGAAGGTCTTGCTCCACAGCGTATGGCAGATATTATTAAGGCAGAGCTTTTGATTAACGGCGGTATAATTGACGTAAAAGACGACTACAGTATTAAACAAAATGCTATCAACCTACTCGCAGATAATCCAAGTACCGAGCTTATTCAGTTTATAACCGATATGCTCTATTACGGCGCGGCGGCTCAGCAATACACCAATTACAACACCGACAATCTTGCAACCAGCGGTGTTACGACTCTTGGCACACAATCTACTGCTGTACCCGAAAAATTGCTTGCAAATCTATCCATAAGCGCAGGTTCTTCGAACTTTAAATCTGCGACTGTTTGGTTTGATGCTATAAATGCCCTCGTTGTTAAGGTTAACAATCCCGAAAATGCAACCATAAAGGTTTGCGTTAAGGTTGGCGATGGTGAAGAAGTTGAACTTCAATATGACTCTGAAAACGACCGATATATAACAGAAGGCATAAAGGCAACCGAATTTGACACTATTTACACATTCTCTCTTTACGAAGGTGAAACAGTAGTTCAAACACTTGAATATAGCGTAAACGTTTATGCGTATTCAAAATATACCAATGGCAAAACTCAGGCTATGAAAGACCTTGCGTTAGCGCTTTACCGTTTTGGTAAATCCGCAAAAGCATATGCAGCACAATAAGAAAGGGGACAAATAATATGAAAAATCAGAATAACAATCACCCCTTCCCGTTGGCCGAGATTGAAATATATAACTTATGTGATCTTGATATTATTGTAACCAGTCCTCTTGGACCTGATCCTTTTGAGGGCGAAGAGGAAGAATTTTAATTTGATTTGGAGCAATAAAATGAAAAATCATAAAACATTAAAGCTTTTGATTTTAGCACTTTGCTTATGCTTGCTATTCTGCCTTGTTGCCTGTAAAGGTAGCTCAAGCACAAACGAAACAAGCAGTTTTGTAAGCGTGTCGGAAGGTGTTTCTGACAGTGCTCAAAACGGCGCAACCGATAAAAGCGCTTCATCAGATGATATATCATCGCAGGGCATAGAGCTTGAAGAGGATGTTTTTGAAAGCGTTGATACTCAAGCTTCCTCGACGGGTAACTCTTCGCAAAGCAATAGCTCGTCGGTCGATAGCGGTTCAAGCAACACATCGCAAAGCTCTTCTGATAACGCTGACAATGACAACAGTCAATCAAGCGAAGCCTCGTCTGACGAAACGTCATCTGACAATACTGTTTCCGAGGAAATCACATCAAGCGACGACGGCACAGTCAAGCTTCCTGTAGATTGGTTTGATTAAATCACAACAAAAACCCGACAAGGCATTTTGCTTTGTTGGGTTTTGTTTTTATTCGTCATTTCTTGACAATTCAGTAATACTAAGATAAAATAAAACCATAAAAATTCAAGGGGTTTTGATATGAAAAAGCTTTTAGCGATTCTCTTATCTCTGGTTTTGATTTTTAGTCTTTCCGCCTGCGGCAACACCTTGGCGGACGGTTGGTATACCGAGGACGAAATAAAAATAACCAGAAGACAAGCGCAAAAAATCATAAATCAGGATTTTACAACACCTAAAAACATCATTTTAATAATAGGCGACGGTATGGGACCAAATGATATTACCTTAGCAGAAGATAATGTAAACGGCGTGTATGATTTTGGTCTGGTGCTGAACCAGATTGAGAATCACGGTCTTGTAACAACGCATTCCGCCGATGCCGAGGTTACCGACTCGGCCGCATCGGGCACCGCGCTTGCGACGGGAACCAAAACCAATAACGGATATGTCGGCAAGGACACCGAAGGCAATGACCTTAAAAATATGGCGGAAATCGCGCGTGAAGAAGGCAAAAAAATCGGCATTATAACCGATGAAGACCTCTCAGGTGCAACACCTACATCCTTTGTTGTACATAATATTTCGCGCGAAAACTCAAAAGAACTCGCTAACGCTATGGTTGAGTTCAAGCCCGATGTGCTTATGTGCAAGGATTACACAAGCACATCCGCACTGCTTGAGGGTGATGCCCGAAAGATTTTTGACAACGAATATCTGGTGGCAAAGGATTTCAGACGCTTTAAAGAAACGCTTGACACCGATAAAAATAACGAAAAGCCCTTTTTTGGTTTTCTGGATGGATTTTCTACCGTGGCTTCGTACAACCTGGCACAATGCGCCGAGGTTGCGTTTAAGCGACTGCAGAATGATAACGGTTTCTTTTTAATGATTGAGAGCTCGGGCACCGACAAGTACGGTCACAAGAACAACATTAACGGTAAGCTTAGCAGTGTGGTTACCCTTGACCGCACGGTAGCGGCGGCGCTTAAGTTTATGAAAAATAATCCCGACACATTGCTAATTATTACATCCGACCACGAAACAGGCGGCGTAAAGCTTCCCGAAGGCGACGAAAAACTGACTGATTTGCTCACGGTTACCGAGCACACCGACACACCCGTCCGCGTTTTTGCCGTAGGAAAGGGCAGCGAATATTTCAAAGATAAAACAGTTGACAACACCGACATTGCAAAATTTTTAATCAAAGCTATTAAAGGCGAATAAAGATATCTTTTAAATCTATACATTAATGCGTAAAAGAGCATCTTTTGACCTATACATAGCAAAAGCGAGGTGGCTTTCCACCTCGCTTTATGTTATCTAAAATTTTTGTGACAATTTAGTTTTAGGAATTGTTTGATTTTGCCGTTGTCTTTATCCTCGTAATACCGAATTAAAAGTTTCTTGAATTCGGGCACGTGATTTTTTGGGATAACCAGCAAGCCACCTGCTTTTGAGATTAAATAATGATTTGCAAAAATAACAGAGGCGCGTTTGTTTCCGTCGTTAAAAATTTGTGTTTTCATACAGTAAAGGCAAAGCTCAATGGCTATATCAATCGGCTCGCTATCTTTGCTTATAATCTCTAAAATGTTTTCAATAACAATTGTTTCAATAGGCAGTGGTGGCATATAAGAAGTACCGCCTATGGTTACGGGTACGCCGCGAATTCTGCCGCCACTTGCGAAAAAACCTTCGTTTACAAGCTTTGCAATATGACAAAGGATAGAATAATCGCTTTTAACCTGCAACACGTCTTTATCTAAAATAAACTCCCAAGCGTGTTTTAAGTTTAATATTTTTTGCACATCGCTTGCCGTTACACCGTTGACCTTGCCGTTTTCGATAATATCCTCGGTTTGTGGGAAAGAGGTTGCAACACCTTCTAAAACTGCCTGCTCGTAAATGGATAATTTCATATTTATTCGGGCAAAATCAAGGTTGAGTAAAACATCAGGAGATAACTCATTTTCCGTAAAACCTATTTCGGCGAGAGCCTTTTCAACCTTGCGGATTTGCTTTCGCAGTTCCTTTGCCTCAGCGTTGTTGCGAAGCAATAATTGATAAAGCGTATCGGAATACACATCAACATAGGTTGATGTGACCCTGCTGCCGACACGCTTGCGAACAT
>CAYLXT010000003.1:0-50669 GCA_964387615.1 uncultured Ruminococcus sp.
GGTATGGGTACGGGCGGCAGAGCCGCGGTTGACGGCGCAATGGCATCCGGACTTATGGCACGGTTACTAAAAGCCGGCTTTGGATACGATTGTTCTCTTAAAATAATTAATTCATCTATGCTTTTTAAATCAAGCGACGAATCTCTAGCCACACTGGATATAGCAAGCATAGATCTTTTCACGGGAGTTACCGAGCTTTATAAAGCGGGTTCCGCGCCTACCATAGTACGCAAGAACGGTCATTCCGGAAAGGCAGAAAGCAACAGCTTACCCATCGGCATTCTAAAAGAGGTTGCTTTTGACCGCGCAGGCATTCGTCTTCATTACGGCGATATATTACTATTGGTTTCGGACGGTGTTACCTTTGATGGCACCGAATGGATTCGCACCGAGCTTGAAGCCTGGGGTGACGGCGGAGCACAGGATCTTGCTGAACACATATGCGAATGTGCTCGCCGAAGATATATAAAAACTCGTCCCGACGATATAACTGTTATGGCAGCAATAATCGAACGGTCGGCATAATTTTATTTCTTTATATTGACAAAACACCTTTTTTTGTGGTAACTTAAAATTGCTCATTTTCCACAGCAAGAGGTGTTTTTCATTGCAAAAAATCCCACGCGAAAAACAACATTTTTTTGAAGATAACATTATTAAAACAGAGGATCGTTTTATTCGTGCATATATGGCTGAAAACCCAGATAAAATACGTGCTCTGAGATTACTGTTTAAGCTTTACAAAGGACACTACTGCAAGCTCATAATAGGCGCAATTATTTATATTATTAAAGACAGTCCTATGTGGGTGCTCCCCCTCATAACCGCAGACATAATAAATCTGGTTACAAACCCTCCTCAGAATTTTGTTTGGCGAATTGCAATCGATGCTATAATTGCCGCTTTGCTTTTGCTAATCAACATTCCTTTTCACACGCTGTATGTTAAAATTCTCTCAAAAGCCAATCGCAACGTAGAGGCAGGTCTTCGCGGCGCTATGGTTAGAAAACTGCAGCAGCTGTCTATTACATATCACAAGGATACCCAATCGGGCAAAATTCAATCAAAAGTTATGCGTGATGTTGAGGTTGTCACCGACCTCGCATCACACATTATGAACACTATCCTCGGCACTCTTATTAATATGTGTATAACCTTGATTGTGGTTATATCAAATAATATTATAATATTTTTTATGTTTCTACTCCTTGTGCCCGCGGCAGTTTTTTTACAAAAGGGCTTTCACAAAATAATGCATACCCAAACGAAAGAATTTCGAATGGAGCTTGAAAACACTTCGGCGGCGGTTTACGATATGGAAGAGCTCATACCCGTAACACGAGCTCACTCTCTTGAAAATACCGAGGTCAAAAAGCTTACCCGCGCAATTACTAAAATTGCCGAACGCGGATATCGCTCGGATTCTACCTATAGCTTTTTTGGCGCGTTAAGCTGGGCGCTGATGAACTTTTTTCAAATACTTTGTCTTTTTATCACCGCATTTATGGCATTTAAAAAATTCATAACAATTGGTGAAGTTTCGCTTTATCAAACATATTTTTCCTCTCTTTCAACCAATGTTATGGGCATAGTATATCTGCTTCCCGCAATCACAAGAGGCGCCGATGCAATACGCTCTATCGGTGAGATTTTGTCAGCATATGATATTGAAAAAAACCACGGTAAACCTAAGCTTTCCAACCTTAAAGGTAAATATGAATTTAAAAATGTTATTTTCAACTACGATCTTGAAACCCATGTGCTAAACGGTCTTGACCTTACAGTGCAATCAGGTGAAACAATAGCACTTGTCGGTGAATCGGGCAGCGGAAAAAGCACCATCGTTAACCTTGTAACAGGATTTAACTTAGCCGAAAAGGGCGAATTACTTATAGACGGACAGAACATAAAGGATTTTGATCTGCGCTCGTACAGAAAATTCATTTCCGTGGTACCTCAAAATTCTATTTTGTTTTCGGGTACAGTCCGCGAAAACATAACCTACGGCAATGATGATTATACAGATGAACAATTGTCCGCTGCCATACATGCCGCGCAACTTGATGACGTGATAGCAAAACTTCCATACGGGCTGGATACAACCGTAGGTGAACACGGCGCAAAGCTTTCAGGCGGTCAACGTCAGCGAATAGCTATTGCAAGAGCTATAATCCGCGACCCAAAGGTTATTATTTTTGACGAAGCAACCAGCGCGCTTGATAGTGTAACCGAACGCGAAATTCAAGCCGCTATCGATAATCTTACGCGCAATCGCACAACATTCATTGTCGCGCACCGACTCTCTACCATTAAAAATGCCGACAAAATTGCCGTTATCAAAGAAGGCAGATGTGTAGAATACGGTACTTATAATGAGCTTATAGCTAAACGCGGCGAATTTTACTCATTTAAAAAAATCCAATCATAACAAAAGACTAGGTTTGCTAGACGCAAACTTAGTTTTTATTATATTTTCATATTTTTTCACATACCTATAGTTTATAGGGGGAATAAATATGAAAACATTTAAAATATTATTATCTTTTGCTCTGTGTTGCTGTCTTTTAATTTGTTCGTGTATAAATGCAAAGGCTGTCACAGTGTCTAGTGAATGTGATATATCGGATATTGAAATTCCAATAGATGCCGCTGTTACCGATGCGGCAATTGGTACAACTCTTGATATTAAGGCAAAATCGGCAATACTTATGGAAGTAAACAGCGGTAAAATTCTTTATGAAATGAATGCTGATGAACAGTTACCACCCGCATCTATTACCAAAATAATGTCGCTACTGCTTGTGATGGAAAGTATTGCAGGCGGAAAAATGTCGGTCGAAGACGTAGTAAATGCCAGCGACCATGCCTGCAGTATGGGCGGGTCACAGATATGGCTTGAGCCTGGGGAAAGTATGACGGTAGATGACCTGTTAAAAGCGGCGGTTATCGCCTCAGCAAACGATGCTACTGTTGCGCTGGGCGAACAAATAGCCGGAAGCGAAGAGGGATTTGTGGCTATGATGAATGCGCGCGCCGCCGAGCTCGGTATGACAAACACTCACTTTGAAAATGCCACAGGACTTGACGCCGAGGGGCATATATCAAGCGCGCACGACGTAGCAATAATGTCCAAAGAACTTATAAAGTATGACTTGATTAAGAATTATTCTACCGTTTGGATGGACACTTTAAGAAACGGCGAGAGCGAACTTGTAAACACTAATAAATTGGTACGCTTTTACGAGGGCACAACCGGACTAAAAACGGGCACCACCTCCGGAGCGGGATACTGTCTTTCGGCTACAGCCGAACGAAACGGTCTGGAATTAGTTGCTGTTATTATGTCGGGAGATACATCACAGGACCGCTTTAACGGTGCAAAAAAATTGCTTGATTATGGCTTTGCAAATTACGAATATGCAAGCATAAATCCGCAACTTGATATTAATGAATTAGATATTAAAAACGGCGTTCAAAAAACAGTGAAAATAATGGTTGCAGACAGCTTTGACACGCTACTCAAAAAAAGCCAGACAGCCTCTGTAACTCAGCAAGTAAATTTAAAGCAAGACCTCACCTCCCCGATAAAAAAGAATGAGGTTGTAGGCACGGTGGATTTCTTTTTAAACGATGAACAACTAGGCAGTGTAGATATAATTTCTGCCGAAAATGTTGACAAGATGAGTTTTTTAACCGCTTTTTTGTGGATTTTAGACGGATTGTTTGAATAAAATTTAATTTTTTTGTGAAAATTTGTGTAATATGCTTGCAAAACCGTCAAAAATAATGTAAAATAAATTTAACAAGGTGGGGCGATATACTCTGCCTCAAAAAACAAAAAGGATTGATTTAATGTCACTTAATTTCAGTAGCGCGTATGCAAAAGATTTTATTCGTGAAAACGACCTAAAAGGTCTTTTAGGTCAGGTTGCCGACGCGCACAAGACAGTTAATGAAAAAAGCGGTCTTGGTAATGACTTTTTAGGTTGGGTTGACCTACCTTTCAATTATGACAAGGATGAGTTTTCACGCATAAAGGCGGCGGCTAAAAAAATTCAGTCCGATACTGACGTTCTCATCGTTATCGGTATAGGCGGATCATACCTTGGCGCACGCGCGGCCATAGAGTTTTTAAAAGGACCCTACTATAACACCATTCGTGACGGCGCTCCCGAGATTTATTTTTCAGGCAACAGCATCAGCGGCTCTAACCTCTCTGATTTGCTTAAAATATGCGAGGGCAAGCGTGTATCTGTAAACATTATTTCAAAATCAGGTACCACCACCGAGCCCGCAGTTGCGTTCCGCGTATTCCGAAAACTCCTTGAAGACCGCTACGGTGAAGAGGAAGCGGCAAAACGCATTTATTGCACCACCGATAAAGCCCGCGGCACACTAAAAGCCTTGGCGGACGAAAAGGGTTATGAGTGCTTTGTAGTGCCCGATGACGTTGGCGGTAGATTTTCAGTTCTTACCGCGGTTGGTCTTTTGCCAATCGCCGCAGCAGGTTGTGATATAGATGCCCTTATGCTCGGTGCACAAAAGGCAGCGACCGATTACAATGTCGAGGATATCAACATTAACCCCTGCTATCAGTATGCGGCGCTTCGCAATGCGTTTTACCGTAAGGGCAAGTCGATAGAATTGCTTGTGTCATATGAACCTCGTTTTACAATGATGGCAGAATGGTTTAAGCAGCTGTTTGGCGAGAGCGAGGGCAAAGACAACAAGGGTCTGTTCCCCGCATCAGTTACCTTCTCAACCGATCTGCATTCCATGGGTCAATTTGTTCAGGACGGCGCACGCCTTATGTTTGAAACGGTTGTAACTATTGGCGATAACGGTAGCGATGTTGTGATTGAGCAAGAAGATAACGATGGTGACGGGCTTAACTTCTTGGCAGGTAAAACAATGTCTTATGTTAATGAAAAGGCATTCCAAGGCACCGTGCTTGCCCACACCGACGGCGGTGTGCCAAATCTTGTAATCTCGGTTGACAAGGCGGACGAAGAAAATCTTGGACGTCTTATCTACTTCTTTGAAAAGGCTTGTGCTATATCGGGTTATATGTTGGGCGTTAATCCATTTGACCAACCCGGTGTAGAAAGCTATAAAAAGAATATGTTTGCGCTTCTTGGCAAGCCTGGATATGAGGATATGAAGGCAGAATTGGAAGCAAGACTTTCAAAATAATTTAAAAAAGCAAAGTAACCGTGGTTACACGGTAAATATAAAGGAGTTGTTTTATATGATTAAACTTATTATCGGAAAAAAAGGCGCAGGCAAAACCAAGCGTTTAGTAGAGCTTGTAAACTCTGCGGCAGAAACCAGCCTTGGTAACGTTGTATGTATCGAAAAAGGCGGCACACTTACATTTTCCGTTAGCCATAAAGCCCGTCTTATTTATGCTGACGATTTTTCAATTTGTGGTTATGATGAATACTATGGTCTTCTTGCAGGCGTAAAAGCAGGCAATAACGACATAACACACATCTTTGGTGACGCTACACTTCGCATTGGTTCACGCGATTACAGCGAGCTCGCAGCATTCCTTGCTCGTCTTGCTAAAATTGATGATGTAGAGTTTGTATTCACAATCTCTTGCGACGAAGCAGAGCTTCCCGCAGAAGTTTTTGAAGTTGCTGAAAAGATTTGAATCAATAATTTTACTTAAAACAAAAAACACTTTGTCGCTTGACAAGGTGTTTTTTTGCGTTGCAATATGCAACGATGCAAATATTTATATGTTTTAGTTTGGCGACGGTTGTTAAACCATGTACATTATAGTCTGTTATAGACTTTTTGTCAATAGTCCGTTTTAGAATTTATATAATTATTTTGAGGTGTTCAAAATGGATTATGTAGATAGACTTACTCAACTTCGAGAAGACCGTGATTTAGGTCAAAAAGATATTGCAAAATTACTTAATTGTCAACAATCCGCAATATCAAAATATGAACAAAGACGCAGTAAATACAAGGTGGAAGATATTATAAAACTTTGTAAATTTTATAATGTTTCTGCCGATTATATTTTAGGTCTTCCAGATTTACCATATCCTAAACGATAAAAAACCTCACACTATGTCGGACGGGGTTTACTCCCACCGATATTTAACGGAACGAGCAAGCCCGTTCTCTACCACAAAAATTAACTTTTAAGCAAAAAGAACACAACCGGACAGGCTGTGTTCTTTTCTCTTTTGCGGGATCCTTATCGCACAAGAAGTTGTTGTATAGAAATGCGAATTTTTATATGTTTTAGTTTGGCGACGGTTGTTAAACCAAACACATAATAACACAATGTTGTGTTATTGTCAACACATTTTTGTGTTTTGGTTTATAGTAACATTGAGGTGTTACTATGGAATATATTTATCAAAGAGTTAGAGATTTACGAGAAGATAAAGATAAGACACAAGCAGATATTGCAAAAATTTTAAATGTATATACTACAACATATCAACGATGGGAACGTGGCGAAACCGAAATACCCTGTCATATTATAAAACAATTAAGTGTTTATTATAATGTTTCTGCCGATTATATATTAGGTCTTCCAGATTTACCATATCCTAAACGATAAAAAACCTCACACTATGTCGGACGGGGTTTACTCCCACCGATATTTAACGGAACGAGCAAGCCCGTTCTCTACCACAAAAATTAACTTTTAAGCAAAAAGAACACAACCGGACAGGCTGTGTTCTTTTCTCTTTTGCGGGATCCTTATCGCACAAGAAGTTGTTGTATAGAAATGCGAATTTTTATATGTTTTAGTTTGGCGACTAATATTATAATAGCCGAAGTTCGTCTAAAAGTCGATAGCCGTTTTTCGTCTTGGTAAAATAATATTGGTGATAAATATGACAATACCCGAAAGACTTAAAGCGTTAAGGGAAGAACATCGTGAAAAACTAAATCAAACAGAATTAGGCAAAAAGCTAAACAAAAGTCAAAGAGCCATTTCACGACTTGAAACAGGCGAAGCTCATTTACAAGATGACGATTTAATTTCCTATTGTAAGTTCTTTAAAGTTTCAGCCGATTATATTTTAGGTTTGCCTGATTTACCGTATCCTAAAAGATAGTAAAAAACGCCCTACAATTGTAGGGCGTTTTATGATGCTTGGATATGCCAAATTATGTTGCACCGTGTGCAATGATGTTTCAGATAATATCTGAAATGATGTTAAGTTCGCCATAAGGCAAACTTAAATTTGCGATTATCTATCCAGATAATCGCACGCTGCAAGAGCGGCTATGGCACCGTCGGCGGCTGCGGTTGCTACCTGACGGATTTTTTTTGTGCGGCAGTCACCCGCAACAAAAATACCGTCGGCGGTAGTAAGACAGCTTTCATCGGAATTAACATAGCCTTTTTCATCAAGATTTATGATGTTTGAAAACGCCTCATTTTGTGGAATAAGTCCTATTGCCACAAACATACCGTCAACGGTAAGCTGCTTTTCATTTCCGTTATTATCAGCGATCGTGATGCCTGTAAGTGTGGTATCACCTAAAACTCCCTTTACAGTGTGACCGAGGATAATCTCGACGTTATCTTTTGCGGTAAGTTTTTCCTGCAGCTTTTGTTCGCCTGTTAAGAAATCAAGATTCTGAACAACGTAAACCTTTTTTGCCAAATCCGCAAGCAAAATTGCCTCTTGTAGCGCGGAGTTGCCGCCGCCTATAACTGCGACGTCGCGACCTGCATAAAAAGCGCCGTCACAAACCGCGCAAAACGATATTCCCTCGCCTACAAATTCTTGCTCGCGAGGGAGCCCCAACATACGATGCTTGGCGCCCGTTGCGATAATGACTGCTTTGCCATCAAATTCGCCGCTGTCGGTAACTACGGTTTTTATGTCGCCCTGCCTAATTTCCAAAACCTCGGCGCACTCAACCTCTGCATCAAGACCGAGCGCTTGTTCAACCAGTTTTTCGGCAAACTCATTTCCCGTTACCTCACTGAAACCGGGGATATTCTCTACCTTGGGCGAAAAGGTTATCTGACCGCCAAACGAACCTTTTTCTATAACTAATACGCTTTTATTGGCGCGGCGGGCATATATCGCTGCGGTAAGACCCGCAGGACCGCCGCCTATAACTATAATGTCATACATAATTATTCTCCGTTTTAAAACAATGGGAGGGCACAGAGACCCTCCCCTACGTTCATATTTTATGCATTAAGATATTTCTTAATATCCGATACGCCTGCATATTTTGCCGCATTACCGTTTTCTATAACAACAAGGGTTGGAGCCTGCTTGATGCCGAGAGCGTTTACTGCCTCTACGTTTTCATTAGCGAGAAGCTTGTTAAAGATAACGCCTGCTTTATCAAGAAGCGACACCGCAATTTTGCAGTTAGGACAGGTTGCCGTTGTGAAAAGGTAGTTGCCGTCAGCAAGCGCTGCGTTGCTCTTATCTTCGCATGCACAAGTCTCTTCCTTTACGCCGTCATGTGAAAGTTTAGAGTTTTGGATATCATAAACCTTACGATCCTTGAATTCCTGTGATTTACCGTCGTTCCAGTTTTGAACCGGACGGTAGTAACCTGTAATACGGCTGTAAACCTCGGTCTTTTCACCGCAGTCAGGACAGGTGTATTCCTCGCCTGCGATGTAACCGTGATTTTTACATACGGAATATGTAGGTGACATTGTATAGTAAGGTAAGCGATAGTTTTCTGCAATCTTTCTTACAAGATTTGCAGCAGCCTTCCAGTCGGGTAGCTTTTCACCAAGAAACGCATGGAATACCGTACCCGAGGTGTAAAGTGTCTGCAATTCATCCTGAACATCAAGTGCTGAGAAGATATCCTCGGTATAACCAACAGGCAAATGTGAAGAGTTAGTATAGTACGGTGTCTCGCCAGGACCACGACCTGCTGTGATGATGTTTGGATAGTGCTTAAGGTCGTGCTTAGCAAGACGGAAAGCAGTTGACTCTGCAGGTGTAGCCTCGAGATTGTAAAGGTCGCCATACTGCTCCTGATAGTCAGAAAGGCGCTCGCGCATATGATTTAGAACATCCTTTGTAAAGGCTTGCGTTTTTGCGTGGGTGAGGTCCTCGCCGAGCCATTTTGCATTAAGACCAACCTCGTTCATACCAACAAGACCAAGTGTTGAGAAGTGGTTGTTGAATGTACCCAAGTATCTCTTGGTATATGGATAAAGGCCAGCATCAAGAAGCTTGGTAATAACTGTACGCTTAACGTGGAGTGAACGAGCAGAAATGTCCATTATCTTATCAAGGCGGGCATAGAAATCAGCCTCATCCTTTGCAAGATAAGCGATACGTGGCATATTAATTGTAACAACGCCTACAGAACCTGTTGATTCGCCGCTGCCAAAGAAGCCACCCGACTTTTTGCGGAGTTCACGAAGGTCAAGACGAAGTCTACAGCACATTGAACGAACGTCGCTGGGTTCCATATCGCTATTAATATAGTTTGAAAAATAGGGTGTACCGTATTTTGCGGTCATTTCAAAGAGAAGCTTGTTGTTCTCGGTCTCGGACCAGTCAAAATCACGTGTGATTGAGTATGTAGGAATTGGATACTGGAAACCGCGACCGTTAGCATCGCCTTCGATCATAATTTCGATAAACGCGCGGTTTATCATATCCATTTCTTTTTTACAATCTTTATACTTAAAGTCAACTTCCTTACCGCCAACAATACAGTTAAGTTCTGCAAGGTCATTTGGCACTGTCCAGTCAAGAGTAATGTTGGTAAACGGTGACTGTGTACCCCAACGAGATGGAGTGTTTACACCGTAGATAAAGCTCTGGATACACTGCTTAACTTCTTTATATGAAAGATTATCAATCTTTGCAAAAGGAGCAAGATAGGTATCGAATGATGAAAATGCCTGTGCGCCTGCCCATTCGTTTTGCATAATGCCAAGGAAGTTTACCATCTGGTTACAAAGGGTTGAAAGGTGGCTTGCAGGAGCAGAGGTAATCTTGCCCGGTACGCCGCCAAGACCCTCCTGAATGAGCTGCTTGAGTGACCAACCAGCGCAGTAACCCGTAAGCATAGAAAGGTCGTGGATGTGAATGTCAGCGTTGCGGTGAGCATTGCCGATTTCATCGTCATATATTTCAGACAGCCAATAGTTTGCGGTAACTGCGCCCGAATTAGAAAGAATAAGACCGCCTACAGAATATGTGACAGTAGAATTTTCCTTAACACGCCAGTCGTTTATATTAAGGTAGTTGTCTATAATCGCCTTATAGTCAACCATAGTAGCATTGATATTTCTAACCTTTTCGCGCTGACGACGATAAATGATGTATGCCTTTGCAACATCGTCATAGCCCGCTTTGATAAGCACAGACTCTACGCTGTCCTGAATATTTTCAACAGTGATTTTACCATCCTCGATTTTATCGGTAAAATCTGCTGTAACTTTAAGCGCTAAAAAGTCAATTACATCTTGATTGTAATCCTTGTTACAAGCTTCAAACGCTTGCTTGATTGCGTCACTAATCTTTTGAATGTCAAAATTCACTAGTTTTCCATCGCGTTTAATTACGTTATACATATCTTGTCCCCTTTTCTTGTTTTATTTCCTCGTCAGAGGTGAGCAAGATACATTATATAGTTTATTTTGTGGTTTGTCAATAGTAAAAACCACAATATTTTGTGTTATATTCCTCTTTTTTCCACTTTTGGTATCACATCTTGTGCATAAGTCTGCATTAAATCTAGGGTTTCGTGGGGTACCGCCGATAAATTATTTTTTATTAAATCGCCCGAATCTATAAAATTTTGCAAAAAATACTTATCAGCACCCTCAATCCATTCAGATATTTTTTTGATATCATCCACCGTATGATACTCTTTTACAATGGTTGTACGGAACTCAAAATCAACCTTATTTTGTTTTAAAAGTTCAACGCTTTTTTCTACATTGCGCAAATCATCGTCACTGCAATCTGCAGTAAGCAGATACTTTTCCTTGCAGTTTTTTATATCCATAGCAACATAGTCTATAATACCACTGTCTATAAGCGCAGCAAGGCGTTCGGGATATGAACCGTTGGTATCAAGCTTGACCAAAAAGCCCAACGACTTTACTTTTTTAATAAACTCCGGCAGTTGCTTATGCATAAGAGGCTCGCCTCCCGTGATGCAAACGCCGTCAAGTACGCCCTTGCGTTTTTTTAGATAATCTAAAATGTATTCTTCGGTATAAAAATTGCTATTATCTATATGTGTAACAAGCGCAGCATTATGGCAAAAAGGGCAGCGAAAATTGCACCCTGCAGTAAACAGGGTGCATGCAGTTTTTTCGGGGTAATCAAGTAACGTTAATTTTTGAAATCCACTGAATTGCATTTTAATTTTCCTTTGCAAATTAATTATCTGCCGCAAATTGCTCTTCTATAGCCGTTTTGCTGTCGGGCTTTGAGTCGCCGTGACGTACAAAGCACATTGTAACAAATGATGCCACCGAAAAGAATACAGCGTATGGGAAAAGAATGTTATATCCTATATCTAATTTATCTATAAGCCATCCCGAAAGCAGTGGCGTAACAATTTGTGCCGCCATTGAAAATGTATAGTAATAGCCTGTGTATTTACCTACATCTGAGCCGGTGCACATTTCAACAACCATCGGGAACGAGTTCACATTGATAGATGCCCAACCAATACCCACTACTGCAAAAATAAGATACATTATCGGTGTTTCGTGTCTAACAAACATCGCAATCGTGTAGCATACGGTCATAAGTACTATGCCAAACAGCACTGCCTTTTTTCGCCCTATTTTACCCGATAAAAATCCAAGCGGTACAAACGCAGCAATCGCGGCAACAGTTGCTACCGTAAGATAGCCCGACGAGGTACCAAGGTCAACATTCCATATGTTCATACAATATCTTGAAAAGGATGTTGTTACCGCATTGTAGGCAGTATACCACAAAAATACCGATGCCAAAATTAAAATCAGACTTGTTTTTACCGGATTTGAAAGTTTTTTCTTTTCTGTAGCGCCTACAGTTTCTTCTTCATCTTTTATATTTGTTTCTGCCAAAATCTTATTTTCTTTAACGGCAAACACCATTATAAGAACAGATACCAGCATAAATGCGGCAATCACCAAAAACACGGGTGTAAAAGAAGATGTATACACCTTTTGCCCATCGGCATTTGTTTCACTTTTGAGCATAAACATCATAACTATTGTCGCAAAAATACCGCCAATGTAGCCCACAAGATTTATAATCGCATTGCCTTTACTGCGGAGCGGTTTTTCGGTAACATCAGGCATATAGGCTACAGCAGGCGAGCGATAGGTTGCCATAACCACGAGCAATGCCATAAGCGCAATAATAAATCCTGTAAAATTGCGCGATTTTTCAAAAATCGCCAATACACATATAAGAATCACTGCGCCAATTGTTCCGTAAAGGATATACGGCGTTCTTTTTCCGAGTTTTGTTTTCGTTTTGTCAGACAACATACCAAAGAGCGGAAGCATAAATACCGCAAGAATATTATCGACCGACATAAACGCGTTTGCCGTAAATGTACTAAGCCCGAATACACTTTCAAGTATATAGGGTATTACCTGATCATAAAACTGCCAAAAAGCCAGAATAGACATAAATGCAAAGCCTATAAGTATAGTGCGTTTGTAATTAAGTTTCATAATTTTATCCCCTTAAAATTTTAAATCAGTTCTATTATTGCGGCAAGATTTCCTCGCTTACCACCCGTTGCTCTATGCGAATGTAATTCACTTGCATTGCAACAAGTACAGATATCGCTTATATCAATATTATCCTCTTTAATTCCCGCCGACAGCAAAGTGTTTTTGTTTGCGGCAACAAGGTTCAGCATAAAGTGATTTTCGTCACGCCCTTTGCAGAAAACATCGGTCATATCAATGCCGCTATCACAGAAAGCGTCAAAAACAGGTGTGTCGACCTCGTAACAGTTTTGACAAATGCACGGACCGATAGCCGCAATAATATCCGACGGGTTGCAACCAAATTCTTTAACCATTTTTTCTACCGTTACTTTGCCGATTTGGCTCACGGTACCTCGCCAACCCGCGTGAGATGTAGCACACACACGTTTTACAGGGTCACAAAACAACAACGGTGTGCAATCGGCATACTGAGTTACAAGGGCTACGCCGCTTTGGTTTGTAATCAGACCGTCAACATCATTAAACGATGGCTTGATATAGCCCGTGCCACAATCGGATTTTGTAACAATGCGCACATTGTTTGTATGCGTTTGTTTGCTTAGCACCAGATTTGATATATCGATATCTACCGCACCGCAAAGACGCCGATAGTTTTCCTCTACACAATCAAAGTCATCCCCGCCCGAAAAACTTGTGTTCATAGTGCTGTACTGTCCGCCGCTTATACCGCCCAAGCGAGTAGAAAAAGCGTGACGCACAATGCCGCATTTTTCAAGTCTCGGAAAAGAAATATAAACGACGTCGTCCTTTTTATTTATATTTAAGCTCTTGCTATTCATTAGCATTCTCAAGCTCCTCTAAAAGTCGGTTGGATTTTATCACAAGTCGGTTGGCAGCCGACTCGCCTAATCGCTCTGCTACTACCGTCAGCGCCTTATCTATTTGTGGCGGTCGGTGTTCGGGTGAATGGGTATCGCTGGCTAAATATGACACATAACCGCCCTTTATCAATTTTTCACAAAGCCTCGTTGTCTCTTTAGCAACAACTGCGCTGGCGTTTATGTGTGCCAAAACCACTCCGTCAGATATAAGCTTCAACAGTTTTTTAAACCCTGACACTTTAGCATATCTTTCAATATGAGCCATTATCGGTATTAATCCCTGTTGTTCAACTATATCTGTAATATCTTGCAATACCGTCTTTGTAATAGGCATACCATATGTCAGCTCCAACAACAAATAGTTAGTGCCTGATATCGCAAACTGTTTTATCGCACGGCTTTTTCCCATACCGCCAAAGTATCGAAGTTCACAGCCAAGAAAAACTCTTGGCAAATTTTTTTGCTCAATTTGCATTTTTAAATCATTGTAGGAATTCCGTACAACGTCAACAAATTCCTCCGCATTATCTGTGTCGGGATAAAAATGCGGTGTTGCAATCACATCAGTAACACCCTGCTGTTTTAGTATTTCAAGTAAAGCTATAGCCATTTCCATATTTTGCGCTCCGTCATCGACAGCAGGCAAAATATGTGCGTGTATATCGAGAAACATTATTGTATTACTACCTTCTTTACAAAAAATCGGGAAAACGCCGAGGTTCTCCCGATTTTAGTTTACTGTTGTTGCGCTTGTTCAGCTTTTTCTTCAGGCTTTTGAGGTGTGGGCACACTGCCGTAGCCATAACCATAGCCGTAGCCATAGCCATATTTTGAATAACCGCGCTTGCGATAATATCCATATTTACGATATCCGTATCTTCGGTATCCACCGACTGATTTTGGATTGGCGGCATTCATAATAGCGCCAAGCAAATTAATGTTGGCAAACTTCGCCGCCTCAATTGCGCGGGCAACGGAATCCGTAGGTGTAATCTGATCCTTCACAACCAACACAAGACCGGCTGTAACAGGTGCTATAACCAATGCGTCTGTCACAACGTCCACAGGAGGTGTATCTATAATTACATAACTATATTCATTGCCAACAGTCTCTACCAATTCCTTAAATCTGGCAGAACCCAAAAGTTCCGACGGATTAGGTGGCACCTGACCTGCAGTAATTACATCAAACGTGTCGCTAATATGTGTTATGACCTCGGTGTATTTATTAAATCCGGCAAGAATATTTGAAAGCCCTGTGTTGTTATCGATTTTTAACTTCTTATGTATAGAGCTTTTACGCATATCGCCATCTATAAGTAAAACCTTATCGCCAAGCTGTGAAAAAGCAATAGCCATATTTATCGCGGTAGTGGATTTACCATCGCCGGCTTCCGGACTTGTAATGCCGAACACTTTATTTTCACTTGATGATAACAAAAAGGTGAGGTTGGTACGAATGGTCTTATATGCCTCTACAACAGCAAACGGAACATGACGGGTTTCGCTTATGTTCATTATAGTTTGCTTGTTTTCCGCTTTTTTCTTAATAACCATTGCTATAACCCCCTTTGCCTCTTTTTTTGCGATATCCGCTTGAGTCTGCATTTTCAAAATCCGGTACCGAGCCCAAAAGCGGCACATCAAAATTGTTTACAAAATCCTCTTCGCCCTTTATCGAACGGTTCAAAGAATCAACCACAAACACCACAATATATGCTATCACCGCACCAATAATACCTGCAACAGCAGTAGACGTCATAGTGCGCGGATGAGTCTTTGACGCTTTAATCGCGGTAGACGCAACCTTTGCTACCGAATGGGGAATATACTCAGGCACATACTCACAAGAAATCTCTACAAACTTATTCGCGATACGCATTGCTTCTTTTGGGTCAGTGCTGTTAAAGGTCACATCAATAAATAGGGTGTCCTCGCCCCTTCTGGCAATAGTTGCCCTGCTCATAAGATTTTGAAAGTTATAGTCCTTTCCCAACTCGTCCGCAACATCCTTGTAAATATCGGGAGTTTTTAATATATCTATTACTGTTTCTGCCAAATAAAGCGATGCCGAAAGGTCGCTTGCAGATACCGTACTTTTATCACTATACACCGTAACGGCACCATTTGTGGCAATTATAGATGCTGTAGCGCTGTACGATGGTGTAACAAAAAACTTGCAGTAACTGAATACAGCTGCCGCAAAAATAACTGCTACTAAGATTATTATCCATATACGACGCCAAGCAAGCATCAAAAGATCCATAATATTAATTGTTTTTTCTTCCATTTTATTCCTCTTCTCAAGATAAAATAATAAGATTCAGCATACACAGTGTATGATACCACATTTGGTATTCTTTTGCAAGAGATTATTTCGCATATCTTGTGTATAGATTAATTTGATCGTAAACGGTAGGCCACAGCCCCGCTCCTTTAAATGTTACACAGACATATTCTGTACCGCTGTCGCTGTTGCCAAAGCTTGCTATACAATACCCGCTCTCATTGACAAATCCTGTCTTTCCGCCTAAAATATCAGACCCATCAGGCTCGGTACCGTACATATAACTAAACAACGTACTTGTAAGCAGTATGCCGTCAGGATTTTGCACCGTAGACGCCGTTGTATACTGATACGTTGATAATATCTCACGGCACAAATCATTTTTCATTGCCTCGCGTATTATCACCGACATATCCTCTGCTGTGGTATAATGATTTTCGTCAAAAAGTCCGCTGGCATTTGTAAAATTAGTGTTCTTCAGCCCTAACTCTTCGGCTTTTTTATTCATCAGTCTTGCAAATTCTTCTTCACTGCCTGCAATCGATATCGCCAAACCGGCTGTTGCATCAGCCCCTGACGGCAATATTGCCCCATAAAGAAGGTCGGTCATATTTACGGCTTCTTCGTTTGCAAAGCCCGCTATGGTTGCCCCTTCTTCATAAAACGGATCGGTAATTTCATAACTGAATGTAAATGTTTTATTATAATCATCAATGTAGTCAACCGCGGTAAGAATGGTCATTATTTTGGTGGTAGAGGCAGGATAGCATCGCTCTGTAGCATTGCGCGACGCTACCACAGTGTTTGTATCACAGTTTATCACGATAACGCTCTCGGCTACAATATCCCCGTCTGGTTGAGCGGTATTATCATCATATTTTGCAAAATAATCAACTTTTATTTCTTGTTCCTCTACATCACTTACTGTGTTTTCGGTATTCTCAATTTCCGATGGTGCAGACTGAGCTTGTGATTTTTTAGGCATTGCAATTATAAGAACCAAAATCACTACCAACAATACTGCCACTGCATAAACCCATGGACGAAGGCGCACAACTCCCCCATAAACCCTTTTAGGTTTTTGTGGTTGCACTATCGGTTTTTGCTCAGGTTTTTTTCTTTCGAGACTCTTTTCAATGGCGGAAAAATATTCGCCGTAATCTTTATTATTAAATTGTTCGGACATATTTCTCCACCTTTTTGTAAGCAAATCAAATTTGTTTTATACTGTTTTTCGGATATTTCGTTTATCTCTTATCCAAACAGAAATATCCCCCTTTTACAAAGGGAAATTTATTTTTTAAAACTTTCGTCCTGAGCCTCCTCCGCCAAACGAACCGCCTCCGCCTTTAAATCCGCCGAAGCCCCCGCTTGAGCCGAAACCACTGTTATGGTGGTTAAATCCACCCGTAAAGGAATGTGGGGTTCTAAATACAAACAACCCGCCACGACGACCGAATATAAAAATATACAAAGCAACCAAAATTATGAGCGCCAGCCACGAAAGTGCCACTTTACCAAAAGACTCCGAATCATTTTGCGCATCAGGTAACAAATCGGCAGGAATATAGTTTTCAGACGGCTGCATCCCGTACTCAATGTATATTTCGTTAACAATCGCATTATAAACGTTTACAAGTCCTGCAGAAAAATTATCGTTTGAGAAATAAGATAATCCATAATTATCTATAATTCTTCCTGTTTTACTGTCGGGCAATGCGCCCTCAAGACCATAGCCTACTGCAATATATATTTCACGGTCGCCTTCAGACAGTAAAATAACCACGCCGTTATCGTCTTCATCGGTGCCTACACCCCAGCTTCTTCCAAGCTGCAAGGCATATTCCGACGCATCTTCGCCATAAAGACTGTCGATTGTTACAATAACCGCCTGCGCGGTCGTTGCCTCATCTAATGCGGCACCCACCGCATACACAGTATTGATATCGGCATCGGTCATAACTTCTGCAAAATCATTTACAAAAAACTTTTCGGTAGGTGTGGGGTACCGTTCTTCTGTTTGTTTTCCGCAAGCAGAAAAAGACAGTGCCACAATAACAGCGAAAACAAATACCGCAATTACCCTTAATGATTTATTTCTCATAATCAATCAAAACTTACCTGAGGCACCTGTGTTGCTGACTCATCCGCCTCAAAGCGCTCCGCTTGCTCAAAACCGAAAATTCCAGCTACTATTTTTCCGGGGAAACGACGAACCGCTTTATTATAAATCTCTACAGCTTCGTTATAATCTTTGCGGGCTGTAGCAATTCGGTTTTCGGTGCCGGCTAGTTCATCCTGCAAAGCAATATACTGTGTATCAGCTTTAAGCTCGGGATATGCCTCTGTTACGGCATTAACCCAAATATCTATGGCGCTGTCAAGAGCGGCAGATGCCTCTGCCTGTTCTGCAGCACCCGAAGCAGCCGCCACCTTGGAACGTGCCTCAGTGACAGCAGTAAAGGTTGACTGTTCGTAGTCTGAATATCCCTTAACCGTTTCAACAAAGTTTGGTATTAAATCAGCGCGTCGCTGAAGCTGTACCGATATTGTTGATTGCGCGGTTTTTACCGCTTCTTCTTTGTCAACAAAGCCGTTGTACGAGCTTGTAAGCGCAATCGCTATCACGGCAATTACAGCAATCACTGAAATTAAAATTATAATGCCTTTCTTTTTCATTTTTATAACTCCTTTACAAATTCTTCTATTCTGTACAAAGCTTCTATTATATGCTCTGTACTATAACAGTAAGAGGCGCGCACAAAGCCCTCGCCGCCTTTACCGAACGCAGTACCCGGTACTACGGCAACATGTTTACTTTCAAGCAATCGTTCGCAAAATTCGTCACTGGTAAGACCTGTGCTTTTTATACACGGAAAAGCATAAAACGCGCCCTTTGGCTCGCGGCAGGCAAGACCCGCTTTATTAAATCCGTCTACAATAAGTCTGCGACGACGGTTGTATTCCGCCTTCATATCGGCTACCGCCTCATCACAACCCTTGAGTGCCTCTATTGCCGCGTATTGCGCCGTTGTGGGCGCGCACATTATGGCAAACTGGTGGATTTTGGTTACTTGGGAAATCATCTCCTCGGGACCGCAGGCAAAGCCCAGTCGCCAACCTGTCATCGAAAAGGTTTTTGAAAAACCGTTTATCAGTATTGTGCGCTCACGCATACCGTCAATTGACGCAATAGATACGTGTGGTTGTTCCGCGAAGGTAAGTTCTGAATAAATCTCATCCGAAATTACCAAAATATTTGTATCACGCAAAATTTCTGCCAGAGCCTCAAGGTCAGCTTTTTCCATAATTGCGCCCGTTGGATTGCAGGGATACGGCAGTATAAGTGCCTTGGTTTTATCGCTTATAGCATTTTTGAGTTGTTCGGGTGTCACCTTAAAATCATTTTCGGCAAGTGTTTCGATTATTACGGGCACACCGCCGCAAAGCTCGGTAATGGGCTCATAACACACATATGACGGTTGTGGTATAACAACCTCATCACCGGGTGCTATAATGGCACGAAGTGTAGCATCAATTGCCTCGCTGCCGCCTACCGAAATTAAAATTTCGCCGTTCGGGTCATAATTTACACCGCATTTACGGTCAATATAATTTGAAATTTCGCGTCTTAAAGACTCTAAACCTGAATTAGAGGTATATTTAGTTTTTCCTTTTTCGAGCGAGGTTATACCCGCTTTTCGCACCGACCACGGCGTCTGAAAATCAGGCTCACCCACACCCAAGGATATAACATCATCCATTGTAGCGGCTATGTCAAAAAACTTTCTTATACCTGAAGGCTTAATATTTAAGACGGTATCAGACAGTATTTTTGAATAGTCTATCATAACAGATATGTCCCCCTGTCATCAGGCGCTTCGTCAAAAAGTTTAACATCCATTTCTTTATAACGGCGCATAACAAAGTGAGTAGCGGTAGATGTAACCGAGTCAATCGTTGCAAGCTCACGCGCTACAAAACGCGAAACCTCTTGCAGATTTTTACCCTTTACAACAACGTTAAGATCATATCCGCCCGACATTAAGTATACTGCTTCTACCTCTGGGTATGAAGCCACCTTTTCAGCAACCTCTTCAAAGCCAAGGTCAGCCTTTGGTACAACATTAAGCTCGATTATTGCAGAAACGCTTGTAGCGTCCACCTTTTCCCAATCTATAACGGTTTTATATCCGCAGATAACTCCCTCTTTTTGTAAAGTATCTATCTCTGCCGCGACTGCCTCAGGTGCGGCGGCAAGCATTACCGCCAATTGCTCTACTGTGTAGCGAGCATTGGTGCCCAGCAATTTTAAAAGTTCGTTTCTCATTTATAAGACCTCCTATGATTAAAGTTCTTTATAATCTATTTTATTATAATAGAAGACTGGTATTTCGTCAATAAAAAATAAAGTGTATTGAAAACATATAAAATATATGTTAAAATAATTTGATTAAACTTTTGGCGGTGATTTTATGAGCGAACGTACAATAGCGGCTATTGCCACACCATTGGGCGAAGGTGGTATAAGCGTTGTTCGAATATCGGGAGAAAACGCGATAAGCATTGCAGATAGGTGTTTTTTTGCCTTTTCGGGCAAATCGCTATCAAGCCTTGACGGTTATCAGGCGGCATACGGAAAAGTAACCGACGCGCAAAACAACACCCTTGACGATGCGGTTGCTCTTGTTTTTCGCGCGCCAAAAAGTTATACGGGTGAAGATGTTGTTGAAATCTCGGTCCACGGCGGCACAGTTATAACAAGACAAGTTTTGCGTCGGGTGTTAGAGTGCGGCGCGGTACTTGCTACAGGAGGCGAATTTACAAAGCGCGCATTTTTAAACGGCAAGCTCGATCTTACCAAAGCCGAAAGCGTTATGGGGCTGATAAGTGCACGAAATGACGCAGCGGCGAAAATTTCACGCGGCGCGCGTGAAGGACGTATCAGCCGAGATACCGAAAGTATACTTGATAAATTGCTCGAAACAGCGGCGTCTCTAGCGGCTTTTGCCGACTACCCCGACGAAGACATACCCAATTTAAACGAAGAGAATTTTTCTGCGCTTTTAGATGAATGTTACACTAAATGCCACAAGCTTATTTCTACATACGACACAGGTCGAGCCATACGTGAGGGCATTAACTGTGCAATAGTCGGCAAACCGAATGTTGGCAAATCCACCCTTATGAATATGTTATGTGGCTCTGATCGCTCAATTGTAACCGATATTGCAGGCACTACACGTGATGTAGTAGAAAACATCGTTACTGTCGGCGATGTCACGCTTAATCTTGCAGATACGGCAGGTATTCACAAAACCGATGATACCGTCGAAAAATTCGGCGTGGATAAGGCACTTCAAAAAATCGAAAATGCCGAGCTGCTCTTAGCGGTATTTGACAGCTCTGTTCCCCTCGATAACGATGATAAACAACTGCTCTGCAGCATACGTGGTAAAAAATGTCTGGTTATCCTGAACAAAACCGACCTTGATGCCGCTTTTGACAAGGTTGAATTAGGTTGCTTTGAGATTATTGAAATTTCCGCAAGCCACGGGGACGGATATAATGAGCTTTGCAACGCGATAAACCGTGTTTGCAAAACCGAGATGCTTTCGCCCGATGACACCGTGCTTATAAGCGAGCGTCAGCGCGACTGTGTCCGCCGTGCACTTGAAGCTGTTGTTGCCGCGCGCGAAGCGTTGGATATGGGTATGACACTTGATGCCGTAGGTGTTTGTGTTGACGATGCAATAGCGGCACTGTTAGAGCTTACGGGCAAACGCGTTACAAACGAAGTGTGCGATGAAATATTCAAAAGATTTTGCGTTGGTAAATAAAATTTACGTTTCACAATTTACTATGTAGGGGCGAGCATCGCTCGTCCGCAAAAGAGGACTTTTATGATTAAAGAATACAAGGCAGAAAATTATGATATAGCCGTAATCGGCGGTGGGCACGCGGGTATAGAAGCCGCCTTAGCCCCCGCTCGTCTCGGCTGCAAAACGGTTATGTTTACAATTAATCTTGACTGGGTCGGCAATATGCCCTGCAACCCCTCAATAGGCGGCACCGCAAAAGGCCACCTGGTGCGCGAGCTTGACGCACTGGGTGGAGAGATGGGCAAGGCAGCAGACGCTACCACTCTGCAAAGCAGAATGTTAAACCGCGGCAAAGGTCCTGCGGTTTATTCGTTGCGCGCTCAAATTGACCGCAGAGCTTACAGCGGATATATGAAGCACGCGGTAGAAAAACAAGAAAATCTCGATGTTAAACAGGCGGAAATAGTGCATATAGAAAAGCGCGATGATGGACTATGGCACTGCATTACCCGCCTTGGCGCCGATTATGCCTGCAAATGCGTTATTCTTGCAACAGGAACATTTTTGGGCGGCAGAATTTATATTGGCGAAGTCAATTACGAGAGCGGTCCTGACGGTAACTTCCCCGCAACCGAGCTTTCAAAATCACTCAAAAAGCTAAACATTCCACTGCGCCGTTTCAAAACGGGTACACCCGCCCGTGTAGACCGCGCAAGCATAGATTTTTCCAAGCTTGAAATTCAGGACGGCGACGAGGATACCGTACCGTTTAGTTTTTCTACTACCGAAAAGCCACAAAACAAGGTTATATGCCACATCGGCTATACCAACGACAAAACAAAAAAAGTAATACTTGATAATCTGCACCGTTCTCCTCTATACGCCGGCGATATCGAGGGCGTTGGTCCCCGCTATTGCCCAAGCATTGAGGATAAGATAGTTCGCTTTGCTGACAAGCAGCGTCATCAGATGTTTGTTGAGCCTTGCGGTGAAAACACCGAAGAAATGTATCTGCAGGGTATGTCGTCCTCTCTACCCGAAGAGGTGCAAATACAGTTTTACCAAACTATAAAAGGTCTTGAAAACGTAAAGGTTATGCGTGCGGCATATGCTATAGAATATGATTGCATTGACCCTCTCGCCCTTTACGCTACACTCGAAATCAAAGAACAACCCGGCCTTTACGGAGCAGGTCAGTTTAATGGTTCGTCGGGTTATGAGGAGGCGGCTGCACAGGGATTTGTCGCAGGTGTTAATGCCGCGCACAAAATACTCGGGTTGGAGCCACTTGTGCTTTCCCGCTCATCATCATATATTGGCACGCTTATTGACGACCTTGTAACAAAGGGCTGCTCTGACCCATACCGTATGATGACATCGCGCAGCGAATACAGGCTGTTGCTGCGTCAAGATAATGCCGATGAGCGACTGATGCCTACGGGTCATAAAATAGGTCTCATCAGTGACAGTGAATATGAAAGATTTTTAGATCGCCGCCGCCTTAAAGAACAAGAAATTGAACGCGTAAACCATACATTCTTTGCTCCAAAAACAGACCTTAATGAAATGCTTCAAAGCCGCGGCACAGCACCTATCACCACAGGCACACGACTTGCTGATCTGATTAAACGCCCGCAGCTTAACTACAAGTGTCTGGCTCCCTTTGATAACAACCGTCCCTCGTTGTCCGACGATATTTGCGAAAGGGTTGAAACAGAAATCAAATACGAAGGTTATATCAGCCGTCAGCAAGCGGCGGTCGATGAAATGCTGAGGCTTGAAAATAAACCCATTCCTCAAGGCTTTGATTATTCAGCCATAAAAGGTCTTCGACTTGAAGCAGCCGAAAAGCTCAACAAGGTAAGACCCGAAAACATCGGTCAGGCGTCTCGCATATCGGGTGTCAGTCCCGCCGACGTGTCGGTGCTTTTAATATATCTTTCTAAATAGAGGTTTTTATGATAGATTTTAACATTGAAAAAATCCTTCCTACTTGCGAGGAATTTGATTTGAGGCTTGACAAAACCGCAATCAAGCGACTTAACACATACGGTAATCTGCTGATTGAGTGGAACGAAAAAATGAATCTTACCGCAATTACCGAACCTGAAGAGATTTTGTATAAACATTTTTTAGACTGTCTTTTGTTTTTTAAAAATGTTGATGTAAAACAGGGCGCCAAGATTATTGATGTCGGCACAGGCGCGGGATTTCCCGGTCTTGTGTTAAAAATCGCCCGCCCAGATATAGAACTGACATTAATGGATGGACTTAACAAGCGTCTTACCTTTTTAAATGCCGTGCTTGAAGAATTGAACTTAGAAGCCAAAACCGTTCATATGCGTGCCGAAGACGGTGGCAAAAACAAAGATTACCGCGAAAAATACGATATCGCTTGCGCGAGAGCTGTAGCAAATCTACCTGTGCTTTGCGAATACTGTATTCCATTCGTTAAGGTGGGCGGACAATTTGCCGCTATGAAGGGTGCTTCTGCCAAGGAAGAACTTGCGACATCTACAAACGCTTATAAAATACTTGGCTGTGAAAATCCCACAATTATATGCGAAAGTTTACGCGAAAATGAGGCGCGCGCCTTTATAATCGCGAAAAAGAAATCGCAAACTCCGCCAAAATATCCCCGTGCAAACGGAAAAATATCAAAAAGCGCCTTATAAAAAGGCGCTTTTAATTTTTTTGTGTCGTTTTTTCCCGACCGCTTTTGCTTTACAAATTATAAATTTTAAGGGATAATATACTTGCAAAAAGGAGTGATGATTATGCACACTTTCGCAGACAAAAAATTACTTATGCTAAAGCCCGACGATATAATTCCTTGCGTTAATCAACCTCGCAAAACCTTTGATACATACGAGTTGCAATCTCTTGCCGACTCTATAGCCGCAAACGGAATTATACAACCACTTACCGTACGAAAAAGCGACAATGGAAAATATATGCTTATAGCGGGCGAAAGACGGCTACGCGCGGCAAAAATGGCGGGACTTCGCCGCATACCCTGCATATTACACCGCACAAGCGATTTGGTGGCATCGCTTTATGCCATTACTGAAAATATGCAACGCAGCGATTTAAACTGCTTTGAAGAAGCGCTTGCGATACAAACGCTTATAAACGATTTCAGATTAACACAGGCAGAGGTTGCCATGCGATTGGGTATGGCTAACTCTACCGTGAGCAACAAACTACGGCTTTTAAAGCTTTCACCCGAAATACAAGCGCGTATATTATCATCCAATCTAACCGAACGCCACGCGCGAGCATTGTTAAGGCTCTCACCCGAAGCCCGTGAGAATGCGCTTGATAAAATAATCGCCGACGGTCTCAATCTCGCTCAAACCGAAGCTTTGATAGAAAATATTTTAAACCCTGTTTGCGAAAATACGGCAAAAAGTCAGGAACCTCAAAAGCCGTTGAGAAAGGCAGCCATAGGCGATATAAAGCTTTTTTCAAACAGCCTTTCAAAGCTGCTCTGCACAATGCAAACCGCAGGCATTACAGCAAACTCGAGAAAGCGCGAGACCGAAAGCTATGTAGAATACAAGGTGCGCATTTTTAAAACCGCGCCTCAAGCAACTCAACTTAAAATTTGTTAAAATTCGCAAAGATGCCTTTGTCCCCTTGGCATCCTAGCGGTTTTATAAAAGCCTTGGCAGGATTTCTGCACTACCTGCTAAGGCGCCCACCATATTCATCCCCATACACAAACAACCCCTCTTGTGAGGGGTTGTTTGTGTGTTTATATTTCTTTTGTTTCGTTATCTATTGCGTACTTTTGCGCAAGTTTGGTAAGCTTATCCTCTACTTTTGCAACGCGCGCGTCAAGCAAAAATATCTTTACAAGCAGTAAGAAAATTATTACTACAAATATAAAGTTTGACGGTGATTCAAAGCCTATAAGGTCCGACACCCAATAAACTGCCTTTGGAAAAATACTCATCGCCAAAAGGAAAAGACTAAAAAAGAGCCAGTAAAGCGTATCGCCTATCTTAAACTGCGACTTCTTGATTTTTCTAAAGACAAAAATCGCAGTAACAACACAGGCAACTATTAAAGCAATAATTAAACCTCTGTTCATCCTTCTACCCCTTTCTGAACCATTGCAGAATAAGAATTGACACAAACATTCTTAACATATAGTTAACTGAGTTTGCAAAATTAAGATAACTTTCTCCTGCAATACGGTCGTGCATTTCGACCTGAATTTCACTAAATGTCGCTCCACCACGCACGAGTAGTGCTACGGTATCGGGCTCGGGTCCAAGGTCGGCAGCAAGCGCTAACTTTTTAATCATTTCTTTATCAAACATACGCATACCTGATGTTGGGTCCTTGAGCGTTTTGCCTGTGGTAAGCCTGATAGCAAACTGTATAAGATTGCTACCCAACATACGAAGTGAATTTGGCTTTTTTTCGGTGACAAAACGAGAGCCTACAACTATGTTGTAACCCTTTTCAATTTCACTTGCCATATCGGCTATATAGTCAGGGTCGTGCTGACCGTCGCCATCGAACTGGATTGCCGCATCATAGCCATTTTCATAAGCGTAAAGCATACCTGTCTGTACTGCAGCGGCAAGTCCCAAATTTACAGGATGACTCACAAAATGAAAGCCTTTTTTTATGCATATATCCTGTGTGTTGTCGCGCGAGCCGTCGTTTATAACAAGGTAGTCATACTGCGAACATTTTTCTTTTATAGTGGTAACTACGCGTTCAATATTTTCGCCCTCATTGTAGGCGGGTATAATGATAAGAACTTTCATTTTAAATCCTCTTTACATTACTAAGCTTTCTAACTTTTCAGCGGTTTTTTGCCAAGTGAAATTTTCAAGCAATTTATCATAACATTTATTTATTGCAGCGGCACGAGCCTCTTTGTCAGAAATCGCAAATTTCAACGCAGCGGATATTTTATCGGTAGAGTTATCATCAAGTAAAACACCCATGCTGCTATCGGCAACCAATTCTTTTGCCCCGCCGACTGTTGTTGTTATAATAAAGTTTTTTAAAGCTACAGCCTCAAGAATTGAGGTCGGCAACCCCTCGGGGTATACCGTGGGCAAACAAAAGATATCCGACTCGTTCAACAATGCCACTATGTGGGCAAAATCAATTTTGCCAAGTGTTATTATACGATTGTTGTTTAAAGCCAGTTGTGAAATTTTGTCAAACTGCTCACCGTCGCCTGCAATAAACAGATATGAATTTTTAACATCAATATTGTCAAACGCTTGTGATAATTCATACGAACCCTTTTCTTTGACGAGTCTTCCTGTATAGGTTATCACAACCGCATCATCAGGTATATCATATTCTTTGCGATAAGAACAAACCTGTTCTTTTGCAAGTTCTTCTATGTTTTCGATATCTATCGCATTATAAAGTGTTCCCTTTGATTCTATACCAAAGTGACCGCTCCAATCACACGCCGCCTGCGAAACTCCGTAATAATCTTTACAATATTTTTTAAGAATAGCCGTAAGCGCGTGTTCATAAATAGAGCCAAACCAATCAAGCACTTTGTTATTAACCGATAAATGACTCGAACCATGTTCAATGGTAAGCATCGGAATATTATTTTTATAGGAAAATTCAGCCGCATAAACGCTGTGAATATAAAATCTGGCATTTATAACAGCCAAATCAAAATGCTTAGAAGCAAGTTGTTTGTCAAGCATTTTAAATTTGTCGTTTTTCTTTAAAATCGGATATCTGCCCTTCATAATATTGTAGCAAGGCATACGGAATATTTCTATACCGTTTTCATCTGTTTCATAGTCCGGAAGGTCAAACACGTTTGACGTTACCACCGTAACGCTATGGCCCAGTTTTATAAGTTGCTTTGCAAGATTATTCACATAGCGCTCTACGCCGCCGAGATTTGGTAGATAATTGGCGCAAAACAAACAAAAAGATTTTTTCATATTAATCCCTTTTCTCTATATCATTCTTACAATAATTGATGAATATACGTCACACATTGTTGCTGCAGTAGCGCTTAAAAGAACAAATCCATTATATGCATCCTTCTCTTTTACAACATCTTTTCTTCTGCCCGTTACCAATAATAGCAGTGGCGCCAACAGCGGTATAATATATCTTGGTTGACATCCCGCAATTGTTGTTGAGCCAATTGGAGTAAAATTGATAAACAGCGCCGTTGCTATCAGAGCCGCCATTCCAACAAATAAAACGATTGATAACAACCTTATTACTATCGGAATTTTAAATTTAAATTCCGCTTTTGAATCAGTCGCAGCCGTAATGCCCAAAAGTACAACAAACACCGGCCACCACTTTCCTACACCTAAATATGCAAAGTTTGAAATGTATCCCCGCATTTCTTCTATTGAAAGATACTTTCTCAAAAATTTTACTAATATTTTCGAATAATCAATCGGGTTTGATAAAATAAACTTAATTTGCGCTATAGGGTCAACGTTGCCGCCGCGAGTATCGCCGCCCGCACCTGTTTTTATAAGGGTCGTTATTGCAAAATAACAAAACGTTGCAACAAAAATAGAAATAATAACAAAGTAATATCTTCGTATCTCTTTTTTGTTTCGCCAGTTTTTGCACATAAACAAGGTCATACTCATAAGAATGATATAAACCAACTTTGACCAAGCGCCCAACACAAAGGCACATCCCATAATTATGATGTCTTTTAGCACTATAGGTTTGTCCGGTTGTTGAAGTTCGCTGACAAAATATGCTGTGCCCAAAATTGTAAATGCAGTTACACACCAATCATATGCATAATTGGTTGCCAAAAACAAACACGTCGGGAACAGGCATATTGTGGCAAGTATCATTTTTCCGCTTTTGATTTTTTTAATTGCGAAATAACAAACAAACGCGTATATCAACAAGTATACTACTCGTCCCAAATTGTACTTAAACGCAAACGAGGCACCAAACATTCGGGCGACCGCAATAAAAAGACCCGTGGGTAAATGCGCAATAGAAAATTGAGCATCTACTTCTTTTATAAGCATATTATCCGCTTCGTTTAAATAAGCTAAATCATCCTTATAGCTCTCCAAATTAAAATCACTGCCAACCATACTCTGGGAAGCTACATTATCTATGCATATATCAGCTGCGGTAAGATACGCGGTGTCTGAATATGATGTGTGAACCGCCCAAGGATAGTGGGAGTCCAAGTCCCAGCAAATATGCTTTATAGGCGAGCCGAACACCATAGCAAAACCTATTATTAAAACCACAGGCAAAAACACATTTTCAGGTTTTTCAGCCAGATGGCGCCGCAACAGAATAAAAACAAAAATGATTTCAATTGCCGCAACGAAGAAAATCCACCTGTATGCGTTAAACACGCCCTGCCTTTCGATGTTACATAGTACCCATTCCACAAGGCCGCCAATGGGCAATGCTAACAATGTAAGACCAGAAAATTTTGCTATCGTTTTAATATTTTTTTTAATGCTTGCGGCCGTCTTTTCACACAGCCTGAAGCGTCGGTTTGCAAAAAAGGCTAAAGCAGCGCAAACAAGAGGTATTATAACGGTAAAAACATAAGCGTTCGCAGAGCGCTTTGGTGTATATAAAACAAATTCCGGCTGTTCGTCATATAAATCAAGACTTTCAAACACAACGTATTTATCGTTATCTATGTCCAGTCTTATCGAACGATAATCACCGAGCGGCAAATCTACAACCGCGCTGCTTTGGCCCTTAAAAACACATCCAACATAACATTTTTCCGCCGTAAAAGACTCGCTTTCTAAAGCGGTATAAACCTCAAACGAAACGGTTTCTTTGGCAGGCGAAGAAAGACTTAACCTTGCCGCCTCTATACCGTTGGCTGTGACATCAAACAACAATTGAGGATCGGAACCCAATATTTTATAATTGTCATTTGTGTCCAAGCTGCAATTTATTGCCGATAAAACATCCTCTGCTTTTAAATTTTGAGTCGCCTCAGCGTCAATCTCATACACCCTTCCCACATTGGTTGGAAAATACCTTGCCACACAGAACAGAGTGGATATTGCGCAGATAACGATTGCAAACAACAACGATATTTTTTCTTTCTTTAAAAAATCACTCACTCTTTTCCCCTCTTTTCATATTCAATATAAACAATATGAACATAACCGCAAAAAGTAACGTCATTTCACAAAGATATGAAAGCGCCGCGCCCATCAGTCCCCACTGCCGTACCATTATTTCAGGCATTATAAGCGCAAAAGCCATTGTTAACGCATAGGCAATAAGGCATAACTTTTGCTTACGCATAGTGGTGAATAACGTCAGCGTCAATGTGCTTGCCGCACTAAATCCACCTGCCAACAGCAATACCATAAATATTGGTCTTTTGCCCGAAAGGTCTGCGCCGTATAGTAACTCAAGCACAGGTAGACCTAACAAATATCCGCCTGCAAGTGCCGCTACCGTAACTATCGCTACCCAGATATAAAGTTTTACAACCGTCTTTTTAAACGACGAGAATTGCTTCTCTGCCCAATTTTTTGAAAGTGTAATAAGCTGGGGGCGGAACACAAATATACTTAAAAGGTTTATACAAAACACAGGCATTACAAGATAACCATAATGCGATTGGTCATTTTCGGTCAGCATACTGTCAATAGCGTACTTCGGTGAATTAAATATATATTGGTGCATAAACGACGATAAAAATAATGGCAACGCACACAGAAAAATCCTTTTTTGCGTTTTAAAATCAAAGCTTGGTCTAAACGGCGCAAAATTGTTGCTAAACGGAATATCGTATAAAAACAACCACAGCACAATAACCGCTATCATCGATAAAACCGATATTAAAAGTTTATTTGTTAAAATCAACGTTACGGCAAAAGCGATTGCTGCAAGCGCCACTTCAAAGGCAAGCGACTTGCCTGCAAGACTTAAATAACCGTTAAGGTGCATATTGCCTTGAAACAAATCGGAAAGTGACAGCAGCGACATATACGCAACCAAAATGCCCATTACATAAAGTTTTTCGCCGCTATATCCGCGTATGGCAGCAAATATAATAAAAAACGCCCACGCTGATATAATTGTAACCAGTCTAAAAGCGGCAACGCTTGAAAATGAAAACTCTCGTTTTGCGTCGGTAACCTGAATGTTACGCATTTCAAATACACAAATTGTATACATCATCTGTGCGGTCGAATAAGCTATTGAAAACACTCCCGCCGCGACACCGCCTGCAATATGGCTGACAACAACAAGCAGTAGTACCGATACAGCAGCGTTTGTAAGGCTGCCTACCATATTAAATATAAAATTCTTCTTTTCCGACTTAGGAGGCAGATTATAAACAAATGATTTCATACACACCTCGCGATACGTATATTTTGTTTTATTATACCACGTAATCACTCTTTTTTCAACGACCAATATTTAGCCATTATTTATATTTTATATTTAGCCATTATTTATATTTTGCCTTGGTTGACAAAACACTTTTTGTTAAGTATAATTATTGTATGCTGATGATTATGGAGATGATTATGTTGTCAGGTCAATACGAACCCCAGGTTTTAAAAAAATTACAGCAATGCGAACTTGATATCTTGCGCGATTTTATTAAAATCTGCGAAGAAAACAATCTTGTATATTTCGGTTTTGCGGGTACCGGTATCGGCGCTTTGCGCCACGGCGGGTTTATACCTTGGGACGACGATATTGACCTTGCTATTCCACGCGATGATTATGAAAAGGCAATGCAAATTTTTGAGCGCGATTATGCCGACAAATACACCGTGGTTCGCGCTGATAAATATAACGATTTCCCCGTGATGAATACGCACATAATAATAAACGATTCTACATTTATTACATCAGAAGAATTAAGAGCAAAATTTCCCAGGGGTATTTTTCTTGACATTTTTCCGTTGGATTACACTTCTGCCGATCCCAAAGAACGCGCAAAGCATCTAAAAAAGGCTTGGTTATTAAGCAAAATTCTTATAATGAAGCACATACCTTTTCCGCATTTGCCGTTCAAAGGTGTAAAAGCAAAGCTCGCCCACTTTGTTACCGCGACAATTTGGCTGTTTCTTAATGTTTTTTGTATATCGCATAAATTTTTGTATAAACTTTGCTTGAAAGAATGCACTAAATACAACGGCTCTGATACAGGTGTTTATGCCTACTGTTGCGGCACAGTGCTTGGAGGTAGCGTTTTTGATAAGAAAAAAACATTTCCTTTAAGAAAAATAAAATATGAAGACACCGAAATTTGTTTCCCAAACAATCTTGAAGAAACACTGACTGCGCTGTACGGTGATTTTATGCAAATTCCGCCGCCCGAAAAACAAATAAATCATTGTCCTGATATATTAATTTTCCCAGGCGAAAAAAACATCAAAGGAGAGGCTTTATGCAAGCAGTAATACTTGCTGCCGGTATGGGCAGACGACTTAAAGAACTGACACAAGACAACACAAAATGTATGGTAAAAATAAACGGCGTAACCTTGATTGAAAGAATGCTCAGACAAATTGACCGCCATAATCTTTCGAAAATCGTTATAGTTGTTGGATACGAGGGACAAAAACTTATCGACTATATTTCTACCCTTAAAAGCATTGACACACCTATTGTTTATGTGGACAACCCTATCTACGATAAGACCAATAATATTTACTCTCTTTCACTTGCGCAGGATTATTTATGCGAAGAGGATACTTTGCTTTTTGAATCCGACCTTATTTTTGAAGATTGTGTTATTGATGCGCTTCTTAATGACCCGCGCCCGTCACTTGCGCTTGTGGACAAGTATGAGAGCTGGATGGACGGTACTTGTGTAAAACTCGATGAACAGGATAATATTACCGCGTTTATTCCCGGCAAAAATTTTAAGTATAGCGAAAAAGACGAATACTATAAAACCGTAAATATTTATAAATTCAGCAAGAATTTTTCTAAAAACAGTTATGTGCCTTTCCTTAACGCATATATAAAAGCTCTTGGCGAAAATGAATATTACGAGCAGGTGCTTCGCGTAATCACTATGCTTGATAACCCTGAAATCAAGGCAAAACGCCTTACCGGACAACTCTGGTACGAAACCGATGACATACAAGACCTTGATATCGCATCTTCTATGTTCAACCCCGACGATGATGAAAAGGTTTCTGCTGTGCAAAAACGCTTTGGCGGATATTGGCGTTATCCTAAGCTTTTGGATTTTTGCTATCTTGTAAACCCTTATTTCCCGCCTCAGCGCTTAATGGATGAGATTAAAGCCAATTTTGAAACGCTTATCTCACAATATCCAAGCGGTATGGGTGTAAATTCTTTGCTTGCCGCCAAAAACTTTGATGTTCATCAGGAGAATATTGTTGTAGGCAACGGCGCAGCAGAGCTTATAAAGTCATTTATGGAAGGTCAAAACGGTAAGATTGGTTTTATACGTCCTACCTTCGAAGAATATCCCAACCGTTACGACAAAGAAAACTCTGTGATTTTTATACCTGAAAATCCCGATTTTTCATATACTGCCGATGATATTATGAGCTTTTTCGGCGACAAAGAAATTAATACGCTTGTTATAATCAATCCCGACAACCCCTCGGGCAATTATATCCCCAAGGCAGACCTTTTGCACCTCATTGATTGGGCAAAAGAAAAGGGATTAAAACTTGTTATTGACGAATCGTTTGTCGATTTTGCAGATTGTGAAGATTCCACTATAATTTTGCAAGATATTTTAGATACAAACAAAAATCTTTATGTTGTTAAAAGCATTTCAAAATCTTATGGCGTACCGGGCGTCCGTTTAGGTGTGCTGGCAAGCGGAGATGTTGAAACAATTTCGCAAATTAAGCGCGATGTCGCTATATGGAATATAAACTCTTTTGGCGAGTTTTATATGCAGATTGCAGAAAAATACAAAAAGGATTATGCCGCGGCGCTTAAGTTGTTCCGCGCCGAACGCGCCCGCTTTGAAGCTGAGCTTAAAAAACTTGATGGGCTCAGAGTCGTTCCCTCACAGGCAAATTATTTTATGGTAGAGCTAACAGGAAAAACCTCAGCCAAAGAACTTACCAGAAAAATGTTGTTGATTCACAATATACTTATTAAAGATTTAGTGTCAAAGGTTGGCGGTAAGCAGTATATAAGAATCGCTATACGCAACACCCAAGACAACGACCGATTGATTGAGGCACTTAAGGCAGAAATCATTTAATTTTAAAAAGGATACCAAAATGAATATTACTATCGTAGGCGCCGGCAACATTGGAACCCAGTTGGCAGTTCACTGTGCCGCTAAATCTCATAATGTAATCATTTTTTCACCCAAACACGAACAAATTTCTAAAAATTTGAGGATTACAGACGAGTGCGGAAAAACTTTTTTATCCGGTGATATCAACTGTGCTACTTTTGACCCGGTTCTTGCCTTTTCGGATGCTGACCTTGTGTTTGTTACAGTGCCCGCCTTTTGTATGCAAAAGACGGCAGACGTTATCACACCGCATTTAAAACGCGGCGCTAAGATATGCTTGGTGCCGGGAAGCGGAGGCGGCGAGTTTGCGTTTAAAACGGTGCTTGATAAAGGCTGTGTGATTTTTGGATTGCAACGCGTGCCTAGCGTTGCACGTCTTACCGAATACGGGAAAAGCGTTTGCGCAACAGGTTATCGCGATCAGATGTTTGTGGCGGCATTGCCCTCACACTTTGGTGAAGAATGCGCAAAAATTATTCAGGATATCGTTGGCATACCCTGCGAAACTATGTCAAACTACCTCAATCTTACATTGACGCCGTCAAATCCCATTTTGCATACCACGCGGTTAAAAACAATATTTAAGGATTACAAGCCCGGTGTGTATTATGATAAACTTCCGCTTTTTTACGAAGAGTGGAATGACGAAACATCAGAACTGCTTCTTAAATGCGATGCCGAAGTTCAGAACATCTGCCGTGCACTTGATTGTTTTGATTTGTCTTATGTAAAATCACTTAAAGAGCACTACGAAAGCGAAAATGCCCAAGCGCTTACAAGAAAAATTACGAGCATTTCGTCGTTTAAAGGTTTAAAAACACCATCAGTTGAAACAGAAAACGGTTTTTTACCAGATTTTTATTCGCGATACTTTACGGCTGATTTTTCATACGGGCTGATAATTTTAATACAAATCGCAGACTTTTTAAATGTAAACGCCGATAATATGAAGCAAACTATGGATTGGTATAACAATCAGGTTGAAAACGATAATATTTTTAAATTTTCAGAACACGGCGTTTATTGTGCTCAAGATTTTATAAACTTTTACAAATAACAAAACCCTTTGTCTTTTTTGACAAAGGGTTTTTCTATCTATGTGCTTGTAAAGATTTTTCCATTAATTCATATACATGCTCACCGATTTCTACAGTGTGCTGATTATCGGTAGTGTCAATTACCTCTAAAACATCAAAGTATATATCGGTTTTACGACGCAAAAGATTTTTAGGTATCTGCTTTGTGCCCCAAAGTGTGCAAACTACGATTTTGCATTTAGATTTGGTTGCAATTTTGAACGCGCCGTTGCGTATGGGCAAAAGTTCACCGCTTTTGCTTACGTACCCTTCGGGGAAAACCGCTATAGAGTTGGTCTTATTTTTAATAAGCTGCGCCGCGTTAATTATCGTCTTTGCGGCTTCACGATTGTTTTCACGGTCAATAGGCAATCCGCTTAACTTATGTAACGCCTTATATATAAACGGAAATAGGTCTTTAACCTCTTTTTTGCCTATAAAAGCAAGACGAGCATCGGGCACGGCATAATAAATTATAGCGGGGTCAAGGTCGTGAATATGGTTGCAAACCAACAAAAAAGGTTCGTCTGTCGGTATTTTTTCGGTGCCTGTTATATGAACCTTTACACGCAAAACGGGCACCGCCAATTGCAAAAAGCCCTTTACCAAAAGGCGAAAGAAATTTGTGTCGCGTGGCGGCTTGTTTAGATTCACCGCCAATATACTTAGCGCAAACACAACAATATGCAAAATAATTAAGGCAATGAATATACCGACAAGCAGTACCGGAACCAGCCACAGTGAATATGGTTGCCTTAAAACTTCAAAAGGTATATCCAGCAGCAGCGTTGCAA
The DNA here is from genome assembly GCA_964387615.1 of uncultured Ruminococcus sp. Classification (GTDB taxonomy): domain Bacteria; phylum Bacillota; class Clostridia; order Oscillospirales; family Acutalibacteraceae; genus UBA737. The sequence continues at coordinate 35,778 of CAYLXT010000003.1, forward strand.
CCGCTGCTATAAGTGCATAAATTTTTAAAATCATTTTTTTACCCCTTAGTTTTGTTTTTGTACTATTTTATATTCATCGTAATAATTATAGTACGGACAGTTAAAGGTTTGCGAGGTTAAAAACTTTGCCATTTCATCCTCATCAAGTCGACAGTCGCAAAAATATTCGTCATATTCTGCATCATACATATAATTTGCACAGGTCTCACAATTTGTGCTTTGCTTTTTCACAGAACTCTACCCCTTTTTTTACGGCGTGGTGCTTTCGGTGGTTTCATCAGGCGCAGACGACGTATCTGTGCTTGAATTTTGATCATCACTGCTATCCCCTGAAGTAATATCGCTTGAGTTGTCTGTACTTTCTGTGTTTTCATCGCTTGAAGTGTTCGCTTCGCTCGATGTATCCTCCTCGCTCGAAGTAATTTCACTTGAAGTGTTATCTTCACTTGAAGTGTCTTCCTCGCTCGAGGTGATTTCTTCACTGCTTGTGTCGGCAGGCTCTTCGTTGCTTGTAGTTTCTTGTCGGGACGAAGTGGTTGTTTGCTCTGCAGACGATGTTGTCACGCTTGAAGTTGTTTTACCGGTAGTTCCCGTCATTTCATAGTACCAGTTGTTTCTTTCAACCGGGTTAAGCTCTATATACTGCTCTATAGTAACATCATCATAAATTATGGAGTTAATCATTTTTGCGGCATAATCAAGGTCGTAATATATTACCGAGCCGTATCCCGACGGACTTGTCATCAAGAAATCGCTTTGATATTCCGATGGCGGCAGACGGTACTGTTCAAAAGTGGGTGAACTAAGTAATATGTTTACCGCGAGCCCTAAAACATCCGAGTAAGAAAGTGAGGTTTCGCTACACGGGATAAGAGCCTTTATAAGACTTACATATTGCGTCTTTTTCATAGTGACTGCCTTGTTGAAAAGCTCTTGCATAACATGACGCTGACGATCGGTTCTACCAAAATCGTCACGGGTGCCCCAAACGGTAGTACAGTGGCGTACACGCGCGTATGCTGTAGCCTGAACGCCGTTAAGCGTCTGTTCGCCCGCCGTGTGAATGTAATAATCCTTGGGGTCAAGTCCCATTTCGCTGCATATTTCGTCCATACAGTTGTTAAGGTTAGGATGGTCGTTGCCCTTCCAGGTAAGCTCGTCCTGTGTAATAGTAGCAGTAATACCACCCACGGCGTCGATAATATCGGTCATACCGTAAAAATTAACGGTAGCATATTCTGATATATCTAAATCAAATGCCTGATTTATAGTTTTTATGGCGTGTTCCGGCCCCTTTGAATAGGCGGAATTTATCTTGGCAAAATAGCTGTTGCCATCGTATTCCATAGGCACCAACGTGTCACGCATAATAGAAAATATTTTTACCTTTTTAGTATTAGTGTTAAGACTCAATATCATAATACTGTCGGTATTACCTTTAAAAACCGTTTCGTCACGCGAGTCAACGCCAAAAAGCGCAACATTAATAACGCCCTTTTCTTTAACATTTGTAAATCCAAGCTCATCGGGGTCGGTGGTTATTGAATTATAATTGTATTTGAAATAAGCAAAGAACCATCCAAGCAATATGGCAATTACCAAAACAACGCTTGTTACGCTTATGAGCGCCGCTTTTTTACCGCGTGTCAGGCGCTTCCACCAAGCCTTAAAGCCCTTTTTGCGCGAAGAAGAGCTTATGTCTTCAAAGGTGTGTTTTCCACCGTTGAGGCTTGAATCGGATACAATATCCTCGTATTCCTCTTCCTGCTTCTTTTGCATCGCGGCAATGATTTCCTCATATTTGTCGTCAAAATTAATTTCAAAATTATCTTTTTCGTTCATACTGCACCACCATCAATCAAGCATTTGCTTGTATATATCACTTTTTTTAATTCCCGTAACCCTTGCCGCCTCTTTTGCCGCCGCGGATGCGGGTTGTCCCTCTTTGATCAGATTTTTTGCTAATTTTACCGCGTCTTCTAAAGTGTAATTTGCTATTTCCTCTTTTGCGCCCTCTATAATTAAAACATATTCGCCGCGAGGCTCTTGTGTTTTATAGAATTCTATAGCCTCGCTAAAGCTTGTCCGCATAACTGTTTCATGTATTTTGGTAATCTCACGCACTATCGCGATTTTTCGGTCGCCAAATGCTTCGTACATATCAGCAAGCGTTTTTATAAGCTTGTGCGGAGCTTCATAAAAAATAAGTGTTCGGCGCTCGTTTTTTATTTCTTCAAGATGCTGTTTTCGTGACGGTTTGTTTACTGACAAAAACCCCTCAAAACAAAATCTTCCACTCGGCATTCCTGACAAAGCTAATGCGGTTGCAAATGCGGTAGGACCGGGAACCGACTCAACCGCTATGCCCTGTTCGTGACACTCACGGATTAAATCTTCGCCCGGGTCCGATATCGCAGGCATTCCCGCATCGGTAACTATAGCACAGGTTTCTCCCGCTGATATGCGGTCTATAACGGTAATGCCGCGCTCTTTTTTATTATGCTCAAAATAGGCCACCATCGGTTTGGAAATTCCCAGATGATTGAGCAGTTTTACCGTAACGCGAGTATCCTCGGCAGCGATAAAATCAACCTCACTTAAAATCCGTCTGGCTCTTGGTGAAAAATCCTCAAGATTACCTATTGGAGTGCCGACTATATACAGTTTTCCAGCCATTATAAATACGCTTCCTTATAACTTCCGTAAATTTGTATCATTTCGTCCGAAAAATTGCCGTTTCCATCTTCAACATAGAGTGTTGGTTCAATGGTGAGCGCCGTATTTCCACAGCGTCTACCCTCTACAAGAACCAGCCACGGTGACTGACCTACGCATTTGCAAACAAGTCTAAGTCTTTTGGGTTCTACCCTATACTGCCGCATAAGCGCCATCATTTCAGCAAGCCGTTCGGGTCGTTGACACACACAAAGTCTGCCTCCCGTTTGAAGCAGCTTGGCACCCACAGCAATAATGTCTTCAAGCGTGCATTCCACTTCGTGACGTGCAACGCTTTTGACTGAGTCGGGGTTTTTGATTCCTGCATCCGTCGCTTTGTAAGGCGGATTGCATGTAACGAGGGTATGACAACCAAACGGCACCTTGCCTTTTAAATCTTTTAAATCCGATAAAACGGGCATAAAGTTATCAAAATCATACTCTTGTTTTGTTTTATTTGCAAGAGATATTGCCTCACTCGATATATCGACTCCGTACGCTGTGCCGCACTTACCGTCGCGCAACATTAAAAACGCAATTATCCCACAGCCCGTGCCTAAATCAACCGCCTTGTCGCTCTTTTTTGCCCTTGCAAAATTTGCAAGCAGTACGGCATCTGTACCAAAAGTGTGGTGCGGAGAAACATTTATATATTTTCCTTCGCCGATCGGCTCGCGCTTTATGCTCTGGTCCATTTTACGCCCTGTGGAGTATCCTCTAAAATGATACCCATCTCTTTAAGTTTATCGCGGATTTCGTCTGCAGTTTTAAAGTCGCGATTTTTGCGCGCTTCAGTTCGCTTTGCAATAAGCTCTTCAATTTCGCTATCGAGCGCCTCGGTTTTGCGGTTATAAACAAGACCTAAAACATCGGTAAGCTCATCAAATGCTTCTGCGCACGCATTAAGAGTAGCCTTGCCTGCGCCGTTTGCAATAGCGGTATTAATATCGCGAACAAGCGTAAACACCGCTGCCAACGCGTCGGCAGTGTTAAGGTCATCGTCCATAGCGGTGATAAACTCCTGTTTTCTTTCTGCAATAAATGCAGGGATTTCTCCGCCGTCAACAGCTGACTGTAATGCAAAATCAATATTATTTCGGCAGGTATAAAGACGCTCAAGCGCATTTTTACCCTGCTCAATAATATCTACAGAATAGTTAATAGGTCCGCGATACTGTGAGGAAATCATCAGGTAGCGAATGGGTTCATAACCGTATTTTTCGGCAACATCACGCACGGTAAAGAAATTACCTAAAGATTTTGACATCTTATGATTGTCAACGTTTATAAAGCCGTTATGCATCCAATAGTGCGCAAAGTCACAACCGTTTGCACACTCGCTTTGTGCAATTTCGTTTTCATGGTGCGGAAATATAAGATCAAGACCACCGCAGTGAATATCAATGGTTTTGCCAAGATATTTTTCTGCCATAGCCGAACATTCAATATGCCAACCCGGTCTACCATCACCCCATGGTGAGTCCCAATAAGGCTCGCCCGGCTTTGCGCCTTTCCAGAGGCAGAAGTCCATCGGGTCTTCTTTTATATCATCGGTAGCGATACGCGCACCTGCCTCTAAATCCTCAAGTGGCTGATGCGAAAGCTTGCCGTATTCGTTAAACTTTTTAGAGCGGAAATATACATCGCCGCCTGCGGTATACGCGTAGCCCTTTTCAACAAGCTCACTTATAATTCGCTGAATTTCGTCTATATTTTCGGTAGCGCGCGGATGAACTGTTGCCTCACGAACATTAAGTCCTTTTGCATCCACCCAGAATTCCTTAATAAATCTTTCGGCAACCTCAGGCACGGTAATACCCTCTTCGTTTGCCTTTTTAATAAGCTTGTCGTCTATATCGGTAAAGTTCTGAACAAAATTCACCTTATAGCCACGCCACTCTAAATAACGGCGCAACACGTCAAACACACAAAGCGGACGTGCATTGCCTATATGGATATAGTTATAAACAGTAGGTCCACAGGCGTATATTTTCACCTCACCCGGTGTAATAGGGATAAGCTCATCTTTGTTTCGGGTAAGTGTGTTAAAAATCTTCATAATTGGGTTACTCCTTTATTTGCTTCTCTAACTCTTTGAGTTTTTTGTTTATATTATCAAGCTCAAGCTGAACAGGGTCGGGTATGTGAATCTGGTCAAGAGGCTGAACCTCAACCTTTTTGCCGTTTTGACGAACAACGCGCGCAGGAACTCCGACCACAGTAGAGTTGGGCGGAACATCTTTTAGTACAACAGCACCCGCCGCTACACGCGAGTCATCGCCTATGGTGATAGGTCCTAAAACCTTTGAGCCTGCGCTTATCATAACACGGTTGCCAATGGTTGGGTGACGTTTTCCGACATCCTTACCCGTACCGCCAAGCGTTACACCCTGATAAATCAGCACATCATCACCGATTTCGGTGGTCTCACCTATTACAATTCCTGTGCCGTGGTCAATAACGAGACGTCGGCCTATTGTTGCGCCCGGGTGAATTTCGATTCCTGTTTTACGCGCCGCTTTTTGCGAGATATAACGCGCTCTGAAAGAATGTCCTTTAAGATAATGCTTGTGCGCACGGCGATACATTCTAACGGCTTTAAGACCGGGATACAGCAGAAAAATCTCAAGCGAAGATTTTGCCGCAGGGTCTCGGTCTTTTATAGCCTGTATATCCTCTTTTAATAAATCAAACAATTACATCAACTCCAAGGGGCTTATTTTGATGAATTTATATAATCCTTGCACTCGTTCAGATAAATAAGTCCTGAAATTACACAAAGGACGGCAGAAATCCAGAAGAGTACCATTATTATTATATCACAGATAGGCTGTATTTGTGCGAGCCCAAAATCAACTATCAATGTATAGAAGAAAAGTGCTGCAACAAGTCCTACCATCTGGGACACGGTTTTGAGCTTGCCCCAGATATTTGCCGCTACAACAAGTCCGCTCTTTGCGGTAACAAGACGAAGAGATGAAACCATAAATTCACGGAACAAAACAATAAATACTATTGTTGTCATCTGCCAACCGTAATTACCGCCTGCCGCTGAATATAAGAACATAAAACCCAGATATGCAGACGTGGTGAGCATTTTATCCGCTAACGGATCTAAAAACTTACCAAAATCGGTAACAAGGTTATATTTACGAGCCATTTTACCGTCTATCATATCAGTAAGAGATGCCGCCGCAAAAAGAACAAGCGACACGATATAATGATAAGGAAATTCGATAAGCATGGTAGCCATAAATATTGGGGTTGCAATCATTCGGGCCAGTGTTAATTTATTTGGTGTATTCATAATTGTTCTCCTAACAAGTCGTATTCTATTACATCGTTAATTTGTACCTTTACAAAATCACCGATTAAAAGCTGTTCTTTTGCCATAAAAAAGACTTTGCCGTCTATTTCGGGTGCATCGGCTTCGCTTCTGCCGTAGTAACACTTAATGTAATCGTCCCAGCCTTCAATAAGTACCGTCTGAACTGTACCGATTTTTGCCTCGTTTTTAGCTGATGCTATATCAAGCTGGGTTTCCATAATGTGCTCGGCGCGGTCTTGCTTGGTTTGTTCGTCTATCTGGTCGGGCATTTCTGCCGCAATGGTTCCCTCTTCGGCGGAATATGTAAAACATCCTAGTCGGTCAAACTGCGCATCACGCACGAAGTTGTGTAATTCTTCATATTGCTTTTCTGTTTCTCCGGGGAAACCGGTTATAAGAGTAGTACGAAGAGTAACATCGGGCACCGTAGCTCTGATTTTTTTAATCAAAGCGGTAAGTGTTTCTTTATCGCCGCGACGGTTCATACGTTTAAGTATGTCGCCGTTGGCGTGTTGAATCGGAATATCAAGATATTTTACAAGCTTTTCTTCTGTTGCGAGCAACCTTAAAAGCTCGTCGGTAATTCGCTCGGGATATGTATAAAGCGTTCTTATCCACTTAATACCTTCAATTTTGCAAAGTTCTGAAAGCAGTTCGCAAAGCTTGGATTCACCGTAAAGATCGGTACCGTACGCCGTAGTATCCTGTGCTACTACAATGAGCTCACGAACGCCCTGCAGGGCTAGTTCCTTTGCTTCTGCTACGCAATCCTCAATTGCGCGACTTCTCATTCTGCCGCGGATTTTTGGTATTGCGCAATATGTGCAACAATTATCGCACCCGTCGCCTATTTTCAGATAAGCCGTAAAAGGCCAGCCTCCTAAAATGCGCTTGCCGTTTAGATCCAAATCTTCTTTAGCACCGTAGCTGTTTTTTGCCTTTCCTTCAATTGCGTTTTTTACAATCTCGGAGATATTGCTGTTAGAGCCTATACCCACACAGACATCCGCCTCGGGTATCTCCGCGGTAACATCGTCGCGATAGCGTTCAGCAAGACAACCTGTTACAATAACAGCCTTGCAGTTACCGTCATGCTTATACTGCGCGGCTTCAAGTATGTTTTCTATTGCTTCGCTTTTTGCGTCCTCAATAAAACCGCAGGTGTTAATAATTATTGCATCGGCCTCCGCCTCGGGCACGCCGATTTCAAACCCCGCCTGCTTTAATGAATAGAGCATCATTTCGGCATCTACCTGATTTTTAGGACAACCAAGCGATACCATACTAATTTTGTACATCAATATTCCTCGTAATTTTCAATCTCTTGTGTGTATTTTTTCATTACCTCGCGCACCGCAGAATAGGAAAAACCTTTGCGGATAAGCGCGGCATAAACCTTTTGTACTTGTGTTTTATCACACATTTTATTGCGGTATTTTTTATTAATTACCGCCTTCACCTGCGAAGCTTCATCAAATTCGGTTTCTTCTAAAACTGATTTTATAACATCGGCAGGTATGCCTTTTTGGTAGAGTTTGGCATAAGCCTCTCTTTTTGAGATGTTAGCCTCGCTCATCTGTTCTGCCAGACGAGAAGCCAAACGGACATCGTCTATAAGACCGAGCTCTTTTATTCGGGCTACCGCTCTTGCCGCGGCGGCATTTGAGATACCGCCTGCGACAATCTTTTCATAAAGCGTTTTTTCGCTGTAATCGGCGCGGTCTAAAAACCACAACCCGCGACTTTTAGCGCGGATATAATCCGATTCCTTAAGATGAAGATTAACCGTATCTTCATCAACTTCATCACCTTCGCGCAGGCACAATTCGTTCCAATAATCAAGGTCAAAATTAACTGCCTTGCCATCGCTGAAGATTACCTTTACAGTATGCTTTTTATCTTTCTTGATTTCTACAATATTCATCAATCGTCAACCGCGATATCAATGTTCACCTTTTTATGCTTGATTTCAGCAACCGGCTCGGCCTCTACAGGCATAATAACAGGTTCATCTTCTGCGGGCTGCTCCTTTTTACCCTTAGCTCCCATTATCTCAGCATAGCGAGCGCGAACCTTCTCTTCAATTTCGGCCGCAAATTCGGGATTGTCCTCAAAAAGCGTCTTGACGTTATCCCTGCCCTGACCGATACGGGTCTCGCCGTAGTAGAACCAAGCACCCGAGCGCTTTAACACCTCAAGCTCGAGTCCCATATCTACAAGCTCGCCAACCTTTGAAATACCCTTGCCGTAAATAACGTCAAATTCTGCCTCGCGGAATGGGGGTGCTACCTTATTTTTAACGACCTTTGCTCTGGTACGTGAACCGATTATCTCGCTGCCGTTTTTAAGAGTTTCTATCTTGCGGACGTCAATACGAACGCTTGAATAGAATTTAAGCGCACGACCACCCGTAGTGGTTTCTGGGTTTCCGTACATAACGCCGATTTTTTCACGAAGCTGGTTAATAAATATTGCGCTGCAGTTCGATTTTGAAAGTGCGCCCGTAAGCTTGCGCATAGCCTGCGACATAAGACGTGCAAGTTGACCTACGTGATTGTCGCCCATTTCGCCCTCAATTTCAGCGCGGGTAGTAAGTGCCGCTACCGAGTCAACAACTATAATGTCAATAGCACCCGAACGAACAAGTGCCTCGGCAATCTCTAACGCCTGCTCGCCACTGTCGGGTTGAGAAACCAAAAGAGAGTCAATATCTACGCCGAGCGCTGACGCATAAACGGGGTCAAGTGCGTGCTCAACGTCAATAAATGCCGCTGTGCCGCCTTCCTTCTGGGCTTCTGCTACGCAGTGGAGCGCGAGCGTTGTTTTACCCGAGGACTCAGGACCGTAAATTTCTATAATTCTACCGCGTGGAATACCGCCAATACCAAGCGCCATATCAAGCGCCATAGAGCCTGTTTTTATATGCTCAACATTCATAGCGGCATTTTCGCCAAGCAGCATTATTGCCCCCTTGCCGTATTGCTTTTCTATCTGAGCCATTGCGGTCTGCAATGCTTTTTCTCTGCCTTCTGCAGATTTATCTGTTCCTACGGTTTTTGTGCTTTTTTCTTTTGCCATTGTTATTTCCTCCAAATGTTTTATTTGGTTATATTATACTTGAGCCACTGTCCCAAAAACCACCCTGTCAATATCATTGTAGTCTTTGCAGGTTTGCACATTTTCAAAGCCGTTTTTGGTCATAATTTCAGCAACCTTGTCCGCCTGATTTATACCGACTTCAAAGGCCATTACGCCGTCTTTGGCAAGATAAGCTTTGTATTCCCTGATTATATGACGATAAAAATCAAGACCATCCTTACCGCCCGCAAGCGCCGTGGTAGGCTCAAATGTTACCTCGGGCTGAAGATTTTTCATATCCTCGTCATTTATATAAGGCGGATTGCTGACTATCAGGTCATAAACGCCCTCTGCACCTTCGGTTTTTAAAACATCGCCTTGCACGATTTTTACATCTGCATTGTTATGTAACGCATTTTTGACGGTATAGTTTAGCGCTTCGTCAAATTTTTCAACCAATGTAACGTCAGCGGCGGCGCACTCGCATTTAATTGTGATACCTATACAGCCGGTTCCCGCGCACAAATCAAGAACTCGCGAGGTTTCTTTTGAGCGGACGGTTTCAAGACATACATCCAGCAGCGTTTCGGTGTCGCTACGAGGTATCAGCACTCCCGGGCCTACAAAAAACTCACGGCCGAAAAAATTCCAACGACGTAATATGTACTGTAAAGGATAACGTATAAGTCTTTGCTTAATTATCGCAGTTAAATTATTTTGCTGAAATTCATTAAGCGTTTGGGTGTATTTTGTAAGTATCTGCGCATTGGTATATCCTGTTATGTGCTTAATTATTTGTTTTGATTCAAAAACATAATCTTCTATACCCGCTGCAGCCAACTGCCTTTTGCAGTCGTTATATGCTTCAAATATTGTCATTTTCTTTGGTTTCTTCCTCCGAAACAGTATCTTCTATTTCATCGCAAGCCTTTAAGGCGGCAATTGCAACTTCTATCATATCGTCATCGGGTTCTTTTGTGGTAATACGTTGCATCCACACACCCGGCGCCGATATAATGCGCGTAATTATATTATCATATCTGCCGCAAATTTTTAAGAGTTCATAGCCGATACCGCAAATTATTGGCAGCATTAAAATTTTTGCAACTATCCACAACCATGCTATATCGTAAACACCCGGAAAGAGCATTTGTACCACTGTAGATACTATCATACTTACGATTATCATCAAAATAAGAAACGATGTTCCGCAGCGGGGATGGAAACGCCTTTGCTTTTTTACATTTTCAACCGTTAATTCAAGTCCCGCCTCGTAGCAGAATATTGTTTTGTGCTCGGCACCGTGATAAGCAAAAACGCGGTGAATATCCTTCATAAAAGAAACTCCCCACATATATGCCACCAACACAGCAAGCTTTATAAGCTGCTCGATACCTGAGCGCACAACCTTTGAAAAGGACGAGCCTACAAGCCACTCAAGACCTGCCACAGCATAACGCGGAATGCCTAAAAACAGCACAAGCGCCAACGCAATTCCAAGCACTGAGCCGATTGTCATAATAGCGGCTGTTATGGCAGACTCTTTTTTGGGGTCCTTTTCCTTATCTTTTGTATCTTCAATATCGGTAAATCCTGATATATCTGCCGATTTCATCATTGCTTTGTAGCCCTGTATCATTGTTTCAATATAAGTGACAACGCCACGAAGGATTGGTAATTTCAAAATCGGGTATTTTTCTTTTATGCTTTTATCATTTATAAAACTGATATCAATGGTTTTATCCGGTTTTCGAACGGCAAGGGCTGTCTTTTTCTGAGGGTTTTTCATCATAATACCCTCTATAAGCGCCTGTCCGCCAATAGATGTATATTTTGCCAAATTAATTTTCTCCTGTTTCTGTTAAGTTTTCTGTTAGAGCCACCTCTTGTTCTTCAATCGGTAGCTGCTGTTGCTCGTTTTCAAGCGGTTCGATAATCTCTTCAGCGGCGGGATGTGGCTCTTCCTCCGGCTCGTAAAGCGGCAAAACTATGGTAACTGTGGTGCCGACGCCTTCGGTGGACTCTATAAACAACAAACCCTGATGCTGTTTTATTATTTCGTCTGCAACAGCAAGACCTATGCCGCTGCCGCGAACGGTTTTATTAGATTTGAAAAACTTCTCTTTTACGTGGTCAAGATCTTCGGCAGGGATACCAACGCCCGTATCCTTAACAACAATGCGCACACAACCCTCTTCTCTGGTTTGCGCAACAAGCACAAGGCCACCCTTTTCGGTATATTTTACCGCGTTATCTATAACATTTATAAACACCTGTTTTAATCGGTCGCGGTCACTCATTACAATGGAGCTTTGGGCAGGCGGATTGTATGATAACTCTATACCCTGCTTTATAGCAAGCTCAGTATACATATCCGAAACCTTGCATAGCAACTCTGACACATCGGTAGGCACAACATTATTAACTATCATTCTGCCGGACTGCATACGAGAAAAGTCAAGCAAATCCTCTACAAGTCCCGAAAGTCTTTCTGCCTCGCTTAATACGACATCGAGTCCGCGCGCCACCAATTCTTCGTCGTTGCCGAGTGACATTTTTGCCGTTTCGCCCCAACCGCGAATTGCGGTAAGCGGTGTACGAAGCTCGTGTGATACAGACGATATGAAGTCGTTTTTCATTGTTTCGGCGTTCTGCAGCTCACTCGCCATATAGTTAATGGTTTCGCAAAGCTCACCAATTTCATCATTGCTGTTTTCATCTGCTATACGTGCCTTAAAGTCGCCACCTGCAATTTTTCGGGCGATGTTGCCCATATCACGAAGCCGTACCACCATTGCCTTCAGGAAGAACAGACCCGACAACGCGCACAGACCTAAAACCGCAATTGATATTACAACAATCAGAGCTGCTGTGATATTTATTTTTTTATATGCCGCTTTAAGTGATGTTACCCAACGGTATGCGCCTATCGGCTCGCCTTTAGAATCATAAACAACCTTTGTGCCCGCCATAATTCGTTCGCCGCCCGAATTTTTTCCACGAAAAACCGAAAATCCACTTGTGGATGCACGCGCACGATTGTATTCTTCGGTTACAGCATCAGAGGGTTGAAAGCCCGTGGTTGATGCAATCAGCCTGCCGTCGCTACCTAAAACCTGAATTTCGATTTTATTTTTATATTCAAAATCATCGGACAATGTTATCGCAAGGTCGTAAAAATTTTCCGAATTTGCAGACGAAAGACTGTCAAATCCTTGAGCGTAGTCGGAAGCCTGAGATTGCACACTGTTGAAAATCAGATTTGTAAACAATGCCGCTAATATAACCGCGATTGTCACTACGGCCAATGCAATAATCAGGTACACCTTAAAAAGCCAGCGCATAGCGATGCTTTTAAAATGAAACGGTTTTTTCAATGCACAATCCCACCTTTCTGCATATTTTTGTTTTTGGTTAATTTGTTGTGGTGTCCCACATATAGCCTCTACCCCAAACAGTAACAATAAACTTAGGGTCAGATGCATCTTCTTCAATTTTCATACGAAGACGACGGATGTTTACGTCAACTATTTTTTCTTCACCAAAATATTCCTCGCCCCAAATTTTATGCAATATAACCGTTCTGTTTATGGGCTCATCGGGGTTAGCAAAGAAATGCTCCATGATCTGAAACTCAATTTGGGTAAGTTCGATGTTTTTGCCATCTTTTGAAAGTGTACGGCTACGTAGGTCAAGCACAAATCGACCCGATTCAAGCTGTGTAGAAGGCTTGCTTGCCGACACAGGCTTGGTTTTGCTGACACGGCGGTAGAGGGAATCCACCCTCGCTAACAGCTCTGTGGGGCTGAACGGCTTGGTAACATAGTCGTCGGCGCCTATCATAAGTCCGCTGATTTTATCCATCTCCTGCGATTTTGCGGTGAGCATTATTATACCAATAGACTCCGAACGGCTACGCAGCTCTTTACAAAGGGAAAAACCATCCATACCGGGCATCATAACATCAAGCAGCGCTATGTCAAAACCCACAGGGTCGTTATCAAATATTTCAAGTGCCTCTTCGCCGCTGCCGGCTTCTATCGTTTCATAACCTACACGCTTAAGGTTTATAGCTTCAAATTCGCGAATGGCAACCTCATCTTCAACAATAAGTATTCTTTTCACCGTTGTCCTCCTTGGTTCGACTCTCGTCGGCCTAATCTACTAAATAAAATGTTTCTTTCACCAATTCTTCGGTTATTGCGAATGCGTTTGCACCATCGCCAAGCTCCACAGCAAAAACGTATTCTTCGGTGCGGGACAGCTCGGTTTTGTTTTCGTGATCGAATTCTTTGCTTGCCCAATCGTCAATGTCAACCGCCGTTATGGTGAAGAGTAATTTGCCCAAAACTGCATTTTTAGAATCATAATGATAAAATTTTCTCTCGTGGTTTTCTATATCTTTTAGCACCGCAAGATACCCTACCATCGCATTTGGAACGGTCAGATAATAACCGTCAACCGTGTTAACCACCGTAACCAATTTTACCGAAAGCTTTTCGCCGTTAAACGAACACCAGTTTGTGTAATAAAGCTTTTCACCATCACTTACAGCATTTGGCAATTCGCTTGCTACCGGTATTTCAAGTATTCCGTCGCGGTTTATATCACCGGTTTCTATTGCGGCGGCACGGTATGTAGAAATATTCTCAAAGGAATTTACGCTATCAAGCAACGGATTTACAAGCTCGCCCTTTGAAATATACAATACCTCTGTAACCGAGCCTACACCCTTTATTTCGTCAATATAAATTGCCTTTTGTCCGTTTGACAGCACCGACAGCACAGGATCGCTTGCGCTCTTGACGCTTCCGTCCATCATACAACCCGCCGTCTGAGCCATTCCGCTTTCGTTGTAATTGTAAATTATCGCCTTGTTGCTTTTTTCGGCAGCATTAAGCAGATGCACAAATATTTCATACGTTCCGTTGTTGTCTAAATCACAACACAAAAATGACGTATATGCCTGTAGCAACACCTGTGTAAGCGAACTTTCATTTAACGCAAACACACTTAGTTGTTTTTCACTATTTCCGTTAACGTCCCAACCAATAATTATTTCCTCAACACCGTCATCGTTAAGGTCGCAAAAATCCACCATTTCAACGCCCGTAGCAACTATGGTCTGGTCGGCTACCGATACCCATTTGCCGCTTTGCTGACAGATAACATTTATATGCATAGTTGTCATCTCGTCATCGCTGGTGCTGTAAAAGGCAAACGCTTCAAAAACGCTGTCGCCGTTTATATCCTCTAAAACTATAGCCGAACGATGATTTCCTGCGGTTGGGTATTTAAGGTCACAATTCTTACCCGCTACGGCATAAAGGGCGTCGGCTATGGGTGACATTTCACCCGTAAGCTCGGGCGGCGATACCATATCGTCAGTATTATCAACAAATGCGCAGCCGCAAAAACATAAGCTAACACACATTGCAAGCAGCATAACAACAACCTTTTTTAACTTCACGGCGCACGCCCCTTTTACAGATATTTATACATAATGCATTATATCACAATACGCTTTAAAATAAAAGACATTTTTATTTAATTTTTAAATAAAATCATTGCAAGCGGTGAGTTTTTATTGTATCATTTAGTTTAAGGTGATTTTATGAATAACAAAAGATTAGAACAATTGCTTATGACGGTGCAAAAACCCGGAAGATACTCGGGTGGTGAAGTCAATCAGGTAATAAAGGACAAATCAAAGGTTGATGTGCGCTTTGCGTTTTGCTTTCCCGATACATACGAAATAGGTATGAGCCATC
>CAYLXT010000004.1:0-38388 GCA_964387615.1 uncultured Ruminococcus sp.
ATACGTGACCTGCGTATGCATCCTCTGCGGGTTCTACGCTAAGCTCTGCATCGTGTGATGCGCGGAGCTCGGGTTCTGCAGTATTTGCAAGCCAGATATTATCCCAATCAAGAGCAGGACAAACATCAGCGTTTGCGCCAACTATGCTATCAATTTGCTTGATATCGGTTTCTTGGTAAGTAACCTTACTAAAGCTAAATGTTACTTCACCGGCAGGAGCGTCGGTATAAACGTTTTCAAATACATTCGCACTGCAGTTTCTCCAGCCTGCATAACTATCATTAACATAAGGTGTTGTGCCCATAATGATAGAATTGGTAATTGTATTTTCTTTTGATGTTTTCTCATCAGGGAAGATATACTTGTTGCTGTTAGGATCTATGCTTGTAGGAGCTTCGTTATATATATCGCCTAAAGCACCCTGCAAGTACAAAGCATTGCCATTTGCACCTTGAGCATTGTTACCATAAATCAAACAGTTACTAATATAATGATAGTCTGCAGTAGTTGCACCCACCAAGATACCTTGCTCGTTTCTACCGCCTGCAGTAGCAGTAAAGTAGCTGTTAGCAACTATACAAGAATCAATTTTAAATGCGCCGGTATAGTATGTACCATATTTTGCAGAACCTGACATACCGATAATACCGCCCATACGACGAGCAGTTTTATAGTAAGAGTTCTTTATAACGATGTTCTTAAATACTGTGGGTTCATCAAAGTTCACGTCGTAACGGTATTTGCTTTCAAATACAAGGTTGTCTGCATCTGCAAAGTAAGGCTCTGCGCCAAGGAACAAGCCCGCGCTGTTTGCAGCATCTACATAAAGACCGTAAATCTGAGCACCGTTACCGTCAAAGTTACCGTTAAAGTACTTGTCGGTGCTTATACCTTGCGCCCAGTTCTTTTTGCCTTCAAGACCTTCAATATATGTCTTAACGTCGTCTGCGTTATCAAGGCTCATAAGGTATTCAGCGTCAACAACATCTTCAGGCTGTAAAATGATTGTGCCGATATGGTCAGCAATCTTATACCACTTGCCGTTTGCTGATGTAAAGCCCTGTGTAGCAATATAATTAAGTTCTTCGGCAGAGTCGATGATGATAGGATCACTCTCTGAACCTGTTTCACCCTTGTCAGCGAGGTTAGCATCAGCCGAGCCGCTCCAATAAACAATTTCTTCGCCGCAGCTTAATGTATTGCCACAGATTGTGCAGGAGTTGTCTACATAGTCGTGATCAGACTCTATAACGCCTGCAAGATTGCAGTCTGCGCATTTTTCACTATGACCGTCAGCAACGATATTATGTGATGAACGAAGTACGGGGGTGCCCGCATTTGCAAACCAGGTGTTATTCCAATCAAGACCCGAGCAAAGTTCTACGGCAGCGGCACCTGTAAATGCTGCAGGATCAATCTGCTTGATCTGTGCTTCTGTATAGGTATAGGTAACGTTAGCATAGGCTACGCTTGCTGCAGGCTTATCGGTATAAACGCCTGCATAGCAATCTCTAAGACAGCCGCCGTAAGATATGGTGTTCTTAGATGAGCGATACGGCTCTACACCAAAAAATACAGAATTGCGGATTTGGTTAGTGCTGTCATTCGGGAAAGAGGATATAGCGGCAAGAGTGTTGCCGTTTGCCTTATAACCTGCGTCGTTATAATAGTAGGTATCGCCTACTGTTGCGCCTAAAAGCTCTGCATTGGTTTTTCCGTCGGTGCGGTCATAACCATAATGGTAAGCAATAACGTCGCTGATATAGCAGCCGTTAATGTTAAGGTAGTTATATGTCATAGGACCAACCAAAACACCTGCTGTTTCATACGCGGATACATTAGGATTGCCATCCGCTCTAGCAGACTGTCTGTTTGAAATAACACAGCAGTTTGTGATAGCAATATTGCTGTAGGTATTGGTCTTTGTAAGGTCGGCTTTCCAGTTGCCGTTATGAGCAGAGTACCCAGCGATTATAGCACCGCCGTAGCCATGTACATAAGAACTTTTTACGCTCAGGTTTTTAATTGTAGCGTCGCTTACAACACCGAACAAGCTACCGCTACCGGCATGCACCATACCGTAAATGGTAACGCCGTTACCGTCAAAGTTACCCTTAAATGGTGTGGCATGACTTGTAGCCATGTTCCAGTTCTGCCAGGTAACACCCTTTGTGTTTCCTGACATGCTGAAGCTCTGGCCAGTCCAACCGCCGTCGGTCATATATGTAACGGTTTTGTTTGGATCGTCAAACCATTTCATAACGCCGTCAGCATCAAGGTTCATAAGCTCCTCAACGCCACCGGCAGCATCAATTTTAGATTTTTGCTGTAAAACGAATGCATCAATGCCATCAGCAACCTTGTAATATCGCTTTTCGGTTGCAATGCCGTTCTTTACAATATAAAGAAGGTTTTCAGCAGTTTCAATAATAAAGGGGTCGCCTTCAGCACCGGTACCCTTGGTAGGTGCAACACCGTCACCGCCGCCGTAATAAACGATGTTCATACTATCAACATCGGTATCACATACAGCAGCTTCGGGGTTGATAACAACGCCTGTGAAAAGAGACACTGCGAGTACTGCGAAAGCGAGTACAAAGCTGAGTATGCTCTTGCTGTTTTTAAACAATTTTGTCATTTAAAAAACATTCCTTTCTTTGTGGGGGTTCCCCACGAAAATTTAAAGAATTTGTTTTGATAAAAAATATCATTATGTGGGCATCGACCCCTACGATATTTTCTTACATCAAAACATAAATTGTGCTTAGTAAATGCGGGTGCGCAGCAGTAAATCAATTGTGACTGCCCACCGATTTAAAGGCACTACCCCACATTTACATATATGCATAATTATAATAATACAACTGTTTTAAAAATGCAAGAGGTTTTTTAATAAATTTTATGCTTTTAATACAAAAATTTCGATTTTAAGATTCTTCGCTTTGCTCAGAATGACAAGGAGTAAAGGTGGTACTAAACATTCTTTATTTCGGCGACGAGGGTTGTATTTGACAAAAGAAAAAAGGAACGAATAACCGTTCCTTTAAATATTATTTCTTTTCGATTGCTTTTAGTTGGCGGATGTCGTTACCTATGAATTTTTTAGCGGTGTATTTTATAAGTCGCGACGCTACGCGAGGAGTGTAGCGAGTCGCTATATCTGACATAGAAAGATTTGTGTTTATAATCGTCGGCTTGCCGTTTAAATCACGGGTATTAATAATGTTATAAAGCAAGCTCTGGATATAAGGCGATACAAACTCACCGCCTAAATCATCAACAACCAGCAGGTCGCAATTTATTGCCGCGTTATATTTCGCATTTGTGTGGCTGCTGAAATGCTCGGTTTCCATTTCGCTGAACAGATTATACGCCGCGCCGTAAATAACGTCAAACCCACGATTAAGCAGCTCGTATGTAACGGCGAGAGTAAGGTGGGTTTTGCCAAGCCCCGTATCACCCATAAAGAGCAAACTTTCGCTGGTCTTGGGATCAAAGTTTATTACATACTCACGGCAAAGCTTTAATATAGCGGTCATACGCTTGCGCGGGTTCGCGCCATCAAGCTCGGTATTCTGATAATAATTTAAATCAAAATTATCAAAACGGCATTTATTCAGCGGAAGACTTGCCGATAAATCAGCAATCAGCAAATTTTTTGCAGCAGTATGTATACAATCACAAATCTTGCCGTTTATATAGCCTGTATCCTGACAAGCATCACATTCATAAACGATGTTGCCGATGCTTTCCGCTTTTAAAATGGCGGCGCGTGCGGCGGCAAGCTCGGTCATTTCGCTTTGAAGCGCCTTTACGGTAGCACTGTCACCCGAAATAGCAGTGGTGGCAATACACGCGCCAAGCTGTGACAGTCGGGCACTTATTTTAGCAAAATCAGGATTTATGTTTTGAAGATTTTGTATGGCGGCATCAAAGGTGGCCTTTTTGTGCGATAATATGTTTTTTTGATTTTCAAACGCTTTCGCATAGCTTTGTTCACGGGTCATAGGGACAAGCTCCTTTAAAGTAGGAAATTTATTCAATCGTCATTAAGCATTTTTTCAAACAAATCAAGATCGTAGCCTGCGTAGTTGGTTTTAGCGGATTTTGCCTTTGGCTTTTCGGATGGAATTTGTTCGGGAGAGGTTATTCCGTCCTTGTGCCAGGATTCAATTATCTTTGCCACATAGGGCATATTAAGTTTTGTTTTTGAGTCTATACAAGCATCATATGCCGCCTTTAGCATATCGGCGTTTATTTTCCACTCATTTATCCAGAGGTTGCTATATTCAAGTTCTTTTGTGCTGGGGTTGCGTTTTTCTATTCCGAAAGCATTTTGCACAACGCTCCAGGCAAGGTTTTGCTTTGCGGTGTCAGCTATAAGGCGTTCGGCATCAATCACAGTTTCAACACCTTGCGAAAGCCACTGAGTTGCGGTCTTTTTTACAAAAGATATATTGCATTTTCCTTCACGTACAGCATAGCCGAGCAGCAGCAGTATAACCGACGCGTCCATACCGTGATCGTCATAAAGCGAAACCAACAGACTGCTTTCGTTTTGCTTTAGGTTTCTGCCAAATTTAAGCTGTGCCTCGCGAAGCAGAAACATAAGCCGCTCATCCTCAAGACCGCGTTTGATAACATCGGCACGGGTTGGCATCTGGCTGTTTATTATAACGGTTTTTTGCTCAGGTTCTTTGGGAGCTTCACCAATAAGTATATCGCGCTGTTGCCAAAAAACAAGTGCATCATCTACTTCACCTTGTGGCAACGATAATGCTTCGGCTATTTTTTGAGGGTCCACCCCATCCGAAATGTTGCGCATAAAATAAAGCAAAACCTTAAGCTGTGTATGGGTGGCTATTTTTAAATACTTGTCCGCAACGGCACTTGGCACCGCGAAGGTGTTGCCAAAAATTGCAGCATTGATTGTATACGTCATTTTATAGCCCCCTTTTAATAATGTATAAATATTATATATGTGTAATTAAATTTTGTAAAGGTTAAAATTTTTATAGAATACGATTCAACAAGTTGCCATGCGCATCAAAAAGCTCGTCAGGACTGCCAAAGGCGTTTCGGTAAAGCTCTATTACAGCGTCGCCGCTGTAGCCTACCGATTTTGCTGTATCTAAAAATTCTTTAAAATTAAAGTTGCCCGAAAGCGGTAGCATACAATCGTATTTTTCGTTATTGTCACTTAAATGAAGATGCTTGATTTTTGAACCCAACAAATGCAAAACATCATAAGGCGAATATCCGCCACGAATGCTTTGCTTTACATCAAGACAGAAATTGACATTATCGCCGAGATAGTCTGACATATTGCGAAGTGTTTCAAGATTACCTGCTCTGAAAAGCACAACGTTTTCTTGCAGCAGCGTGGCGCCGCTTTGCTTTACCGCTTCTGAAACAAGCGCAAATCGGTCAAAATATCCGTAGTCGTCCATTGTGCCGTTGGGCTTGCCGCCGTGCATAATAACAAATTTTGCACCAAGTGATGCGGCTATTTGTCCGTAGCGTTTATATATTTCAATACCCTCGTAAAAACGACGGTCATAGTTTGAAAAAAGCATAAAGGACTCTGCAAGCGACATCGTCGGATGGATACTTGATACGGTAATGCCATATTCGTTTTTTATACGGGAAAGCTGATTTATAAACGCGGGCTCAAGCTCACAATTGGCATTAAAAAATATTTCGGTAAGCTCCACTCCACGCGATGCTATAAGGCGGAACGACTCCTCGGTATACATAGGATAAAGGCAGGAGGTTGATATTCCTATTTTCATAAGTTTTCCTCCTCTTTATACGGGTCAACAAACACCGTTTTATTGGTTGTATAAATTACCATACCCGCCTTTGCGCCGTTGGGTTTTTTTACATATTTAATGGGCGTGTAATCAACAGGAACGTTAGAAGAGCCTGCCGCCTTTGAATTTTTAGCGGCAAGTCGCGCCGCAAATATAATTGTTTCTTCGCTTATCGGCTCCCCGCCACAAAGCACCACCACATGTGAGCCGTGAATGTTTTTGGTGTGAAACCACATATCACCTTTTGAAGCAAGGCTACAGGTTATATAATCATTTTGCGTATTGTTTTTTCCAACAAGTATGCGATAGCCTTCGCACGATTTATATTCCGTAAGCTGAGGTTGAGCCTTTTTGCGAGGTTGTTTTCTGGCAGTTTGTTTTATATAACCGCCAAGTGTCAGTTCTTCGCGTATTTCGGCAATGTCGGCAAGTGTTTTGCAGCGCGATAGGCTTTCGCTCACCGATTCAAGATATTCTATCTCTTGTTCATCATTTTCAATCAGCGTGCCTAACGACTGCACAGCGCCACAGCTTTTTTTGTAATCCTTGAAATATTTGGCAGCATTTGCCGCAGGAGAAATTGCCGGATCAAGCGGTATTTCTATAATAGACAAATTTTCGTCGTAATAATTTTGCACTCTTGCGGTCTTGCTTCCCTGCTCTATCGCATAAAGGTTTGCTTTTATGAGCTCACCTTTAATTCGCAAATCCTCGCGGTCGTGGTTTTGCTCTAATTCTTTTTGGCGGACAGCCATTCTTCTGCGAGCACGAGTGAGCAGATTTCCGACAAGTTTTATAATATCGGCTGAAGATTTATTTATACGCGCCGTGTTTTCACGCTCGTAATAAAAAGCATCCAGAAGTTGTGACGGAGACTCAAAGCTTTTTTGCGTGTAGAGACTGCCGTATTGAGCAATCGGCATATAACAAAAATCAACCGGATTTCCGCCATCTTTGCAAAGCATAACAAATTCGCCAGACAAAAGATTGTTTTTAAATTTTTGCAAGGCTTTTATTACGCTATCGGTATTTGCCAGTTCTCTGCAAACTAGCGGAGATACGCCCTGGAGTGTTTGTAAAAAGCTTTGTGATAAATCCTCGTTTTTAAGATTTGATATTTGGTTTGCAAGTGTTTCTGAATCTGCATTAAAAATATTTATTTTGTTTTGTGAATCGGGATATTGGTATGTCGCGCCTGATACAATCATTCGGTCACTTTTTTCAATATCGCTGCGATGAACGGCATCATATATTTTGCCATCCTCGGCTACAAGTATAATATTACTGCTACCCGTTATAAGCTCGCAAATAATTTTAGGTCTTATGCGGTCACCCATTTCATTTGTCGCATCAAACGTAAACTCTATTACGCGCTCAAGTCCTTTTTGCTCTACGGCTATCAGCTTTGCCGCGGAAAAGATTTTACGGGCGAGCATACAAAACATTGGCGGAGTGTCGGGGTTTTCGTATTTTTGTTCGGTAAAATGCACACGCGCAGTACCTGATGCCGCGCTGAGCACCAGTTTTTTGGCAAAGCCTTTTTTGCGCAACAACAGCACCAGCACATCACGCGCCGGCTGATAGATTTTATCTACGTGACAGTCTATTGCAGTCTGCAACTCGTTTGTCACGGTATGTAAAAATCCGCCATCAAAAGCCATTTTACCCTCCTGAAATGTTTTTTAATTCTTTACTTAAATTCAGATAATATTTATATTCGGTTTGTTTGTTTTTTACCATTGATAAATCGTCTGCGCATTTTTGTGCTATGCGGTACTGCTTTTTTATGTATTCTTTTGAATCATCACTATCAGGTTTCAATATACCTATTACAGCACGAACAGCATCAATATCATATGGTGTGTCTGTAAAACGCACACACATTACCGAATATATCTTTCCATTTTCCGATAATGCAGTTTCTTTTTCTACCGCAAAGCCGTTTTGTGATAAAAACAATCGTAGCTCTTTTGCAGCGGTTGTAGGCTGTAATATAAGCGTTACGGTATTATCGCGTAAAAATGGCGCTCTGTCAATTATACCGCTTATAACCTCGCCGCCCATACCCGCAATTATTACGGTGTCGGCATCGTCACGTGTAACCTTCTCAAGTCCATCACAAAGAATAAGCCTTACGCCATCGGCCGACAAACGCTCAAGATTAGCCCTCGCACTTGTCAGGGGCTTCTCGTTTATATCGGTGGCAATTACCGATTTGCATTTACCCGACAGATATAAAAATGCGGGCAGATAGCCGTGGTCGGTACCCACATCACAAACGCTGCTGCCCTCATTTACAAAACGTGCGATAAGAGATAGTCTTTTACTCAGCTCTATCATTATTTGTTTTCAAAATATGCGTTAAGCTTTGATACAAGCTCGTCTACATCCGCGCCGTGAACAGAGCAAGCCTGCTCAATTGTCTCGCCGCGGGACGCAGGACAACCAAGACAATGCATACCTATTTCAAAAAAGTATTTTGCCGCACCTGTATCTATATCAAGAACGTCTCCAACTATCATATCTTTTGTAATTTTCATAATATTTACTTCCTTTCAAATTTTAAAACAGTTTTGGATTTTTATCTAAATCACTTCTTGTGTGATTAAATAACTTGCGGTTATCCAACGCCCATACGCGACCGGAAAAATCGTTAGGGCTTGCCGCCGCTACAGCCTCACGCATTTCATAAATGCGCGCGTCCATAAGGTCAAGCTCGGAAAGAACCTCTGCCTCTATAAACATAGGTCTGACTGCCGCGCCGAATTCAGGCTCGCCGTGATGCGAAAGTATCATATGCTGCAGCAGCACCGATACTTTGCGGTCAACGCCTAATTTTTCAGCATATTTATCAATTTTAGTTGCTCCCATTGCAATGTGACCAAGGAGATTGCCTTCAACCGTATAGCCGTCGGCAACACCCGCATCGTTTACATCAAATTCATCTATCTTTGATATATCGTGAAGTATCGCGCCGGCAAGTAAAAGCTCGCGGTCAATAAACGGATACACATTACATACACCTTCACAAAGACGAACTATTGATAAGGTGTGCATAAGCAGTCCTCCACGGAGCGCGTGATGAAGTTTAAATGCCGCAGGCCAATAAAGCAGGTTTTCGCGGTTGTCGGCAAGGATTGTTGATACAATCAGCTTTAAATTATTATCTGTAAAGCCGTTTGCGATATTCACAAGCTCGTCATACATCTGCTCGGAGCTGTAACCGCTGGTGCGAACAAAATCTTCTATATGCACATTGTCCGAATCAATTGTCAGCCTTATCCGTTCAATACGCAACTGATCGGCTCCATTATACTGTGATATTGTACCGCGGATTTTTACAAGATCATTAGCCTTGTATTCGCCATGCTCTGACGGCACATAGCGCCACAATTTACCATTTATTTCGCCAGTACTGTCACCTAAAGTAAAATCAAGATATGTGTCGCCTTTAGACGAAGTTTTTGTTTCAACGCTTTTTACAAGACAAAAACCGTCTACACGACCGCTATTATCAACAGGTGTAAAATTCATAAATCTATTCCTTTTCTATTTTATTGTCCCGTGAAATCACGGTCAAAGGTTATTACGCAAACATAGGTTTTGTTGCACTCATGAGCCTTTTGACAAATTATGTCGTTAAGCTCATTTTCGGAAAGTTTTAATTGAGAGGGTATAACCACATCAAAAATCAGATTGGTGCGGGTGTCACCCGCAGGAGTCATACGAAAATCATGAAGTGTGAGTTTGGTGTCAATTTCCTTTAAAATACCAACCATCGTATCACGTGCCGCCGCAACAGACGCATCATCGGTATCAATCGGGTCCATATGTATTACCAGATTAACACCAAATTTTTCTTGTATCAGTTTTTCACAAAGGTCAATTTTTTCGTGGCAAGCGACTATATCCGCATTATGCGGCACCTCAACATGCACCGAAGCAAACTGACGGCCGGGGCCGTAGTTGTGCACGATAAGATCGTGTATTCCACGGAACTCATCAAAGCTTAAAACCGTATCATTTATATCCTTAATCAACTGCTGTTCCGGAGGACCGCCCAAAATTTCATTAAGCGTATCACGCGCCGAACAAAAGCCCGACCACAGTATAAACAGTGCTACCAGCGCCGCCATAACAGCGTCAAGATTGAATGGCAATTCCACAAATCTTGTCACTATTGCAGAAACCAGGATAGTGCCCGTTGCTATACAGTCGTTAAGACTGTCTTTTGCCGTGGCTACAAGCGCCGATGAATCAATAGTTTTACCTATTTTCCGATTAAAGAAAAACAGCCAACATTTAATTGCTATTGAAATTATGAGTATTATTATTGCTGTGTTTGAAAATATGGGAGCCGCCATTTTATCAATCAACGCGCCCACAGAATCCTTCAGCAGCTCAAAGCCCACAAGCAAAATCAGAAACGATACTATAAATGCCGATATATATTCCATTCTGCCGTGACCAAAGGGATGATCGCGGTCGGCGGGTTTGTTTGCAAGCTTAAAGCCTATAAGCGTTACCACCGAGGATCCGACATCCGCCAGGTTATTAAAGCCGTCAGCAACAATTGAAAGGCTTGCGGTTATATAGCCTATAACAATTTTAATAATACTAAGCAGTACATTTGCGACTATTCCAACCGCGCTTCCTAAATTGCCATAACGGTTTCTGACCTCGGTCGATTTTGTATCATTACGGTTTTTAATAAACAATTTTATTAGCAGCAAAGTCATTATGGCTTGACCCCTTTATTGTCATCGTCATCAACAACCGAAGCGTTCTTGACGTTGTTGCAAAACCGCTTTGCAAGCGCTTTTTCTATCGGATAAGTGACAAGCCATATAACAACTGTGAGCAATGGCGATACAACCGATAACACTATACAAAGCACGCGGGATATTTCACCAAAAAGATTGTAAAAAGAGTATATACTGCCAAATAAAAATACACCTAAAAGCAAAATGGCTGTGATGTAGAGTCGTTTTATGCGGGCGGTAAACCTAAGCTTTTTAATTGACTTTTTATACGTTATTATATTTAAAACAATTCTTACAAAAAGAAGGCAAACAGAAATTACAAGCGCAGGTACGTCGCTACCTCGTAGCACCGAAACTGTGATTGCACAGTATATCACCGCGCTAAGCGCAAGCTGTAATGTATATGACTTGCTTACCCATTTTAAATATTTTGATAAAGAATATGAGTTTTGCTGTAGTACCTGCAGTTGACGATAAAGCGAAAGCACTGCGCCTACCGTCAGCAGCAGCATTGCCGCAAAAGTAAAATATGTCATAAAAAACTCCTTTAAAAAGGTTATACATTTTATAAATCTGCATTTTTTTAAACACAAAATACTTTGTTTGCAGTTGTGCACACGCAGTTATTATATTATATCATTTATTTTTATGTATTACAATAGCATTTTTTATGTATATAAGGCAAAAATATTTAGGGGTGATTTGTTTGAATAGCATCAAAAAATATTTAAAACCAGCTTCTTTTGGATTGGCTGTCGGTCTTGTAAACGGTGTGTTTGGCGCGGGGGGCGGTATGCTTGCGGTGCCGCTGCTTAAAAAATCAGGGTTAAATCAAAAACAAGCCCACGCAAATGCGGTGGCAGTTATACTACCGATTACCGTAATCAGTGCCATAATGTATTTGGCAAAAGGCTCGGTAGCTCTAAACGACAGCTTCGCCTTTATACCAACGGGTCTTATCGGCTCGGTTGTTGCTACCTTTTTGCTTAAAAGGTTTTCTAACAAATGGTTGCAAAAAATATTTGCCGTCTTTATGATCTACGCAGGCATACGCCTGCTCACACGATGAGTATTGGCGCCCTTTTAGCAGGGCTAATGTCTGGAATTATCGGCGGTATGGGGCTGGGCGGTGGTGCGGTACTTATAATTTACCTTACCGTTTTTCAAAATGTGGAACAGTTGCGCGCGCAAGGCATTAATCTGCTTTTCTTTATACCCATAGCCTTAACAGCGGTTATAATTTACGCTTTTAAAAAGCAAATTAAATGGAATATCACTTTACCCATTGCCATAGGCGGAATTTTGGGCGCTGTGGGCGGATTTTATCTCACGGATTTTATAGGCGGTAATTTTACCGCAAAACTGTTTGGCGGATTTTTGATTTTACTCGGGTTAAAAGAACTGTTTTTTAAAACCAAAACTAACTCTTGAAAAGACCTTACACCTATGCTATAATAAAAACGAATAAATGTTCGGCGAGGTGTTTTAAATGGATAAAGCTCCGCTTACCGCAAAGCAAGAGGCGGTTTATAATTTCCTTGTTAAAAAAATGCAAAACGGCATCCCACCCAGCGTGCGTGAAATTTGTGCAGCTACGGGTATTAAATCAACATCTACCGTTCACGCTATACTGGGCGTGTTGGAGGAACAGGGTTATATTTTGCGCGATGCAAAATACAGCCGCGCTATACGTCTTGAAAATAACTTTGACGCGTCTATGGTTCCTCTTGTTGGACGTGTTACCGCAGGTCAACCGATTTTGGCAGTAGAACAGATTGAAGATTATATACCCTACCCTACCAAAGATGCAGAGGGCCTTTTCGCCCTCAAGGTCGTGGGTCTTAGTATGCGTGATGCAGGCATTTTAGACGGCGATATTGTAATAGCCGACAAAAATGCTCCCTGCCGCAGCGGTGATATAATTATTGGTATGGATAACGACGAGGCCACCGTAAAACGCCTGCTTATAAAGGGTAGCCAGGTAATATTTATGCCCGAAAACCCTGACTTTTCACCTATTTATCCCGAAAAACCAATGGTGCTCGGTAAAGTAGTGGGCAGTTTCAGAAAGTATTAAGAGGTAAATTATGAAACAAGTAGAGATATTTACCGATGGCGCTTGCTCGGGCAACCCGGGTCCCGGCGGTTGGGGCGCGGTACTGCGCTATAACGGCCGCGAAAAAGAGCTTTCGGGTGGTGAAATGAATACCACCAATAACCGAATGGAGCTTACCGCCGTTATTGAGGCACTCAGTTGCCTTAAAGAACCCTGCAAGGTAACACTTACTACCGATTCAAAATATGTATCGGATGGTGTGGGGAAAGGCTGGGCAGAGTCTTGGCAAAAAAACGGTTGGCGCAAGGCCGACAAAAAGCCGGCTCTCAACTCTGATTTGTGGGAAAGACTTTTGGAACTGCTAAAAATTCACAATGTTACAATTAATTGGGTAAAGGGTCATGCAGGCCACCCCGAAAATGAGCGTTGCGATGAATTAGCAGTCGCATATTACAAGAATTTATAAGGTTAAAAGAGTGAGGATTTAGCGTGATACTCCAAGCGGAGTATCACGCTAAATCCTCACTCTTTTTTAATAATTCAATTTTTTCTTTGGTTGCAAGTCCGTCCGAAAAAGTCGTAGCACTTCCTGCGGCGACCGAAAGTTTTAAACATTTTTCATAATCATTACTATTCAGATACTCGGCTATAAATGCCGCTACTGCGCTGTCGCCTGCGCCGACAGCACTTATTACATCACCTTTTGGTGCAGTTGCAGTGTGGCTTTTGCCATTTTCATCAATCAAAACAGCACCCATTTCGCCCATAGACACCAACACATTTTTAGCACCCATATCCTGCAATTTTTCAGCATATAAAAGAGCTGTTTTGAAATCAGTTATTGTGTTATCAAAGATTTCACCGAGCTCTTGGTGGTTTGGCTTTATTAAAAATGGGTTATACTTTAGAGTGTTAAGCAGTAAATTCTTTTCTGCATCTACAACAAAGTTTATACCCTTGTCTTTCAATCTTTCAAGTATAACTTTGTATGTGTTTGGCGGTAGTGACTTTGGAACGCTACCAGACAACACTAAAAAATCTCCATTTTTAATATTATCTAACTTTTTATAAAGCTGTTGCAACTCGTCATCCGTTATATCAGGTCCTGCAGCATTGATATCGGTATCATTCAGCTTCACATTTATACGGGTGTTACCCGACACCTTTACAAAGTCACAGTCAATATCACTTTGCTTTAAATGGTTTTCAAGCGCATCACCCGTAAAACCACCAATAAAACCGAGTGCTACCGATTTAAAGCCAAGCTCTTTTAAAACAAGCGATACGTTTATACCCTTGCCGCCAAAACTTATTTGTTCGGCTGTCGTACGGTTTACTGCGCCAACATTTAAATTATTAACCGTAATGTAATAATCAATCGCCGGATTTAAGGTTAGTGTGTAAATCATTTTATTTTACCTTTTCTTTAATCTTACCGTAAAACTCTTGTTGCAACTTGGGAACTACGGTGTCTTTTTTTACCTTTGCAATTATCTCGGCAAGGTCATCTACTGCTGCCGCAATTGCAAAAAGTTTGTATTGCCACCGTGACAGCTGACAATAAGAATCTTTTTAAAGCCGTTACTTGCTTACTTCCATGTTTAAAACCTCATTTTGTATTGAACCAGACTGCCATCTTGCTTTCTTCGGTCCAGAGTTTTCCTGCCGACGCATAGTCGGTTACGGTAAAGTAGCCGCCGTCGGTAGTGGGAATCTGCGCCTCTAATTCGCAAATATATGGCGCCGTTTTGTTTTCTGAAATTGCTATATCAACAAAACCATCTTCATTTACCTTTACGCTTACAGCATCATCTACACTGTAACCGAGACGATTTTCCTGCGCAAGCATAAGGGGGCCTCGCTGAATAGCGATATGATTTCTGGTTGACGGATGCTCACGGTCAAAGGTCGGGCACATACAATTAGCGCCCCAGATAACCTTATTCATAAGTATCTGACTGCCATAGGGTATGGGGTAAATGGCACGAGCGCGCATATCAAGGGTAAGTTCTATTGTATCACCCTTTTCCCACTTGCGATAAACAGAAACATAACCTTTTGTTACAGTAATCGCTTTGCCGTTTATTGTCGCTTTTGTGTTTTTGCTCCACTCGGGATTACGTAAAAGGAGCTCAATGTCATTTTTTACCTCGGTATCAACCGTAATTTTTACAGTTTCGCCTACGGGATATTCGGTATCAAATTTAAGATTTACAATACTACCGTCTGTAAGCGGTTGAGTTATCTCACCCTTTTCATAAAGGTTTACAACAAGACCCTGACGGCTTGTGAGAACTGCCGATTTCATAGCGACACCAATACCTGCCGAGCCTATACATATACAACAGCCGTAATATCGACCGTCACGGAAGGATTTAAAGCCACCCGTTCCGTTACCGCGAATGCCCGGTGTTAACGGACTATAACTGTCAAACGGCATTGGCACCATTGTAAGCTCGGGGTATTGTTTTGCGGCGGTGGTATCAATCGCGCCATCGGTGTTTACCGCGCCAAGATAACCATTGTAAAGTGAACGCTCAAAAGCATCCATATATTTAGCATCGCCTGTAATAAGGTTAAGCTGATAGAAAAACTGCATCAAAGTTACCGTTACGCAGGTTTCTTGCGCGCGTGGGTCGCCACGGTCGGGGTTTGCCTGACGAACGGTAGAGTGGTCAAAGAGTTCATGTGTGCAACCGGCAGAACCGATAACGGTAAAGTCATCCTCTAACACACGATTTGCAAAATTGATAATCGCTTTCAGATGTCTTTCATTTTTAGTAATACGATAATACTCAAGCAAGCCTACAAAACAAGATGTCATTTCGTAGGCCTTGGTTACGGGGTATTGATAAGGATGCAACTCGTCACGGTATGCGAGTTCAAAAACGTTTTCAACGTCCATACCGCCGCAGGCTACAATATATTCGGCAAAATCCAAATATTTCTTTTCTTCGGTAAGTGAATAAAGGCGAACAATCGGCTCCAAAATAGAGGAGGAGTTAAGTCCGCGCCAATGGCGTGTAAGTCGGGTTATAAGCAACTTTCCCTCCGATGCCCAACCAATGCGCTGCATAAGATAATCCACCTGTTTTTTCATACAGTCGATTACCTTTGCGTTAAACTCAGTATCGTCACAAATTTCTACAAAATACTGCATACCCAACAACACATATTTGCGGCTCCAGAGGTCCCAGCCGTCATATTCCTTTTCGCGAGAATATGTACTTATACGACCAAGCTCGTCCTGACTTTCCACCAAATCGTTGACGGTAGTTTTAAGCACGTCAAAAAGCGCCTTATCCTTTGAGTAAGAATAAACAAAGCAGGCTCCGCGCATCATTTTGCCCCAGAATTCACCGCGCCAACCGGCATCGTGATCATCGGGATTCCCACGGAACTGCTCTACAAAAAGCCGCCACATATCTACGTCGCGAAGCTGCATATCGGTAATAAGATTTAAACTGCGGTCAAGCCAACCGTTAAACCTTTTGGTTGAATTAATGTCGAAAAAACTGTCGGTA
Source organism: uncultured Ruminococcus sp. (assembly GCA_964387615.1). Lineage (GTDB taxonomy): Bacteria > Bacillota > Clostridia > Oscillospirales > Acutalibacteraceae > UBA737. The sequence goes on from CAYLXT010000004.1 coordinate 16,157, forward strand.
TTATTTCTTGGATAATTTGCAGTTAATTTTTCGTGAATATTCATATTCAAAACCTCCGCGATTAATATTCTAAATATAATACATAAATTTTTAAAAGTCAATTAAAAGGGTGGTCAAAATTAAAAGTTAAATATTTAAGTGGAAAATGCTGAATTTATGTGGTACAATGTTTTAAAATATAAAAGGAGGCGGAACAATGAAGTTTAAAAAATTTATTACAAAGCCCTGCGTTTTGATTATAATAAGCGCAGTTTTATCGGCGTTACCGCTTACCTTTGAGTGTTTGTTCCCTCTTTCGTGGGTTTCGTTTATTCCTTTCTTTTATGTAATAATCAAACACAGCGGCGATAAGCTCGGTTTTTCTTTTGGACGCGGTTTTTTGTTTGGATTCATATATCATTTGTGCATATATTATTGGTTTTTGTGGTTTTATCCGCTTGATTTTGTAAATCTTTCGGACAGCGCGTCGGTGGCTGTAGTCTGCCTTGCATGGTTTGGCATAAGCGCGGTGCACGGCGCACTTTGGTGCATACCCTTTATACTGTGCCGCTTAATTCAAAAACTAAGTAGGCATCCGCTGTTTTTGTCCTTTGCGGCTATAATCGGCATATTATCCGCCCAAAAGATAACTAACCTTAGCGAGCTTTCTTTCCCCTGGGCAAGAATATCACTCGGTCAATATAAGGCTACCGCGCTGATACAGTCGGCGGCAGTTTTTGGTATTGACGGCGTAGATATGATAATTTTGATATTTAACGCGTTGCTTGCAATCTGTATTATATCGCAGTCTAAAAAGCGTGTGTCGGCTATTATTGCCGCGGCGGTTATCTTTATCTCTAATCTCGGCTTTGGCATTGCAAGAATTAACACTACCGCAAACGGCGAGGCACTTACCGTAATGACCGTTCAGGCAAGTGTTGAACAGTCGCAAAAATGGTCAAGCGCCGGAGACGAAATTTGCTATGATGTATATTCCCGTCTGACAAAAGAAAATATTACAGAGGATGTCCAGCTTGTTTTATGGCCTGAAAGCGCTGTGCCAAAGGTCTATAAATCACAAAAGTCGTTAAAGCAATATAAAAGCTTATCAAAAGAATTAAATACTCCTATACTTGCGGGTGTTTTACTGAAAAATGACGGTGACCACACCAACAACGCTGCGCTTATAACATCTGACGGCGTTATTGCAAGCTATGCAAAAAGGCAGTTGGTTCCCTTTGGCGAATATATGCCCTATCAAGAATTACTAACAAAAATATTTCCTGTTTTAAGCGAGCTTAATATTATAGAAGACGATTATATATCGGGTAGTAGTAGCGCTATTATGGAAATGGACGGCGGCAAAATAGGCAATGTTATATGCTTTGAAAGTATATATCCCGAGTTGTCAAGACAAAGCGTGCTTGACGGCGCCGAGCTTTTGGTCGAAGTAACAAACGACTCATGGCTTAAAGACTCGCCTGCAATGACACAACACTTAGCGCACGGTGTATTCCGCAGCGTTGAAAACGGCAAATATCTTGTGCGTAGCGCAAACTCAGGCATATCGGCGGTTATTGATTCGCGCGGTAACGTAAAACGCGAGCTTGACATAAACGAGCAAGGTGTTATAACCGATACGGTATATTTTAACGACGAACAAACGCTATACACAAAATTCGGTGATGTTTTGTTCCCTTTGAGTTGTGCGATGGTTTTAGTTTGGTGCATTATACTTGTTATTAAAAATAAAAATTCGGCGAACAAATAATTTGTTCGCCGGATTTTTTTATTTATTGTTAAATAAATGATAATAGTATGCCGGTAGCGCGCTCCAGCCGTGGCAAAGGGATCCCGCGTTGCTGAAATCGGATTCGCCTTTTATTGTCTCCCAAAAAGACGTCGCGCCTTGGTCTAACATATAGCCATACTGCTCGCGGATTTCATTCAAGATAAAGTCTTTATTGTTGGGGTCAGCCGCCAACAATGCATCGTATTTATAAACAAGCATTGAAAGCGAGGTCTCAATTAAGTTTTTATCCTCTTTGATTGCCTTTACGGTGCGCTCATCGCCAAGCCCAATAAGAAGCGCAAAGGAATTGCCAAGCTGTGATTTAAAGCGGCGGTCATCGGTGCGAAGCACAAAGTTGCCATCACTTTCATCAAAAAATTCTTTTTTGATTGCCGCTTTAATGCTTTCAAAATCACACTCAAACTCTACGCCTGCCATATCGCACATCTCTTTAAACATTTTGCCCGAATATACAAATGCGCAGTTAATAAGTAAATGATAATATTCAACATATTTATATTTTAACTGATGCGGTATTGCATCATGACTGCCATCGGTCCACTCGTAAAAGTTCCAGTAGGGCGCAGGCAAGGATTTGATAAGTCCGTTGTCTTCTACTCTATCCTTGAAATTTTGCATTATTTTAAGCATTGTAGGCATCGTACCGTCAAGTATTGACTTATCACCCGTGTGCTTGATATATTCATAAACCTCTACGGGATACATAACCGAGAAAAACGGAATTGCAGGGGTATCTTTTGATGGATAGGTAAGCTCCAACATACCGTCGTCTCGTGTGCCTTTTGCAATAAGCTCTAAATTCGCACGCTGGAATTCGGTTTCGTGGAATGTGTAATATCCACAAAGCATCTGATTGCGGCTGTCCAGCACGTAAAGCGCCTGCTCACGCCAGGGTGTGTCCTCATAATGCATATTCATACAAAGCCGTAACGTACGCACGCAGGTATCATAAATTTTTTGGTCTAAAGCATTATCTAATTTAAGCGGTGTTTCGGTAAGCGGATAGATATATGGCATTATACCGATTGATATAATTTCTACCCCCTCGGGCAAAAGCGCCTGTAAGTATCTTCCCGAAATTCTTGTAAAGTATTGACTAAATTCGTGAGTGCCTTCGGCAAGCTCAAAATCAAGTGAAAAATCTCTGCCGCCAACAAGATAACGAACACATCCGTCGGCAATATGCTGACCGTAGGTTATTTTTACCGTGCCCGAGTTTGCCGCTTTGAATTTAACATATAAATAACCCGCTGTTTCGCGACCTATGTCATATAGATTTTGGTCGGCATCTATAAGCATACCTTCGGCAAAGGGTAACTCTACCGTCTTTTTAACAGGGCGCGGTTTTATGTTGTAACTTTTTTGCACCTCAACACAAGGTGTATCGCAAACATAGCCGCCCACACGCATATCGGTACTGTAACCTATCTGCCCTGTAATTTTTCGGGTGGTGTGCTGAATATAACGGTTGTCATAGCCGCCAAGTACGCCTTTATGACTATATGTAATATTTTCACCGTCAACATCAAGCGAATATATAACCCCTGCGCCGTCGGCGATATGTATATGCGAATTAAGTCCCTCATAACGCACGGTAAGTGTGAAGGTGTTTTCACCGCTTGCACACAAATCGGTTATATCAAGCTCGTCATAATATTTATGCTCCTGGTAGCCCGCAAATTGCGAGAAGCCCGCAATAACGCCGTTTACATATAAAACATAGTCTATTTCGGCGCACACTGTAAAGGTGGCTATATTTCCATCAAAAACAAACTTTTCCTCAAAAACGGCATATTCGTTATCCCGTGGATCATCGTTAATCCATATCCATTTAGCGTTTTTATCAAGCATTTTTGGTTTTCCTTATCTGCCAAAAACATTTTCTGTGGTAATATCTTTTATATGGCGCGCATCGTTCACAAGTACAAAACGCGGTGCTGTAAGCTCTCCCTCTTTGCCACCAAAATTCACAATTGTTATTGCGGTATAATCACACCTAATAGTACGGCAGGTGTATAAGAACGGTATATTAAAAATATGTGACAGCGCCACGCTTGACGCGCCCGCATGACTTACCATCATTACCGTATCGTTGCTTTCCTTTGTTACGCGGTAATATTTCCCCTCGCGCACAAGACCCAAGTCCTCAAGCCATTTATCAAATTCTTGGGAAAGCTTGTTATAATCACTTGCTAACGTTACGCCTTTGTATTCGGGGTCGTTTTGCCAGTCGGGATTCATAATGTCCTTGCCTTTTTCAACCCAACTGTCAGCAAGTGTCCACGGATGAACAAAATCCTCTGTATCCTTTACGCCCCATCTGATTTCACGCATAAAGTCAAATTGGGTTACCTCTAAATTGTGTCTTGCCGCTATATGCTCAGCAGTCTCTACAGCGCGACCGCAGGAAGACGAAAATATTCTGTCTATTTTTTCATCTTTAAGACGTTCTGCCGCCGCCTCTGCCTGAGGATGACCGAGCTCGGTAAGGCAGTCGTCCTTATAATTTGGGTGCCCATGACGGACAAATATAATTTTCATAAAGCTTTCCTCCATATTAAAAAGATTTTATTCCCGACTTTTCGTACCAGTTAAAATGCGTTTCCTCGCCGTTTAGCAGCCACTTTTCAGGGGTGACGTTTTCCATCCAATCAAGCGGTGTTAGCGTATCGGACTGGATAGAATTTACGCAGTATGCCTCTTTTAATTCCTGCGTTTCCGCCTCGCTCATAACGTTTGGTTTTGGGGATACAAAAAGCGGTGTGCCGCTATTTGCTACCGCGCGAAGCCACTCTCGGTTCATATTCCAGTCAATCTCGCCCATAATGCCAACACAATCGGCATCAGCCAGAAAAAACGCCTCGTGGTGTAGCATTCTGAAAGCCAACGCATTAACGCCGTATTTACGAACACGCTCCCACTCGCGACCGCTGGTGTCATCGCCCGTACGGTTTAGGTGCACAAGACCTGCCGCCAAATGACCTATAACATTACAACCAAGAATTATCGCGCGACCCTTTGAGGCTTCATAAATCACGCGGTAAAAATCAAGTATGATTTCAGCCGTTGTTTTGTTGCGGTTGTAAAAAGCCCAGCCGTCTTTAGCAAATTCGCGCGGACGCTCAAATCCCCAGAAGCCTAACATATCGTAGGTAGAAAAATCGTGCTTAATAAGGGTATAGCCCCAATCGCAAATTGTTTTTATCAAATCAGCAGCATACCTTAGCGTATCGGGGTGTGATGCGTCAAGATAAAGATTACTCCAACGCGCACGCATTTCGTTGTTTTGGTCGGTGACCTCGAATTTTTGGTCAGATAGCGGTCTTATCCATATACCAGGTCGCGCGCCCAGCTCTTTCATCTCGTTGGCAAGTGCCTTCATATCATAGAACTTGCCCTCGCGCAATATATTCCACGGCGCATCGCAGGGATTTTTTTGCCACCCGTCATCAAGCACAATATACGGCTTATTGGGCAGCTCGCCGCAAGACCGCATCAAAAGCTTGGTATCGGTTAAAATTTCCTCGTGCGAGGTTTTGCCATAGGCATAATACCAGTTGTTTGTGCCGTAAACCTTGTGGTCAACGGTAAGCGGCGCGTCGCATAAGGTTTTATAATATGCTTTTAAAGCATCAAACGCCGACATATCACGATAATTGCCAAACACAACATCACAAACCGAAAGAGTACGGTTTTTTAAAACAACTCCCCTACCGCCGCAGCGAACGTCCATCCAAAGAGTCACGCCGCAGGTATCATACTGCCACATACACATAGCATTAGGCTGTGTTTTTACGCCAAAGCACTCGGTATAGCGACCGCTAAAATCACGGTTTTGGTCGCTGCCGTTTGATACTGCGCACACCCAAGGCATCATACGGTCGGGCACAATACCACGCCATTCAAGGTCACAATATCCGCGCTCCCAAACGTCGCCGTAAACCTTGATATTTTCGTTGCGATTTTCGCTTTCGGTAAAATTCCAACGCAGGCTTATATATTTAATCGGTGTTTCGTTTGCTGTAAGGTCGATATGTAGCAATTCGTTTTTTAAAGAAATGTCAACTGCAATATCGTCTTTAATTAGACTGTTAGAAAACGCATGGTTTTGGTTTCCGTTTTCAGAATACATACCAACATAATCGGGTGTGCGAATTTGCATTTTGCCCATCCTTTCGTTAAAAGAACGATTTCATTTTGATTATACCTTATAAAGATTTTTATTGCAATAGCATTTTGAGTTTTTCGACCAATGTTGCCGCTTTTTATTGACAAATCACCGTTTATTATGGTAATTTAAAAATGCAATAAATCGTTGGTAAAATTATTTTTTCAGGAGTATACAATATGAAACCATACATTATCGGTATTGCAGGCGGCAGCGGTTCGGGCAAATCCACCTTTGCGGAAAGAATAAAAGAAGCGTTTCCAACCCAAGTTTCGCTGATTAGCTGTGATAACTACTACCTGCCCCACGACGAGCTGCCTCTTGAAGAGCGGGCTCTTCTTAACTACGACGCTCCCGAGGCGTTAGAATTTAACCTGATGGTGCGCCATTTAGAGTTGCTTAAAAGCGGACAAGCAGCGCTTTGTCCCGTGTATGATTTTACTCATCACACGCGAAGCGACCGCGTTACTGAAATCAAGCCCCGCCCCATTATTTTAATTGACGGTATTCTTATTTTTCACGACCAGGCTTTGCGCGAATGTATGGACCTGAAAATATACGTGGAAACCGATGCCGACGAGCGAATACTCCGCCGCGCAAGACGTGATATGAACGAGCGTGGGCGCGACCTTGACAGCGTTATCAACCAATATTTATCCACCGTAAAACCAATGCACAACACCTACGTAAACCCCACCAAAGTGTTTGCCGACATCATTTTAAACGGCGGCAAAAACGAACAGGCATTTATGCTGGTAAAAACACAGATTGAACAGTTGTTAAACAAACAGTAAAAAGTGTAATAAATATATAACAAAAACTCAGAACACAAAAGGTTGTTCTGAGTTTTTATACTTATCAAGTAGTTACATCAGTCCCATGCACCAGATAACACCAAGTGCGGTCAAAGTTACCAGCGTGTCAATTGTAATTCCATAAAACATCGGCGCAAGTCCTGCTTTTTTGAAATCGGCTACACTTGTTGAAAGGCCTATTGCCGCCAAGGCGGTAACCATCAAAAATTTGCTTGTGCTTTTTATAACTCCACCCACTGCCGCGGGGATAAAGCCAACGCTATTTAAAATCGCAAGCAATAAAAATCCTCCAATAAACCAAGGAATTATTTTTATAAGTTTCACTTTTGTCCACTGCTCGCTTCTTTAAGCTCCTTTTGCTTTATGCGTGTACCGATAAATGCAAAACCCAAGGTTTTTAAACGCATCATTGCGAATCATATCAATTTTATGACTTTTTATCAGGAATCGAATTTCCCATAAAATCAACCCACACCTTATTATGCGGATCAATGCAAACGAGCATCTTATTAAGATCTGTATCAAAGACCTGTTGTCCAAGAGACGGATAATAGGAAAGTCGTTCGTTTGTTGTGCATACGCTCTTGTGACAGGCATTGCGAGTGATAAAACCGCTGCCCGAGCCATCGTTTTCCCACAGTTGAAAATCTGCCGTATTGGTTGCACACCACGCAGGTTGCGCCGTATATGTAATATTTCCTCGCCAGGTTCCTGGAATTTCTTCACGCATACAGTCGCCAAGCTTTTTGCCGGGCGTATGTGCCTCGACACGCTCAATGTTAAAGCTGGTCATCGTAACTTCCTGATTTCCAATCAGACGGCCTCCCTTTCCATCGGCGTCGCCACACCATTTTCCAAAAAACGGAAGATGAATATTGCGCTCGTCAAGACAGTTAATCAATGTAATTGGGTGATTGGAGCCATTATTGGATTCATAATTTCCGAAGGTAAAGCCGTACACTCCCATAGAGCCTCCGCAATTGATACAAACAACATGCTCGCCTCCAACCTGGATTCCTTCATAAAATCCGATTGCCTGTATGTTTATATAATTGCTGTGTGTGTAGTTGCTACCGTCCGTCATAGTAAGTCCAATACATCCGGGGACGGGAATTTTTGCCGCAACACTTAGGCCAACGGCACTTTCGGGCGCAATATCATCTCCGTAAGAAAGAAGCACCATATCTTTGACCTCAACGCGGTCAGTTCTACGTAGATCAACGCACCTGATTGCGTGCTGATTATTTGCAAGAATAATAACAAAATTTTCAATATTAAGCGAAGCCCCGTTTTGTGCGCCTTGATTTGTCCATTGGCTTCTCATAACATCGACCGATTCGTCGGAGTCAATCGTTTCTAAAGCTTCTTTAGAAACATAAAAGACAACACCGTTGTCATATCTTCGTTGACAACCATACTCAAGATTCTGCCCCAATAATTTTAATTCTCTATGTCCGTTTGGAAAATGCAAAGCGGTTCTTGGACCATTATCCTCAAAATCATAAAAACCGTCTATGTGATAAACACCGTTAAAGAAATACAGGTTCTTGTTGTTTTCCATACAATCGTAGATTGCACTTTGAATAACCTTTTCATCGTTTTTGCCCGTACAAACATAATCACTTTGACTTTTGGAAAACTCTGTACTGTCCTGTGCCGCTACACAAATAAAACCAACCATAAAAACACCTCATTAAACTGTTGTTTATTAAGGTGATTGTATCACATAATTATTCCTTTTTCAATCACTTTTCAAACGAAAATTCAAACGGTAGATATCCGAATCGGTGATACGATACAGTTGCGGGATGCAAAACTTATATAGTTTTAATCTCAAAGGTAGCCGAGCCCCTCTTGCGGTGCCCAAAAGTTGCTGTCCGCTTGGAGCGCGGGCAACTTTTGACCGCGGCGCTTCGTTTTGCTCGCTGTATAACCCACCGGGTGCGCTCGCAACCTCACCCAACGAGCACGCTCGTCGGTCTCAAATTCGAGAACGCTAATTAAAATCTTTTCTACAATAAGAAAAATCTCAGTCTCCCATATGGGAAACTGAGATTTTTTGGTTGCGGGAGAAGGACTTGAACCAACGACCTCCGGGTTATGAGCCCGACGAGCTACCAACTGCTCTATCCCGCGATATATTGCTATGCGCTCTCTTGAGTGTAAAAGTATTATACTACATAAAAATATATATTGCAAGTGTTTTTTAATATAATTTTTTAAAAATCTTTCGACAAAACATTTCACTTTATGTAAAGCGCAGCGAAAATATCGCTGCGCTCTAATTTATTATATGTATTGTTGCTTCTCCATAAGATGCTTTTCGATTAAAATCGCTGCTATTATCGCAGCTGCTGCCTCACATCCCGACGCGATTGCTACGACAGGCTCTGAGGACACGGTTAATGCCGCTCCTATTGCTGAGAGCACGCCCAAAGCTAACAGCCAGCCCTTTGCTGCGCGTGCATTCAAAAAATTGGGATTCTGGAACATAATGCCCATATACACCGATTTTGCAAACGCGTGTATCTTTTTTGTTCCCAAAACATTTATAACGAGCGCGATGACCCCCATAACCACAAACACAACACCTATTAACACACCAACCAAGCTCATAAGCACCTGCGGAATGTCTTCATAACTAAACGCAAATTCGCCAAGGTCATATTGACTGATTGCCTCGTTAAACCCAACGGCAAACTCCTCGGTGCTTGCAAATACCCCTACCAATACGCCAAACAAAATGCCACACACTATAAGTATTATGCTTGCCACATTGGTTATAACATAACTTGCATATACCGTACCGCTTACACATTGCAGATGCTTTTCATTCGCAAAGCCCTTTTGAGCGTCAGCATATGTAAGCCATAAGAAAATTGTGAGTAAAATGTTTATCAGCGGCAGTCCTCCGCTTAGTGACAGCACACAAGAAATGCTCATTAAAATGCACAACGTCAAAAATCCGTTATCCTTCAGCGCGCTCATTACCCTGTCAGCCGCAGGATTAAGGCTCACAGCCTCTACCGTTTGCGGTTGTTCTGATACAGGTTGCTCTGCCGACTTTGGCGCACCACAGTTTGGGCAATAATCATATTGCTCGCTGTATTCAAATTCACAATTCTTACACTTCATAATTCATCCTCCATTGTTAAAAATATTGATTATACCACACTAAAAATGTGTATATCGTCCATATTTTGCGGCTTAGATCGCTCTTGCCTTCTTTGTGAGAATCAAGTAATTTCACAAGCTTTTCCGTATTAAAATATTTTTCTGCCGCTTCGCTTGTAAACTGTTCTTTTACAATACTATAATACTGCTCTTCGCGTAGCCACTCACGGATAGGCACAGGGAAGCCTAACTTATCCTTTTGCGCGGTAACGCGTGGCAAGGTCTTTTCTGCCGCGCGGCGAAGCGCCAATTTGGTGGTAACCGTATTAACGCGACAATCAAGCGGCAGCGTTTGCGCGAGTTCCATAACCTTTTTATCAAGAAACGGCACCCGAAGTTCAAGCGAATTTGCCATACTTGTTTTGTCGGCTTTAAGCAATATATCGCCCATAAGCCACATATTTATATCAAGATACTGCATTTTGGTGACATCATCTTTACTTGCCACCTCGTCGTAAAACTTATCACACAAAATTTTAGGCCGTGGCGCCGATTTTGCCGCCTCGCTTTTAAGCAGAGAATCTCGCTCTTTTTTGGAAAAAATATTTGCGTTGCCTATGTATCGCTCTTCTATAGTTTTACCGCGGCGAATAAGATAGTTTATGCCGTGAAGTTTGGGCAGATGCTCGCATATTTTAGAAATCACACGGCGTACAGCAAATGGCAGGCGGTCATAAATCGTAAGAGTCAGCGGCTCCTGATAAATACGGTATCCGCCAAAAAGCTCGTCCGCGCCCTCGCCCGACATTACAACCTTAACGTGTTCTGACGCTAACTTGCTTACAAAATAAAGTGCAATGGCGGCAGGGTCGGCAAGCGGCTCATCCATATGATACTGAATTTTTGGGAAGGTTGACCAATATTCTTCCGACGTTATGACCTTTGAAATATTTTCAACGCCTATCGTATCGGCAAATGTCTTAGCAAAGCCTATTTCGTTATAACGGTCGCCGTCATTACTCAAAAATCCTACGGTAAAGGTTTTGTCCACCTTGGCGGCCTCTGCTATATAGCTTGAATCTATGCCGCTTGATAAAAACGACCCTACCTCTACATCGGCAATTTTGTGAGCCTCTACCGACTCGCGAACCGCCTTATCCACCTCGTCGGCATAAAAATCCAAAACTCCCGGCACTGTCTTAAACTCGGGTTTGAAATATCGGGTTTTTGTGATTTCGCCGTTTTTAAAGGTAAAATAATGTGCGGGCGGCAATTTAAATACGCCCTTAAAAAATGTTTCTTCGGTTGGTGAATACTGAAAAGAAAGATAGTGAGCGAGCGCCTGCTCATTTAACTGCTTTTCAATTTCGGGGTGAACAAAAAACGATTTTATTTCAGAACCAAAAACAAAACTGCTTTCGGTAACGGTATAATAAAACGGCTTAATACCAAACATATCACGCGCGCCAAAAATCATACCGTCTGCTTTGTTAAAAATAACAAACGCAAACATACCGCGAAGATGCTTTACAACCTCCTCACCCCAGGCTTCATATCCGTGAAGCACGACCTCGCTGTCGGCATTGCTGTTAAATATGTGACCCTGCTTTATAAGCTCGTCGCGAAGCTCTTTATAATTATAAATTTCGCCGTTAAAGGTGAGTATGAGTGACCCGTCCTCGTTAAACATCGGTTGGTCACCGCCCTCAATGTCAATAATGCTAAGGCGTCTGAAACCGAGCGCTATATCCGAATCAATATAACTGCCGCTTGAATCGGGACCGCGATGAACTATTGCATCCATCATCTGCGTAAGCACTGCACCGTCATCGGCTATGTAATTTGTAAATCCTACAAATCCGCACATTATAGTTTCCCTCTTTCTTATTTAAGGTTTAACATCTTATTTATATTCGCTTTATTTAAAATCAGCTTTGAAAGCGCTCCGCAAAATGCACCGCAAAGTGCGCCGCCGATTATTAAAATCGGCACATAGTATATTACGCCCACGCCCGTAATTAAGGCTGCCGCAAGCAGTTGAAAAATGTTGTGCACGGTACCTCCCGCAGTGCTGACTCCTATAACACTGACATTTCGACTCTTGCTTAAAACCGTGGCAATCAAAGTTGATGCCACCCCGCCTGATAGCGACAACAAAAAAGATACGGGTGAACCGAACAATAACGCCGACAGGCAAATTCGCGTAATATTTACCGCCCAAGCGCCTTTTGTATCTCCACTGCAAATAAGTATCAGCGCTATAGCATTTGAGAGACCGATTTTTACCCCCGGAGCTATGGCTATAAGGGTTATTGACAAAAGGTTTTCGAGGTATCCTATAATCAAGCACACCGCCACCAACAGCGCATAGAGGGTTATCCGCTTAATATTCAGTTTATTTGTACTACTGTTTTGTTTGGCAGACATACAATGCTCTCACCTTTTTTTGAAATTTTGCCGCTGTTTACACAAATCTGATTTTTACAAGACGCATCACTCATATAAACCACGCCGTCTTTTATAACCACTGTATTTGTATCGGTTTTAACGGTTTTATTTATTGAAATACTTTCATCATAGATAATTTCATTATCCTGTTTTATAACAACGCGGCTACCCTGCTTTGAAAAAGTGATAAGCAAAATGACCGACAGCACAAACGCCGCCGCTACCGAACAAATTATAACGACATCGCCTTTTTTCAAAACATTCACCGACCTTATATAATATTCATTTTGTTTATTGTAACATATCTTTACAAAAAAGTGAAGAAGTTGTATAATATTCTTTATGAAAAAGATTGTATCACTTAATTTATGCTTGGTCCTGTTACTCTTGTGCGGATGCGCCGAGCTTCAGGAAAATAAAGACACCCGTTTTTTGCTTGACACCGCAGTGACACTGACTGCCAATTGCAGCAGCCAAACACTTGACGGCGCTTTTTCGTTGTGCGAAAATTACGAAAAAATGCTTAGCCGCACGGTAGAAGGCAGCGATGTGTATACGCTTAATAATTCTGACGGCTTTACCGAGGTTGACGACCACACAAAGAAAATTGTTGAAAAAGCCATTTATTACGGTAATCTGTCAAACGGTAAATTTGATATAACCATATATCCCGTAAGCTCTTTATGGGATTTTAATAATCAAATCATACCTTCGCGTGACGAAATTTCCGAAGCGCTTAAAAACGTTGACTATCAGAGCATAGAAATTGATGGCAATAAAATCAATCTGAACGGCAAACAAATTGACCTTGGCGGTATCGCCAAAGGCTATATTGCCGACAGGCTTTTACAATATTTTAAAGAAAATAAAGTTCAAGAGGGTATAATAGATTTAGGCGGAAATCTGGTGGTTTTTGGTGACCGCGACTATACCGTTGGTATAAAGCAGCCGTTTTCAAGCAACCTTGCCGCTATATTAAAGGTGAGCAACAAAACGGTTGTGACATCCGGCACTTACGAACGGTATATTGAAAAAGACGGCGCTTTTTATCACCATATCTTAGATGTAAAAACAGGCTATGCATACGAGAGTGACCTTACATCTGCTACCATAATCGGCGACAGTTCTATGGATGCCGATGCATTATCTACCATTTGCATACTTTTAGGACTAAAGGATGCCGAGAATCTTATTGAAAACACTCCCGATACCGAGGCTGTTTTTATAGATAACGACGGAAATTTACACTATACGTCAGGACTCACCTTTAAGGACGATTTTTTCACCCTTAAATAATACTTTATTTATTAACAATTCTATTATATAATATATACATTAACAATTTTTAGAGGTAAATTATGGGATTATTAACAGCTATTTTTGGCAACTACAGTGAAAAAGAAATTAAACGCATCCGTCCTATGCTGGACCGCGTGCTGTCTTATGAAGAGGAATACCGTGCTCTTAGTGATGACGAGCTGCGCTCTAAAACCGACGAATTTAAAAATCGCCTTACTATCGGCGAAACACTTGATGATATTCTGCCCGAGGCCTTTGCCGTTTGCCGTGAGGCAGGCGACCGTGTCTTAGGTATGCGCCACTTCCCTGTTCAGATTTTAGGCGGCATTATACTGCACCAAGGTCGTATAAGTGAAATGAAGACAGGCGAAGGTAAAACGCTTGTTGCTACCTTGCCTGCATACCTTAACGCGCTTACAGGAAAGGGCGTTCATATTGTAACCGTCAACGACTATCTTGCAAAGCGTGACTCGGAGTGGATGGGCAAGCTCTACCGCTTTTTAGGACTTTCGGTAGGTCTTATCATTCACGGCATGACAAAGGACGAAAAACGTGCGTCTTATGATGCCGATATCACCTACTGTACCAATAACGAATTAGGCTTTGACTATCTGCGTGATAATATGGTTACCTATAAGGAACAAAAGGTTCAGCGCGAGCATAACTTTGCCATCGTTGATGAGGTTGACTCAATACTTATAGACGAGGCGCGTACTCCGCTTATTATTTCAGGTCAGGGCAGCAAATCCACCGACCTTTATACGCGCGCAAACGCATTTGCAAAATCGCTCAAAATGGTAAAGGTTAAGGAAATGGACGACAAGGCAAGCGACGAGGACGCGGCTTACGACGGCGACTACGTTGTTGATGAAAAGGCAAATACCGCCATCCTTACCCCCGATGGTGTTAAAAAAGCCGAGCAATATTTCCAGATAGAAAATCTTAACGACAGTGAAAACATTGAGATTGCTCACCACATAAATCAGGCTATACGCGCTCACGGTATTATGAAGCGTGACGTAGACTACGTTGTAAAAGACGGTGAGGTTATAATCGTTGACGAATTTACAGGCCGTCTTATGTACGGCAGACGCTATAACGAGGGTCTGCATCAAGCGATTGAGGCAAAAGAGGGCGTTAAGGTTGAACGAGAGTCTAAGACACTCGCTACTATCACCTTCCAGAACTTCTTCCGCCTTTATAACAAGTTGTCGGGTATGACCGGTACTGCTATGACCGAAGAAACCGAATTTCAGGAAATCTATAAGCTTGATGTTGTTGAAATCCCCACCAACAAGCCAATTGCCCGTATTGATGAAAACGATGCGGTTTACAAAACCGAAAAGGCAAAGTTTAATGCAGTTATCAATCATATCGTAGAGTGCAACGCTAAAAATCAGCCTGTGCTTGTTGGTACTGTTACAATTGAAAAATCAGAATTGCTTTCAAGTATGCTTAAAAGGCGCGGCATTAAACACAATGTACTTAACGCAAAGCACCACGAAAAAGAGGCTGAAATAATTGCTCAGGCAGGTATACCGGGCGCTGTTACAATAGCTACAAATATGGCAGGCCGCGGTACCGATATTGTGCTTGGCGGTAATGCTGAGTACCTTGCAAAAGCGGCGCTTCGACATGATGGGCTCAGTGAAGAAATGATACTTGAGGCTACGGGCTTTGGCGAAACCGATAACGCTGATATTATCACGGCGCGCGAAAAATATAAAGAATATTACAGCAAATTTAAGGCGGAAATTGCGCCCCACGCCGAAGCTGTAAGGCAGAGCGGAGGTCTTTGTATTATAGGTACCGAGCGCCACGACTCACGCCGTATTGATAATCAGCTGCGCGGACGCGCGGGTCGTCAGGGCGACCCCGGCAGTACTAAATTTTATATCTCACTTGAAGACGACCTTATGCGCCTTTACGGTGGCGAACGCATTGCGGGTATTATGAGCACTATGAATATTGACGAAAATATGCCGCTTGAAAGCGGTATGCTTTCAAAGACAATCGAAGGTGCTCAAAAGCGTAAAGAGGGCATCAACTTTGCTTCGCGTAAAAATGTGCTTGAGTATGACGATGTTATGAACAAGCAGCGTGAGCTTATCTATAACCAGCGCAACCGCGTGCTTGATGGTGAAAACATTAAGGACACCGTGCTAAAGATGATTGACGACACTATTGATATTTATTCTGAAATCTATCTTGCCGATGATAAAGAAAACGGCAGAGACATCAAGGGTCTGCGCGATCATTTTGGCGGTTGGATAATTGATACCGACGACACCCAATTTACTACCGAAAAATTGCAGGGTCTTGAAACAGAAGAGGTTGCCGAGCAGTTAAAATCTGTTGCGCGCGAAAAATATGAACAACGCGAGGCTGAGTTCGGCGACGCCGTTATGCGTGAAATTGAGCGTGTGGTATTGCTTCGATCAGTAGACTCAAACTGGATGGACCACATAGACGCTATGGATCAATTGCGTCAGGGCATTGGTCTTCGCGGCTATGGTCAGCACAACCCTGTTGTTGAATACCGTAACGAAAGCTATGATATGTTCTCGGCTATGACCGACGCTATCCGCGAGCAAACTGCAAAGCTGGCGCTGTCCGTACGCGTGCGCAAAAACGAAGAGGTCAAGCGCGAAAAGGTGGCCGAAGAGACGATTGCCGGCGATAACAAGCCTCTTACCGTTCGCGGTAAAGGTGTCGTTAGCAAAAACGCGCTGTGCCCCTGTGGTAGCGGTAAAAAATATAAGCGCTGCTGCGGTAAGGATGAGGAATAATAAATGAATAAGTTTAAAAAAGCGTTAAAGCTTTTTACCACATTTTTTAAGATAGGCGCCTTCACATTCGGCGGCGGTTACGCTATGATACCGCTTATACAACACGAAGTATCCGAAAAAAACAAGTGGATAACCGACGAAGATATTTTAGAGATTGTTGCCATTGCCGAGTCCACACCAGGTCCTATTGCGATAAACTCTGCTACATTTGTCGGATATCGTGTTTGCGGGGTATTAGGCTCAACTGCCGCAACACTTGGCGTTGTTATCCCTTCTTTTTTAACTATGCTTGTTGTCTTCTTTATTTTAGACAAATTTCAGCAATACCCTGCCGTGCAATATGCCTTTATTGGAATACGCGCCTGTGTTTTGGCACTGGTAATCAAAGCGTTGCTTTCTATGTATAAAAAGTGTGATAAAAACTGGGTTTCTTTTACAGTTATGGCTTTTGCCGTAATTACATCTGCGTTTCTTTCGGTAAATACGTTTTATATAATAATTGCATCTGCAGTTTTTGGCCTTGTAACCTATTCTATTTTAAGAAGGAGGGCTGAAAAATGATGGCTTTACTTGAGCTTTTTTGGGCTTTCTTTAAAATAGGTGCTTTTACATTTGGCGGCGGCCTTGCAATGTTAAGATTAGCGCAAGATGTAGTTTTGGAAAAAGGTTGGTTAGAAGCTAATCAGATTGTTGACTTTGTTGCGCTCAGTGAATCAACTCCCGGCCCATTCGCTATAAATATGGCAACCTATGTCGGTGCTGACGAGCAAGGCTTTTGGGGCGCGTTTTTTGCCACGCTGGGTGTAGTTTTACCGTCGTTTATAGTAATTCTTATTGTGGCGCATTTTTACAAACAATTTCAAAGCAGTCATACCGTAAAAGGACTTATGACCGGACTAAAACCCACAGCAATCGGACTTATCGCATCGGCCGTTATTTCAATGGCAATCACAGTTTTTCTGCCAAATGGATTTGATATATCGATTTTTAGCTCTGCAAAATTTTATATTTCACTTATTGTCTTTGCAATAAGTCTTTTCCTTGTGTTCTTCAAAAAAATCAAAATACCACCTGTATTAATAATTTGTATATCGGCGGTTTTAGGTATTGCCGCGGGATACGCATTTAATCTTTAATATATTAAACAAGCCACTGCATATGCCACGGTTCCATAAGGATAGTATGCTTTAAAATGTGAACTTTTGGCACAATATTGCGTTAAAAACCACCGATATGCATTAGCATTATCGGTGGTTTTCGCCTTATCTTGTACTCAAAATTTTCATTTTAAAGTGCCTTGCAGTTTTGTAGATATAAGAAAATTCTTCACATCGAAGACGAAAAATGAAGGAATACTCCCGTATTTCAAGGCTTTTCGGCAAGTTGTGGAGGATTTTCTATCTCCAAAACCATACTTCCTTATGGAAGCGTGGCATAAGCAGTGGCTTTTGTTTTATCCAAGCATTATTCTTTTATAAGCATCTATATGCTCTTGCTTTACGCCGCAAGCAAGTAAATAATTTTCTATAGCAGTAGCAAGCGTACCGTCGGTACAATATTCGCTTTCCATAAATTCCTTATTCATTAGGCCCCATTTGGCATCTATTTCGCTGTTCGATACATTTTCGTGTATCAAATCATCAGGCATAAATGTGCCGCCTGTGCCGTTGCCGCGCCAGCGATCAGCGGTAGCAAAAGAAGTCAACTCATAGTCACGGGTTAAATCTTCATAAGATACTCCAAGCAATCCGTTCAGAATGAACATTGTTGAACCTGTGCGATCGGTACCCGCGCCGCAATGCAGATAAATAGGGTAATTACTTTCGTCAGCAAGCAGAGCAAACATTGCAGGGTAGTTTTTCGAAACCTCTTTTGAGACGGTATCACCTTTATTTAAAATTTCTTCATATTTATAATTTGTATTAATAAAATTATAATTAAGACCGGTTTTTTCTACGGGGCCGTGCGTATCCCAGCTTGCTGTAGAACGGACATCTATGTCGGTTTTTATTCCCAATGCTTTTAAGGTATCAAGGCCTGTATCGGTGATTTCATCCAACTGGCTACCGCGATATATTTTTTCATAGCGAACGGTTTTTCCGCTTGATGTTTTCCAACCGCCTACATCGCGAATATTATAAAGTCCATCAATTTTAACCCAGCGTACCGGTTCATCTTTTATATAGATTTTACCGCCACCACGAGCATTGTCATTATACTGACCTAAAACTTTCCAGTAGTATGTTTTGCCCGGAACACATATTGCTTCTGTTTTACCGGAAACAAAATATCCCTCGTCGTATGTGCCAGTAATTTTGGTGGTATACGAGTCAGAGAAGTCAGCATTTTCAGAAATGTGCAATGTATATGTTGAGCTTCCATCAGGTTTCCATCTGAGCGGCAAATTCTGATAATCCAACACTGATTCGCCGTATTGACTAAGGAATGTATATTGCTGCCTTGGGTCAGTTGCATTAAGATATGCGCGGATAACATCGTCGCATATATCAACCTCAACTACGGTATCATAATCAATTACAATTTCTTTTCCTATTGTGTCGGAACCGCCGGTATCAGAAACGGTTGATTGATTTTCAGAACTCTGTATATTTGAAGTTTGATTTTCAGATGTGGTTGTAGAATTATTATCGGTTATCTGAGCACCGCTTTCATCAACAATAATTTCCTGATACTCAATATCTATTACCTCTGATGAGACGTTGTTGTCGCTGCCGTTGCAACCGCCAACACACAAAAGTAATACTATGGTCAAAATTAAACAACAAAATTTTTTCATAAAATCTCTCACTTTAATAAAGCACCTACTACAGAATAGTAGGTGCTTTATTTCTAATTATATATAATTACCTAACTTTACGAGAAGCGATAAATGCTACGCCTACAAGAGCAGCCATTGCAAGAACAGATGCAAGGTTATCCCCTGTTGAAGGGCTCTTCGTACTGGTATCAACAACAATGTTGCCGATTTCAACATTCTCATAGCCCGCAGGTAATGTCTTAGCGATTATTAGATCTACTGCTGAAGCCTTTGTTTTACCCTCGGCATCGGTGTAAATTTCTTTACAGGTTGTGCACATATAATGAGCCTTGGTGCCTTCTAATCTATCGGTAGCAGCAACTTCATCAACCTTAACAATGCTGTGACCGGCCTCTCGTGTTACAACAGACTTCTTGTCACCGCATATTTTACATTTTATTTCTTCTTCACGGTCAACTGTACATGAACCTGCAACAGCTACTGTGCCCGTTGCTACATAGTTATGCTCTGTGCACTCCCATCCGCAATCAACGCAAACCGAATCAGTAAACTTGTGCTTCTTTATTGCATCCTCTTCGGCATATTCATCACTTTCTACAGCCAAAAGTCTGCCTTCACAAGTGTAGCACAACCACCAGTGACCCTGCTCGTCAGCAGCATATACAAGGATTGTTCCGTCTGCACGGTTTGTTGCATTATGATCGGCTATTGGAATAAGAAGTGCTGTATCGGGATCTGCAATGGTGGTATTCATAGCAGCCCATTTTGCCGCTTCTTCAGAATCTGCCTGGTAGTTGCCGTCACATTCTGTACAATGCCAATAACCCTCACGACCTGTATTTTCACAGTCAGCATAAATTTCGTCTACCCATTCGAGAACGTGACCTGCGGGGTCACCGATATATTCGATTTCTTCCCAAGTACAGTAGTTACATTCGGTATAATAACCGGGTGCAGTTACGCAGTTGCCGTCTCTGTACTCATTAATAATCTGACTGCCGTGGTTACATTTCCAACCGCAATCTGAGCAAACATACTCAGCGTCCCAGTTGTGCTCTATTTCGCCGCCGTATGACTTCAATCCACACTCTTCGCAAGCGTAGTAATGTGTCACCTCGGTCTGTGTTAAAGATATTGCACCATGGAAAGCACGGAATGTAGGACCGTTTTCAGCCATAAACCAATCGTTTTCCCAGTCAAATGCGCTCATAGCTGCTACGCCCTCATCACCGTAGCCGGCTTCAACAACAGTTACGCCCTTCTGGGTTGTTGCAACGTCGGTATAAACATCGGAAACGTATATATCCTCATCCTTGTTTGCCTGCATATTATTTACTATAGCGCCAAGGGCAATAGAGTTGTGGAACTCACCGCAATTGGGGTTGGTAGAACCTAAAGTGTTTGAAGCAAAAACGCGGTCAAAATCCTTACTTGCATCTACTGTGTAGGTAGTAGCGCCTGCAGAACCATACACACGGTATTCACTATCGTTGCCATAGATTGATGAGTTGGTCATCTTAACGGTATCGTTACCCATTGAACCAAATGCTACGCCCATTTCGGCGATGGGATTTGAAGCATTATATCCGTGTAAAGTATTATCGGTTTCTTTAAGGTCCTGACCGATAACAAAGCAGTTTGCAAGCTCAATGTAGCTGGCTTCAACAAAACCGTTAATCTTTGTACCACCTGCTGCATACCAAGCCGTAGCTGAAATTGCACCGACACGGCGAATACCCTTGAAGTAAGAGTTCTTAAGAGCAAAATTCTTAATAACGGTAGGTGTTTCAGTAGTGCCGCCATCCGACAAGTCTACACCGTTACCATCAAGAATTGGGAAAAGACCGCACTGCTGTGAAGCTTTGAGTGCGTCGTTTGCATAAAGACCGTAAATGGCAACGCCGCTACCGTCAAAGTTACCGGCAAAAACCTGATAACTATGATTTGCAACCCAGTTTTTAAGTGTAGAAGCATCAGCACCTTCAAACAATGCTTTTGTTTCTGCTGCAGAAGCAATATCAATAAACGCACTGTCGCCGCCAAGAGCAGTAACAGTAGCCTGAGGTTGAAGAATGAACGCCTTGATGGCAGGGTCAACCTTGTAATACTTTCCTTCTGAGTTAACATTTGAACTTGTACAAACCCAGTTAAGCTGTTTTGCGTTTTCGATAATGTACGGGTTTGCTTCGGTACCGTTACCCTTTGTAAAGCTGCTGCTTTGAGTACCGTCCCAATACTCAATTCTGGTGCCTGCACAAAGTGCCTCGGCATCCTCAGCACCGACAACTATGCCGCTTGCAAATAAAGATACTGCAAGAATAGCAAAAGCCATTACAAATGCCATTATCTTTTTGCTGTTTTTAAATAATTTTGCCATTTAAAAACCAATCCTTTCCGTAAGGGGATTCCCCTTATTATTAAGTCTATGCGGAGAAGTATCTTATAAATAAGGATAACAACCCACATTTACATTATGTACACATACATTGTAATATAAAATACACAAAATTTCAATAGTTTTTTTAATAATTTTATGATTTTTTGTTATATTTTTTCGCGAAACAATATAAGGCACAACATAATGTGTTGCGACATTTTAAACACACACTACCTATTACTTTTTCATTATTACCCTTTACCCGCAAAAAAATAAAAGCACCTTTAAATTGAAAGGTGCTTTTGATTTTTTTGCTTTAGTACCCACATCATCCCGAATTAGTAAGCGCGGAATGCGACAGACTTTTCGGCAGGGTTGATAGTTAAGAACATCGCTATCGTTTTGCGAAAATGTGACTACTAAAATATGAGAATTAAATCAACTCGATAATTGCCATTTCAGCAGCATCGCCACGACGGGGGCCTGTCTTTGTAATGCGGCAATAACCACCGTTTACGTCTGCATACTTAGGAGCGATTTCGTTGTAAAGCTTTGCAACTACGTCTTCCTTAGTAATAAATGCCATTGCCTGACGTTTGCTGTGAAGTGTGTTTGTCTTAGCGAGTGTAATATACTTCTCTGCCATTGAAC
>CAYLXT010000005.1:0-34696 GCA_964387615.1 uncultured Ruminococcus sp.
GCTGACCACCTGACAAAGCCTTTGGCTTACGCTCAAGAAGATGAGCAATGTCAAGAATGCGAGCAGCTTCTTCAACGCGGCGTTTGATTTCATCCTTCGGTGTTTTGCGAAGCTTAAGACCAAATGCCATATTATCGAAAACTGTCATATGAGGATAGAGTGCGTAGTTCTGGAAAACCATTGCGATGTCGCGGTCTTTAGGTGCTACGTCGTTTACAAGGCGATCGCCGATGTAAACTTCACCGTCAGAGATTTCTTCAAGACCTGCAACCATACGAAGTGTAGTAGATTTACCACAACCTGAAGGACCAACAAAAACAATAAATTCCTTGTCCTTAATTTCAAGATTGAAGTCAGATACTGCGGTTACACCACCGGGGTATCTTTTGTAAACGTTGCGAAGAGATAAACTTGCCATAAAAATGGACCTCCTGATAAAATTCCTAATTTACTTTGTTATTATAACAAACTTTTCAACTAAATGCTATGAATATTTCACACAATGTTTTTTAAATACTTTTGGTAAAAGTATCTAACCTTTTATATTTATCTGTTCAAAATGCTGTTTTCTAACTTCTCTTTTGTCATTTCGATACACTTGCCCTCTTTAAGCTCATCAGGCAATAAAAGTCCTCCGATTGATTCACGATGCAATTCATTTACTCCAAGGCCCACAACACCAAACATACGTTTAATCTGGTGATATTTACCCTCGGTGATAATGATACGGGCAGTGTTTTCCGAAACACGTTCTAATGTTGCAGGCTTGCAAATTGTACCGTCTGCAAGAACGACGCCCTCTTTAAACGCCTTAATCATATCATCATTTATGTTACCGTCAAGAGTAACAATATACGACTTTGATATTGCCTTTTTGGGCGATATGCAATTATGAGCAAAAATTCCGTCATCGGTTATAAGCAACAAACCCGTTGTGTCCTTGTCCAGTCTACCCACCGGAAAAAGCCCCGAACGCCTCAAAGCTTCCGGCACCAGATCAACAACCGTTTCACGCGATTTGTCTGTCGATGCCGACAAAACACCCTTGGGTTTATTCATAAGTATATATACATATTCCTTATACCCTATCAAATCGCCATCATAGGTAATTTGATGGCTGTCCACATCAATTATTTCCCCCGCATTACGAACAACATTGCCGTTAACAGTAGCTTTACCCCTTAAAATGCCGGTTCGCACAACACTTCGGGACAGAAGCGTTTGGTTTGAAATAAATTTATCAAGTCTTTGTTTTTTCACTTTTTCTCCTGTTTAAGCGGTAGCATAAAACCGCCCAAAGCGGCTGATGAAACATCGCCACCTATTATTCTGTCGTTATACACGATTATATTTACAGCACATTCACCCGTATTACCGTTTGGCGGGTCAATTTTGTATGTATACACGGCTGCCTCACAACCCTTATACAAAGACAGATCATATCCTGCGGCCTTTTGCACGGCGTTGTAGTTGTCATATACATCATAAAAAACTTCGGGTATATTAACCGTTTTCATGGTTGGTTCATTTGATAAAACATTATAACCCAAATTTGTTATAAAAATCAATCTTTCAGCGTTTGTTTTAGCATTTGCAATATTATTACCCGCAGCATATATTTCACAACAGATTAATCCCACGCAAACAAACGCAAAAAACATAGCCAACAGTCTTTTTTTAGTAAATGTTATATATGCTCTCAAACAAATCACCCCATAAATTCTATGAAGTGTCCTTATTTAGTTATACCAAAATACAAACCGCATGAGCCGAAATGCCGCTACCGTCTCCTGTAAAGCCTAATTTTTCTTCTGTTGTAGCCTTCACATTAACAAAAGACAAATCGACACCGCAATCATCCGCAATATTTTTACGCATATTTTCAATATAATCCTTAAGCTTGGGCTGTTGTGCAATTACCGTACAATCAATATTACCAACCGAGTAACCACGTTCTTTTATAAGCATAATAACATGGCGCAGTAATTTTCTTGAATCAATACCATTGTATGCGGGGTCAGTATCAGGAAAATGCTTGCCTATATCTCCAAGCGCGGCGGCTCCAAGCAGCGCATCACTTATGGCGTGAAGCAAAACGTCGGCATCAGAATGGCCAAGAAGGCCCTTTTCATACGGAATGTCCACACCGCCTAAAATAAGCTTTCTGTTCTGAGTAAGTCGATGCACATCGTAACCGTGTCCGATTCTCATATTTCATTCTCCCCTTTTACTAAAGCTTCTGCTATGGCAATATCATCCGGTGTTGTAATTTTAATGTTTCTACCGCTGCTTATGACAGCCTTAACGGTATAGCCTGCCTCTTCCATAACCGAAGCATCATCGGTTAACTCTTCTACATTTAAAAGAGTATTACAAGCGCTCTTGTATTTTTGGACGTCAACGCCCTGCGGCGTCTGCGCCGAATATAGCATACTGCGATCAACGGTAGATAGTACGGTACCGTCACTTGAAACTTTTTTTACC
The DNA here is from genome assembly GCA_964387615.1 of uncultured Ruminococcus sp. Taxonomy (GTDB): domain Bacteria; phylum Bacillota; class Clostridia; order Oscillospirales; family Acutalibacteraceae; genus UBA737. Next base: position 2,485 of record CAYLXT010000005.1, read on the forward strand.
GTATCATTAATTTTACTTACGCAAAGTGCCGCATCAAAAGCATTTAACGCGTTTGATACCTCACTTATTGTAGACGTCTCAACAAAAGGTCTTGCTCCGTCGTGTATAAGCACCCTTGTATCATTATTGTCAAGCTGCTCGATACCATTCATTACCGATTGATGACGATTTTTGCCACCTTCAACAATAGCCGTAACCTTGCTTATCATATACTTGTCGCAGAGCAACTGCATATCAAGAATGCTGTCACGCGCAGTAACTACTATAATTTTAGAAATATCGCTACAAGCCTCAAATGCCATAAGTGTGCGAACAATTACTGGCACACCCAAAATTGGCATAAACTGTTTATTAATGCCTTGCATTCTGGTAGAGCTACCCGCCGCAACAATTATAACAGGTATTCCCTCACCCAAATTTTCACAAATATCGTATTGTAGTTTTAACTCCGTTTTATTCATAAATTCTTCCTTTAAAAAAGCCGCACCCTTCCGTAAAGCACGAAATCGGTGCGGCAATTTTTAAATTTTAATATTATTCTGCGTCTTCACAGCAGCAATCGCAGTCTTCATCACAGCAATCGCAATCAAAATCAAACTCTAAGTGTGTGCCGCAGTTGGGGCAATCAATACCCTCATCCTCAAGCATTTCTGCATCAAGATAGATTATATCATTGCAAGAGGGACATTCTACCTCATAAAGTTCGTCGTCGCAGCAATCACAAGCATCGTCATCACAACAACCACAGTCACAGTCATCATCTTCATAGATAATATCTTCCAAAGAAGCAAGATCTTCATCTACTGCATCAATCTGCTCGCTCATGTCTTCACAAGCATCTTCGATGTCACAGATTTCTTCGGTGATATCACCCAAAAGGTCAATAATAGCAGTAAGAATTTTACCCTCTTTGCTATCATTATCAAGAGAAAGACCCTCGGCAAGACCCTTTATATAAGCAATCTTTTCACAAATATCCATTGTGGTTTCCTCCAATTATCAAATTATGCACGTTCCATATACTCGCCTGTGCGGGTATCGATACGAACAACCTCACCCTCGTTAATAAAGAGAGGTACACGGATTTCGCAACCTGTTTCAAGCGTTGCGGGCTTTGTAGCGTTGGTAGCAGTGTTGCCTGCAAAACCCGGCTCGGTAGCGGTAACGGTAAGCTCAACAAATGTTGGGGGCTCTACACCGAAAACCTTGCCCTTGTAAGAAAGAACCTTACACACCATATTTTCTTTTACAAATTTAAAGTTGTCAGAAAGTTCAGCAGCATTAATAGGTTCAAGCTCATAGGTTTCCTGATCCATAAAGTAGTAAAGGTCGCCATCCTGATAAGAATATTCCATATCCTTACGCTCAATATATGCAGTTGGGAACTTTGCTGTTGGGTTGTAAGACTTTTCAATAACTGCGCCTGTAATAACATTTTTAGTCTTTGTTCTTACAAAAGCTGCGCCCTTACCTGGTTTTACATGTTGGAATTCAACTACCTGTAAAACCTGACCGTCCTCTTCAAAAGTAACGCCATTTCTAAAATCGCCGGCACTAACCATTATTATTTCCTCCAAAAAACATTTTACTTCTTGCTGTGGCGGATTTGCACGCCACTACACAGTACATTGTAATATTATTTGCAAAATTTGTCAAGCATAATATGCCGATATTTCCCTTATTTCTTCAGCCAAGTATGAGGAGACAGCATAATAAGCATAGGGAATATTTCAAGTCGTCCAAACAACATAGCAAAAGACAAAACAATTTTCGAAAATCCGCTATATGCCGCATAACTTGACATTGGTCCTACCCCCGCAAGACCGGGTCCCACATTATTAAAGCACGAAACTGCTGCGGTAAAGTTTGTTTCAAAACCAAAAGGCTCTAAGCTTATAACCAAAAACACCGCCAACAAGCACACCATATATATAGCAAGGTAGGTGTTAACGCCGTTAAAAGTAGCTTCGTCTATAGATTTACCCTCAAAATGCACCGTGTTTACCGAACGCTTGTGAATAAGCTTTCTGATTTCTCGTTTTATATTTTTGAACAGTATAACCACACGGGCTACCTTAAAACCGCCTGCCGTAGAGCCTGCGCAACCGCCCGAGAACATCAAAATAACAAGAATTGCTTTTGAAAAATCAGGCCAATAATTAAAATCTGTTGTGGAGTATCCTGTTGTTGTAATTATTGATGAAACCTGAAAAGCGGAATGACGCAATGACTCTGAAAATCCACTGTATTGCGGCATTATATTTAAAGTTATAAGTGCAACGCTTACAACAACAATTGAGGCATACGCCCATAATTCTCCGCTTTTTACAGCAGTACTGATTTTTTTCATCAAGATAAGGTAATACAGATTAAAATTCACGCCGAAAATAAGCATAAATATTGTTATAACCCACTGACAATACGGGCTGTATGACGCGAGTCCGTCAGATTTAATAGCAAAACCTCCCGTACCCGCCGTACCTAACGAATGTACTACGCTATCAAAAAACGGCATACCGCCTGCTAACAGTAAAATAATTTGTATTATCGTAAGAACGATGTATATAAGATATAAAATCTTTGCCGTATCTTTAACACGAGGAACAAGCTTGCCTATGATTGGTCCCGGCATTTCTGCTCGCATAATGTGAATTGAACGATCGGTAAAATTTGGTATAACCGCCATAACAAAAACAAGTACTCCCATACCACCTATCCAGTGCGTAAAGCTTCGCCAAAAAAGTCCGCTATAGCTCATAGCCTCTACATCTGTAAGTATAGAAGCGCCGGTTGTTGTAAATCCGCTTACCGTCTCAAAAACTGCATCAATATAATTGGGTATATCGCCTGAAATTGCAAACGGCACTGCACCTACTAAAGCCATAATAATCCAAGCGAGCGATGTTATGGCAAAACCGTCCCTTGCATATATGACTCTGTTTTTAGTTTTTGTAAGCAGGTTAACAATAAAGCCTATGCCAAAAGCGCAAGCCGCTGTAATAAAAAACGCGAAAAACTGCTTTGCTTCCCCATAAATAATCGCTACCACAGTAGGAATTAATAACAATAGCGCTAAAATCTGCGACAGTCTGCCTACCGTTCTGAATACCATTTTTTTATTCATTTCAGCTTACCTCAAAATATCCGAAAGGTCATTCATTTTTTGATCATTCGCTTTTGCTATTACAATAATCTTATCGCCTGCGATAATTTCATCATCACCTGTCGGAACAAACGCTTTTCTTTTTCTTATAATCCCAGCAATAAGAACATCGCCTTTAAGCTGCATTTCTTTTAGAGAAATATGCTGAGCTTTAAAATCGGACTGTACATTAAATTCAAGTGCCTCTACGCTACCATTCATAAGCCTATACATTGTTTCAACATTGCTACCAAGCGTGTTTTGCAGCGCACGCGCATAACTGGTTATAACATTTGATACCGCTTTTTTAGGCGATACAATAGAGTCAAGACCTAATCTTTCTGCCATAGCTGCCAACTCGTTACGGTTAACCTTTGCTACAACACGAGACACATTTTGTGATTGAGCAAAGAATGAGATGAGAATGTTTTCCTCGTCCATACCAGTAAGCGAAACAAAAGCATCGGAAGAAGCAATTCCTTCTTCCATCAAAACCTCTTGCTGCGCCCCATCACCGTTTATAATAACAGCTCCCGGCAATCTTTCAGAAAATTGATTGCATCTGCTTATATCCTTATCAATTACCGTAACTTCACTGCCTGAACGCAACAACATTTTAGAAAGATAATACGCTGTTGTTGTTGCACCTAAAATCATAACATTTTTTGAGTGCTTTTTTGAAAGTCCCAACATTTTAAGCAACTTTTGTATCTCGGTAAAATTTGCAGTAAGGCATATATGATCGCCGTTTTTAAGAACAAAATTACCGTCAGGAATGTATATTTCATCTCTGCGTTTTACGACACAAATCAAAAAGTTAGCTTTGTATTTTTTGCGCAAGTCAATAAGACTCATACCGTCAAGGTTAGAATCCTCTTTAATAATAAGTTCCACCATCTCAAAATTTCTTCTTGAAAAGGTTTCAATATTTATTGCAGCGGGCAGCTTTAATATATTAAAAATTTCTTGCGCAGCTAAAAGTTCGGGGTTGATGGTAAGCGATATGTCAAGATACTGCTTAACCTGATCCATTCGCTTGTCGTTAAATTCGGGGTTGCGAATACGTGCCACAGTATGTGCCGCGCCCATCTTTTTTGCAATAAAACAAATAAGCATATTTATTTCATCGGAATTAGTAACCGAAATAATCAGCTCTGCTTTTGCAACCTCGGCTTCTTTAAGCGTATCGTTATCAACACCATTGCCGCATACACACATAACATCATATATGTTACCAATTTCGTCTATAACCCTTTGGTCACGGTCTATAACTGTGATGTCGTGACCCTCGCCCTCAAGGCTTTCAATCAGTGTGGAGCCGATTTTTCCTCCGCCTACAATAATTATTTTCATAAAACTACCCCATTTAAATGTATTATCAGTTCTTATTATACTGCACCAACAATATTTTTTCCACTACTTTTTTTACATTGACACAATCAATGCTAAGATTTATAATATAAAAAAATTGTTTTGGTGATAAAATGAAAAAAAGAAAAAAAATAACAATTATTATTTTGGCTATACTTCTGGTGCTAATATTATCGTTGGTTGGCACTTTTTTTATTTTAACCTACATCGGCAAAGCGCAATTTCATAAAGAAGATACGCATATATCAACAGATGCAATAGAAATTGAAGATGAAAACACCATAACCTATGACGGTAAAAAATACATCCTAAACAAAAATATAGTCAGCGTTCTGGTAATGGGTATTGACCGTGACAACGTTAATCAAAATTTAGGCAGCGGCAACAACGGTCAGGCAGATGTTATATTTATAGCTACAATTGACACTAAAACTAAAAAAGCTTGTATAATACCCATATCACGCGAAACAATGGTAGACGTAAATCTTTACACAAGCGACGGAACATATGCCGGTGTGCAAAAAGAACAGTTGTGTCTGGCATATGCCTACGGCAACAGCACGGAAGAATGTAGCAAAAACGTAATGATTTCTGTCAAAAGGTTGCTTTATGGCATCAATATAAGTTCTTATGTTACCATAGAAATGGACGGTGTCAAAAAGCTTACAAATATGGTCGACGGCGTAGAGGTAACTGCTATCGAAGACATAAATGCAAGTGAATTCAGAGCCAGCAAGGGAACAAGGCTTAACTTGAACGGTGATAATGCAATAGCATATATTCAATATCGCGGTTTTGATACCGAGGCAAACTCCCGACGTATGCAACGCCAAAAACAGTTTTTATCGGCTCTTATGAATAAAACAGGCAATGTCGTTCTTAATGATTTTTCAAACCTTGCAAAATTTTATAACGACTTATCACCCTATTTTTCCACAAATGTTTCCTTTGCTCAAATAACCTATCTTGCACAGCATTGCCTAACCTTGAATTTTGGTGATGCTCTTGAATACAAAACAATTGAAGGCGCTCTTTCTCAGGGTGATAAATGGGTCGAATTTACTGCCAATGAAGAATCTATACTGCAAACATTAATAGATGTTTTCTATGTAGAAAAATAATCATAGACAATGCAATCTTTTGGTTCTTTATTAACTAACATAACAGTTTTAATAGGCAACCCCTCGGGTCTTAAAATCAGACTTGAGGGGTTTTAAATATTACGGATTGCTTCTTCGCTAACGCTCATCGCAATGACACGCGTAAAGATGCATTAAAAAGCGCTGTCATTGCGAGCGGCAAAGCCGCGTGGCAATCTGCTATCCTCGCCTTCCTCTGACGAGCAAGGTGGCACCCACAGGGTGACAGAAGGAGAGATTTTTAAATCCGTTTGTCGCACAGCGACAAACACCTTAATTTTCATATCCCCTATGACGCATCTTTTAATTGTTCTTCGGCAGGAGCAAGCCCCTGCCCTACATTGTTAGATACCGATTGCGCCACTTCAAGCATATTTTCGGCGTAAATTCCGTATCCCGTAAGGCTGTCGCTTACCAAAACATGAGTCAGAGCACCTACCAATTTACCGTCCTGCAAAATGGGACTGCCCGACATTCCTTGAACTATACCTCCCGTTGCATTAATTAGTTCCTTATCCGTCACAGTTACAATAAGATTTTGCGTTTTAGAATTACTGCTGCCTGTCCTTTTTATCTCACAGCTATAAAGCTTAGGCGTATCACCGTCTACAGTACAAAGTATCTGCGCCTCGCCGTCATAAACCTCTTGCTTTAATGCAATCTCGGTAAGATTAGTGCTGCTTATTTCTTGCTTGGCAATACCGTATACACCCTGCTCACTGTTAAGCGATATGTCTGCAATACTACCATAGGTAAACTTGCCCTTAAGTGAGCCAGGATTTCCCGCGCTTCCTTTTACCACACCGACAATACTTGCCTCTACAAGCTCGCCCTCTTCAACAGACAGCAGTGTTTCGGTATCAGAATCGCATATCCCATGTCCAAGACCGCACACCACATCATTTGACGGACTATAAAAGGTAAGCGTTCCAATGCCTGCCGAGCTGTCACGCACCCAAATACCAATGCGGTAAACTCCACTTTCCTTATCTATGACCGGAATCACCTCATACAAAAAGCTCTCCCCGTCACGCACTACCTCAAAACTCATAGCCTTACCATCCGATTTGGTGACCATCTGCAATAGATCCTCATTACAGGTAACGGTTTGTCCATTTACACCTTTAATATAATCTCCTACCTTAATGCCAGCCGCTAATGCAGGATTGGTTTTTCCGCTGTCGGTAATTATATCGGTGCTTTCTATAACAAGCACGCCGTCGGTATATATTTTCATACCAAACGGATTACCAAGCACAGCCACATACATATCATCTACGATTTGTACATTTACCGTTGAAAACGGAATAACCCCAAAAATTTTAAGGTCCACCTCAAAACTTTCACCAACCTGCCGCGCATATACGCTTTGCGACATTTTAACACCGTTATAAACTGCCGTTACAGGTATTAATGTATCCATTTGCAGTTCCTCGCCGTGATTCACCTTATAGCTTTCAGCAACATCGTCGCTCATAATGTATATTGATGTAAATACAAAACTGCAAAATATAAGTGAAAATGCAAAAAATATTTTTATAATTTTTCTCAATTTTTGTCCCTCCGTTCTGTTTTTAATTTTCCCTTTGGTTTTATAAATAGTATAGGTAAATTTTAATTTTAAAAACAAAAAAGACAGTTGCATTTTTGCAACTGTCCCCTTTTATCAATATTCCTTATAAGCCTCCCTTGCCCTAAGGATAGGTGTCAAAACTTGTGTTTTGACAGAGGGATTTTAATTAATCATCTATCTGTATTATTCTCCATACGGAAAATCAAACACTCCGCCGTTCGAGCTACCCGAAGAATAACTTTCAGTAGTATCCTCTCGGCTTCCCAAGTCTGATGAATAACTCGACTCGCTTATATTTGCGCGTAAAGTAACATCAAAATCAGCCTCTCCGCCGTTGCCGAACTGTATAGTGAGCGAAATCGTATCTCCCGCCTTGCAATCCTCGATAACATCAAGCACGATATCATCATTTGTAATCTCTATACCGTTTACGTGGGTAATAAAATCTCCCTCGCCAACCTTGCCATAAATATCGCTGTCTTCGCCAACCGAAACAACAAGCAGACCTACAGCGGCATAATTTTCAACTTCGGCTGTTACAGAGTTCACCTCTTGGTAGGTTATACCCAATTTTGCGCGGTCATTTACCTGACCTTCTGAAATCAACTGCTCTACTACGCGCTTCATAGTTTTGGTAGGTATTGCAAAACCAATAGCGTCGTACTCTACGCCTGCAAGCTTTGATGAGGTAATTCCCACAACCTGACCGTACATATTAACAAGCGCGCCGCCCGAAGAGCCTGGATTTATGGCACTGTCGGTCTGTATAAGACTTGCGGTATAGCTTGAAGTGGTCTTAACTCTGCGACGTGTAAGCGAAATTACACCGCTTGTAATAGATGAATTGTCTGTCGCGTCGCTCGGTCTTCCGATAGCGACAACCGACTCGCCGTTTACAAGCTGTTCAGAATCACCAAATTCTGCAACCTTAAAGCCTTTGCCGTTTGTTATTTTTAAAACCGCAAGATCACTTACCGTATCACCCGCAACATAAACAGCGTCATATTCGGTGCCGTCATAAGTAAATACCTTAAATTTGGGCGCTCCGATTTCAGAATATATATGATCATTGGTTACAATATATCCGTCTCTTGAATAAATAACACCCGACGCATCGCTCATTTCGCCCGCTTCGTTATATACTCTTATACCAACGATTGACTCGTTAACCGACTCATATACCTGTGCTGCCGTATTTGGATCGGTATCGGTTGGTTTTGCAGCAAGATCAACCTCTACCTTGCTTCCGATATAATTGCGCGATACACTGCTTCTGCCCATAAAATATCCTGCCGCTGTAGTCGCTGTCAGCGCTACCACAGCCGCCATAACTACACAAAATACTTTTAGTCCCTTTCCCATCGGTTTATAATCTTCAATTTTACCGATTGGCGCATATTCTACCTTATTCCATACAGGCGTATCACCACCATCGTTAAAATTATTATTTACAGAATCGTTATAATCATTTTTGTTATAATCGTTATTTTCTATGGTTGGGTTCGGATTTTGGTCAGGCATCTGGTTTGATGTCTGGTTTAATATTTCATCGGTATCACCAACCGAACCTTCATTATTAATATTCTGATTTAATTCGTCCATATTTTGTCTCCTATCTTTTTATTGGTAGTGTAAACTCAAATGCAGTAAATTGGTTCTCAACGCTCGAAACCGAAATAACACCACCATGGTTTTTAATTATTGTTTTAACAATATAAAGTCCAAGCCCCGTGCTTTCTTTATTTGTTGAACGCGACTTATCCACCTTATAAAATCTCTCAAAAACATACGGCAGCTCACTTTGCGGTATTCCGCGCCCTGTGTTTTCGATTCTAAATGTGAGATTTTTAACATCATATTTAATATTAAACTTTATATTGCCGCCCTCATCGGTAAATTTTATCGCATTGTCAACAAGATTGTATACCACTCGGTATATTAAATCCTTATCGGCATTTACCGTAATATCAGGCAAAGAATCAAGCCCTGATATGCTTATACTTTTTTGTTCTATTCGCCGCTCCTGACCGATAACAACCTGCAGTAACTGTTCTTTAAAATCAAAAGCCTCATACTTTAGATCTGCCTCTCTTGATTCAAGCCTTGATATACTTAGCATTGACTCTACCATTCGTGACAGACGCCTTATCTCATCGTGAACAATATTAAGATAATACTGCTGCTTATCCTGAGGTATTGTACCATCAATTATCCCATCAATAAAACCGCCTATTGTAGTCATTGGTGTTTTTAGTTCGTGCGAAACATTAGCAATAAAGCTCTTTCGCACTTCTTCAAGACGGGCCAACGAATTTGTCATTTGATTAAACGATACCGCAAGCTGCCCTATCTCATCATCGCTGGTTACCGGAATACGACGCGAAAAATCTCCCTTTGCCATAGCACGCGCCGCTTCTGACATAAGGCGAAGCGGTTTTGTGAGGCGGTATGTCATTGCCGACAACGCTGCAAACATAAGCACTAACGGAATAATTGCCGATATAACATATATATGCGCTATACGTTTCATAAGATTTTTTGCTTCGTCAATAGAATCGGCAGCTACTATATAACCCGATTTTACTCCGTCAATTTCAATCGCCTTTGCTTCTGTATAATGCGGATTGCTGTAAAAATCGAGAGTGCTTATTGTATTGTGCTCGTTTGATATAATTGAATTTATGGATTCTACACTTATTTTTGTGCCGGAATGCTCACAATTGCTTTCCGTTCCCCATTCTTCGCAACCGCAAATTTTTATAATACCATTCTGATCAGTCACAAAAATATCGCATTCGGCAACACTTGCAAGATTATTCACAATGTAATAAACAGAATATTCGCTGTAATCACCCTGCTTTTTTGCCTCAAGCTTTACAAAATCACTAATTGATTCACAAGATTTTTGAAGTGTTTTATATTTTTCTTCCGCGAGGTAATTATTATACATAAAAGTAAGAATTAACAATATGGAAGAAAGACTTAAAAAAACTATCAACGCAATAGCGCCAAACTGTTTTTTAAATAATTTTTGACGCATTTTTTATTTTACCTCAAATTTATAACCTACGCCCCAAACGGTTTTAAGTGACCATTTATCCGATATACCCTCTAATTTTTCGCGCAACCTCTTTACATGAACATCAACTGTGCGTGAATCACCGTAGTAATCAAATCCCCATACCTCATCAAGCAGCTGATCACGTGTATAAACACGATTTGGATTGCTTGCCAAATGATATATAAGTTCTAATTCCTTTGGCGGTGTATCGATTTGTTCACCGTTTACCTCAAGCTCATAATTGGTAATATTTATACGTAGCTTATCATAGCGAACCTCTTTTGCACCGTCCGCCTTATCATTGTCACCCATTCGGCGAAGCACAGCCTTTATACGTGCTACCACTTCTTTAGAATCAAACGGCTTGGTAACATAGTCGTCAGCACCGAGCTCAAGTCCTAAAACCTTATCAAACGTTTCTCCCTTGGCAGTAAGCATGATAATCGGCACGTTAGAGTTTTTTCTAATTTCTCTACAAACCTGCCAACCGTCAAGCACCGGCATCATTATATCCAGCAAAATAAGATCGGGGTTATTTATCTGCGCGCAGGAAAGCGCCTGACCGCCGTCATTGGCAACAATGGTGCTAAAACCATCCTTTTCAAGATAAAGACGCAACAATTCGCAGATGTTTTCGTCATCGTCAACAATAAGTATTTTTTTATTATCCATAAAATCCACTCCGAAAGGTAAATTTAAAAAAACCAGATTGCTTCAATTATATAATAAAACAATATTACAAAATTTGTATGAAGAAAATGTTAATAATCAATTACTGTTAGGTTATATTATACATTAATCGCAAAGAAAAAGCCACACTAAAGTTAGTGTGGCCCGAAGTTCAAATTATTCAGCATCAGTTGTAGCTGATTCTTCTTCCTTCATTTTTGCAAAGCATTCGCTGCAGTATACAGGACGATCATCACGCGGAACAAATGGTACGCGTGCTACGCCGCCACATGCTGCGCATACAGCATCGTGCATTTCACGGGGTGCCCTTCCTGCATTTTTGCGCTTGTCGCGGCAGGGTTTGCATCTCTGAGGCTCATTTTCAAAGCCTTTCTCTGCATAAAATTCCTGCTCTCTTGCAGTGAATACGAACTCTTCGCCGCATTCTTTACAAGTTAGGGTCTTGTCTTCAAACATCTTTTTTACCTCTCTTGATTTGGTTATTTAGCCCCGGACGGAATCGCACCGACATCTTTGTTTTTACACAACGCTCTGCTAATTTAAACTACTTGGGCATATATATAAACGGTTTCCCGTTTATTTTTTAATTTTTGTACGTATACGTCTAAGCGCATTATCAACCGATTTTACGGTAACGTTTAAGCTGACTGCAATATCGGCATAACTCTTGCCGCTTAAAAACTCACACAGTACCTGATATTCAAAATCAGACAACTCCTGCTTTATGGTTGACTCCAAATCGTCATAGCTCTCTTTTTCAATAAATATGCTTTCGGGATTATTCATATCAGGCAACTCAACCTCATCAATCGGCGAAATCAAGCCCTCGGGAATATGCTTTGCCGCGCCCGAAACACGCGACAAAGCCGAAGACATAGCTCTGTTTATGCAAAGATATACAAACGTTTTAAATGATGCTTTATCAGGATCATAGGACTTAACCGCAGAAAAAATTGCCACTATACCCTCTTGTATAAAATCTTCGGTATCAAAGCCGCCCACGTTATACTGTGAAGCCACATTGATGATGTATGGCATATAACGGGCTATAAGCAACTGCAAATATTCATATTTACCGTTATTAATAAAAGTTACTAACTCATTATCAGAAAAACTTTGTTGCATTAAAACTCCATACTATTCCACAAATACTATATTAAATATACATTAATTATTAAAAATTGTCAAGTATTTTTATTTATTTTGACAAAAATAAATAAAAAACGCGATGGTTAGACGTCAAAATCCAACCATCGCATTTAAAACGTTATTTTAAAAACTTTTTATATCCGCTACCGTACTGCACACAGCGTGATACTCGGCTAAGCGTTGCCGATGAAATCTCACACTGATCCATTACCTGATTATATGTTTTTCCTTCAAGCAACAGCTTTGCCGCTTTTATACGCTGGGCCATCTGTTCAAGCTCTTTTGCCGTGCACAAATCCTCGAACAAATCTGCGCAATCATCGGTTGATTCAAGAGATAAAATAAGCGAATACAATTCTTTAATATCCTTATTATCAAAAATCATACCCTACCGCCTTTAAATCTTTTCCAATGAATTTTGCAAAAAGTGACGGGTTTTATCAGACTTTGGATTTTCAAAAATTTCCTCGGGGGTTCCCATTTCCTCTATAACACCGTCCGCCATAAATATAATCTTGTCTGACACATTTTTAGCAAATTCCATTTCATGAGTTACCACAATCATTGTACTGCCTGACTCTTTAAGGCCCTTTATAACACGCAACACTTCGCCGGTAAGCTCAGGGTCAAGCGCACTCGTAGGCTCATCAAAGCAAAGTATATCGGGGTTCATGGCAAGTGCACGAGCAATAGCCACACGTTGCTGCTGTCCACCTGAAAGTTGACACGGATAGCTGTCCATTTTCTCTGTAAGGCCAACCTGCTCTATAAGTTTACGCGCGTTTATTTCTATTTCATCATTACTCCCCTTTTTCAACAGTTTTGGAGCCAGCATTACATTATCTAACACGCTATATTGCGGAAACAGATTAAACGACTGAAAAACAAGTCCAAAATGCAATCGGTTTTCGCGTATTTGTTCATCCTTTAAAGCGTACTTATTGTCCCCATCAAAAAGAAGCTTATCCTTTACACTGATTGTTCCCTTATCGGGAGTTTCAAGAAAGTTAAGGCAACGCAATAGTGTTGTTTTACCGCTGCCCGAAGAACCGATTATAGATATAACCTCTCCTTCCCTAAGAGAAAAACTTATACCCTTTAAAACTTCGGTCCTGCCAAAATTTTTCTTAATGTCTTTTACCTCTAATATCGCCATATTCCACCTCTTAAGACTTGAAATAATCAAGCTTCTTTTCGACTTTTCCAAGTATAATTGTAAGCAAACCTACAAAAACAAGATAGAATACACCCGTAAAGAACAGCGGCCATACCATAGCTTTTGTAGCAGCGAGTTCTTTTGCTTGCTTGATAATCTCACACACCATAATGCAGTTAGCAAGCGCAGTATCTTTTATAAGAGTAATAATTTCGTTCGACATTGGCGGTACAATACGCTTTATAACCTGCTTAAGCACTATTTTTTTGAATACCTGCGACTTGGTAAGACCAAGAACGTAACCCGCTTCATACTGACCTCGTGATATGCTTTCAATACCTCCGCGATATATTTCCGAAAAATAACACGCATAATTAAGCGTAAACGCAATAAGCACTGCAACAATTCTGCCCGCATCTGATATACCCCAATTAGCAAAAACCCATCGATCTATTTTGCTGAACATAGGAAAGTTAAAAAGCAGACCGGGCACGTAATAAATTATAAAAATCTGTAGCATAAGCGGTATACCGCGAACGATCCAGACAATTACCTTTGAAACGGCTTTGACAGGCTTCCATTTACTCATAGAACAAAAGGCTATAGGCAAACCAAGCGGTGCGCCGCAAAGCAGCGTCACCGCAAAGATTAGCAAGGATACCATAAAGCCGTCCCACAAAAAAGCTGTAACTTCTAAAAACGACATTTATCTATATCTCCAAATTATTTGATTAAAATTATTTCTGATCAGAAAAATCTTTTATAATTGAGTTAGCAACCTTTGGATACTTTTCAGCAAGATCATCCATAAAACCTTCTGCGGCAAGCTTTTCAAGCTGCTCGTTTACCTGATCCTTAAGCTCATTACCCTTTTTAAAGCCAATTGCATAATACTCAACATCACTTGTAAGCGCTTCAATTACTGTAAGATCAGCATAATCGCCCTTGCCGGCATAAGAATATGCAAGCTGTGCGTCTACAACAGCAAAATCAACAGTGCCTGATACAATTTCAAGCAAGCAGTCTGTCTGCTTTGTAAATCCCTTAATGTTAACGCCTTCAAAGGTCTTACCATAAGTTTCACCTGCTGAACCGCTTTCAGCAGCACCGTATTTACCGTTCAAATCAGCAGCTGCAACAATGCCTGAATCCTTTTTAGCAACTACAACCTGACGGTTTTCCATATAATTGTATGAAAAATCAACCTTTTCTGCGCGAGCAACACCATCATCGTCAGCAGTATTTGCTGTAAATCCGTTCCAGATGCAATCGATAGCGCCTGAATTTACATCAGTATATTTATTATTCCAGTCAATTTCCTGGAACACCACCTTGTAACCCAAATTCTCAAATACGGCTTCAGCAAGTTCGGTATCATAACCGATAAGATTGTTGTCATCATCAAAATAATTCATAGGCTCATAAATTGTGTAACCTACCACAACTGTTTTTTCTTCCTTACAGCCCGTAAAGCAGAACAGCATGGCCGCTACCATAAGAACGGCAATTGCTTTTTTCATAATGTTTTTCATAATCTTTTTCTCCTTTTCCCTTTCGGGTTTTAAATTGATGTTGCCATTATACTTTACTAAGCTAAAGTTGTAAAGTGTTTTTTACAAAAATTTTCACTTTCAGCCATTTGCACAAAAAAGTGTATAACTTTTAGCTATTATCACTTTAGTTCGGTAGAGTGTTGAACTTAAACTTTGCAAAAAAAGTCCCTGCTTTTCACACAAAGCAGGGGCTTAAATCATAGATTTTAAATAACTCTAACCCTAATCACACCGTCAATTGCGGCAATTCGCTCTTCAACAGCGGCAGTGTCTTCCACATTTACATCGATCATTGTATATGCATAATCACCGCGTGATTTATTTAACATATTCTCAATGTTAACATTGTTTTCAGCAACAATACCTGTTATTGCGGTAAGCATATTCGGTATATTTCTGTGCATTACGCATACGCGATGCTTACCGCTTCTTGGCATCGAGATTGCGGGCATATTAACCGAATTGGTAATATTACCGTTTTCAATATAGTCGATAAGCTGTCTTGCTGCCATATCTGCACAGTTGTCTTCTGACTCAGGTGTAGATGCGCCCAGATGAGGAATGGCAATTACACCGTCAACACAAAGCATTTCTTCGGTCGGGAAATCGGTAACATATGCCGCTACCTTACCGTTTTCGAGTGCCGCCAGCATATCTTCAGAATTAACAAGACCTGCGCGTGAGAAATTAAGTATTCGCACGCCGTCTTTCATATTAGCGATAGCGGTAGTGTTGATCATATTCTTTGTTCCGTCGGTAAGCGGCACGTGAACGCTGATATAATCGCACTTTTTGTAAATTTCGTTAATATCATAAATATGAACTGCATTGTGAGTAAGATTCCAAGCAGAGTTTACCGAAAGATATGGGTCGTAACCGTAAACGGTCATACCAAGATGGTTAGCAGCATTAGCAACCATAACGCCAATAGCGCCAAGACCAATAATACCAAGCGTTTTTCCCTTAAGCTCGGGACCGGCGAACGCTCCCTTACCTTTTTCTACCAGCTTGCCAACTGCTTCACCCTCACCTTTAAGTGTTTTCGCCCACTCAATTGCAGGAATAACACGGCGCGATGATATAAGCATACCTGCAAGAACAAGTTCCTTAACAGCATTAGCATTAGCGCCGGGTGTATTAAACACTACTATACCCTGTTCACTGCATCGGTCAATCGGAATATTATTAGTACCTGCGCCCGCGCGCGCTATTGCCTTTAATGTTGCAGGAAATTCAGTGTCGTGAAGCGCCGCAGAGCGAACAATCGCGCCATCGGCATTGTCAACCTCGTCACCTACTGTATATTTGTCATCAAAAACCTGAAGACCAATTTTAGATATTTTGTTATATGTTTTAATCTTATACATTATGCGTTCTCCTCTTCAAATTTCTTCATGAAGTCTACAAGCTTTTCTACGCCTTCAACGGGCATTGCGTTATAGATTGATGCACGCATACCGCCAACACTTCTGTGACCTTTAATATTCACAAAGCCTGCCGCCTTTGCTTCTGCTACAAACTTTGCATCAAGCTCATCGTTACCCGTTACAAACGGTACATTCATAAGTGAACGGTCTTCAGCTACTACGGTACCCTTAAAGAGCTTGCTGTTATCAAGGAAATCATAAAGAATGTTTGCTTTCTTAACATTAATTTCTTTTATGGCTTCAAGACCACCCTTCTTTTTTATCCACTTGAATGTAAGACCTGCAATATAAATCGCATAGCAAGGCGGTGTATTAAACATAGAACCGTTATCAGCATGTGTACTGTAATTAAGCATAGTAGGTGTAATATCCATTGCGTTGCCGATAAGGTCTTCACGTATGATTACAATTGTAACGCCTGCGGGAGCAACATTCTTTTGCGCGCCTGCATAAAGCATACCGAATTTTGATACATCAATCGGCTCTGATAAAATACAGCTTGAAATATCGGCGATAAGCGGAACGTCACCCGTATCGGGCAATTCGTGATATTTTGTACCGTAAATGGTATTATTCATACAAATATGAACATAGTCGGCATCCTTGTCAAAATCTGCAGCGGTAGTTTTAGGAATATAAGAATATGTCTTATCCGCCGAGCTTGCCACCGCGCGTGCCTCGCCATAACGAGCAGCTTCTTTATAAGCCTTATTTGCCCACTGACCTGTAATAATATAATCGGCCTTCTTATTTTTGTTCATAAGATTAAGCGGAATCATCGCAAACTGGGTTGATGCGCCGCCCTGCAAAAATAACACCTTATAGTTATCAGGAATGTTCATTATTTCACGCAAATTTGCTTCTGCTTCATCAAATATTGCCTGATACTCTTTACTGCGGTGTGACATCTCCATAACCGATTGACCGGTTGTGCCGTATTCCATCATCTCAGCCGCAGCCGTTTTAAGTACATCCTCAGGTAACATTGAAGGACCTGCACTAAAATTATAAACTCTTGCCATAATATAAAAACCTCCATATTGGGATTTGCTTTCCCGAATTTGCTCACTATTATATACTATAATATATGCAATGTCAATAGGTTTGTTAAAATTTAAACAAAGTTTTTAAGATTTTCTTTTTTGCAATAAATTTTATTGTTATTTTTTTAACAATTTGTGTAAAATGAAACCGTCTCTCCCGAGACGGTTTCATTTTATCTTAACGAAAAATTTTCGCTATCAAGCGTTAAATTAGGGTTATAATATGGATCGCCTTTTTTAAGCTCTGCTTCCCATTTGTCCTGAAATCTAAAGACCTCACTATTAAATCTTGCACGCTTTTCGGGCGTATCCTCATCTCCGCGGCTTTTAGATTCATAATGATAAAACTCCGCAAAGGGCGTAAATACTATCAAATACCCTGCCTTGCGTATACTCATACAAAAATCAATATCGTTAAAGGCAACGGCATATCCCTCGTCAAGACCGCCCACTTGATCGTAGACATTCTTTCTTACCATCAGACAAGCGGCTGTACAAGCGCTTAAATTCTGCGCAATGACCGCCCTTGCCATAAATCCCGGATTATCACGGTCAAAATATTTGTGCGAATGTCCCGCAACACCACCAAGACCTACTATAACGCCCGCGTGCTGAATTGTATCATCATCATAATAAAGCTTAGCGCCTACCGCGCCAACATCCTCACGCTGCGCGAGCATAAGCATCTGCTCTATCCAATCGGATGTTATAACCTCAATATCGTTGTTAAGCAGTAGCACATATTCACCATTTGCCTGTTTTATGGCAAAATTATTTATAGCAGAATAGTTAAAGCCTTTTTCCCAAGTTATAACATTTAAATTATTATATTTTTCTTTTGCTACATCATAATACTCAAAGGTTTCAGACTCTGTACTGTTGTTTTCTACAACAATTACCTCAAAGTTTTTATAGGTAGATTTCTCATACACAGAGCTTAGACACTTTTCAAGGTCATCAATATGATCCTTGTTAGGTATTATTATTGAAATTAAAGGCTCACCGATAATATCATACTGTATCTTATAGGTAGTGGGCATTACTGCATCCTCTACCCTGCCCGAAAGGCCAAGTCTTTCAAGATGAGCACCGAGCGCGCGTTTTGCACTGTCCACAACATAAGGCTTTGCCGATACATCAGACGCCACCGATGCCTTGTGCGAACGCCAAAAATATAACACTTCGGGTATGTGAATAACTCTTTGGGCTTTTTCGGTAAGTCTGAGAATCAAGTCATAATCCTGACTGCCGTCATACTCACGGTTAAAGCCACCAACCTTATCAAGCAATTCTTTTGAAAAAGCAGTGAAATGACATATATAATTATACGAACGCAATGTATCCGGTGAATAGTCGGGTTTATAATTGTAAATGGTTATATCTGACGTTTTGCCAACAAAGGTTACCTCATCGGTATAAATAAAATCGGCGTCTTCTTCACTTATCGCCTTCGCCATTTTAAAAAGTGCTGAAGGATGCAACAGATCGTCGTGGTCAAAAAGCGCGATATAATTGCCTGTTGCCATTTTTATACATTCGTTGGTATTGTCCGATATACCTTTGTTCTCATCAAGTTTTTTATAGCAAATTCGTGTATCGCCTAATGACTGAACATATTTACCAACATAAGCGTGATCATCATCACTGCCGTCAGCAAGACACAACTGCCAATTGGAATACGTCTGATTCAAAACCGAGTTTATCATCTCACGCAAAAACTTCTTGGGGGTGTTATAAAGAGGTACTAAAATGCTGAACTTTATGTTTCTATCAAATCGAGTAGATGATTCTTTTTTTTGCCTTTTTTTGCTTATAGCAAAGCGAACCTTATGTTTAGAGCTTAAAAGTAAACGTTTTAATTTTCTTAACACTTTAAATATGCGACGAAAAGCGGCATAAAGAAAAGGATATTCCTTAAGCCGCATAGCCATTCTTTTAAGTGCGCCGCGCCATGATTTTTCGTTTACAGGTACCTGTTCAAACATTTTTAACTACCTATCTTTGAGAATTTTTATACGCGTCGCAAACCGCTTGCGCTTCGCCTATCATTTTAATCTTGCCCTTTTCAAGCCATACGCAATGCTTGCAAAGACGTTCTATCTGTTCAATGGAGTGTGAAACTATAATAACCGTGGTATCATCATTTATCATAGCGTTAATACGCTCTTCGCACTTTTGCTGGAACAAGAAATCGCCAACTGCTAAAATTTCATCAACAATTAATATATCAGGAGTTGTAACCGTAGCAATAGCAAATGCAATTCTTGCCACCATACCCGACGAATAATTTTTCATAGGCACATCTAAGAATTCGTGCATTTCTGAAAAGTTAACTATATCATCAAATTTTTCATCTATAAATTTTTTAGAATAACCGAGTACCGAACCGTTAAGATAAATGTTTTCGCGAGCGGTAAGGTCCATATCAAAACCTGCACCAAGCTCTATAAGCGGCGCAATTGTGCCATAGGTTTTAACAGTTCCCTTTGTAGGCTCAAGTATACCCGAAATAATTTTCAGGGTTGTGCTCTTTCCGCAACCGTTAAGTCCTACAATACCAAATACATCGCCCTTTTTAATATCAAAAGACACATTGTCAACAGCAACAAAATCTTCAAAATGAAGTTGTCTTTTTACAAGCTTTAAAAAATACTCCTTAAGACTTTCAAGTTTTTCTTTACTCATATTAAAGTGCATTTCAACATTACGAAGTTCTACAGCGTTTTCGCTTATCATTCAAACACACTCCTTTTTAAATATGAAGAATAAACTTGCGCTGCGCTTTTTTAAACACAAGCGAACCTAATAAAAACATAGCAAGCGCCATTCCTAAACAGACCAGATTTTCTTTAATGTCGGGGATGTGGTTATACATTATAAGTCCTCTGAAATACTCTACATAATGCGTAATGGGGTTAAGCTCTACAATTCTTAAAACAAATTTATGTTCTTTTAAAAGCTCTAACGGATAGATAATAGGTGTTAAATACATAAGCATTGTAAGAAATACGCCGTAAAGATGCTGAATATCTCTGAAATAAACGGTAGCCGCACTTAAAAACAAGCTTGCTCCGCAAACAAAAATAAAACAATACAACACCGGAATTGGAAACAGTATTGCAGTAACGCTTGGTATAACCCCTTGAAACAGCATAACAATAACTACCGCAATAAGAGAAAAGCAAAAGTTAACAAGCGAAAACAAACATTTTTCGATCGGGAATATATATTTAGGTATATACACCTTTTTTATAAGCGGTGCCGAAACTAAAATAGAACTAAGAGAGCTTGATGTAGCCTCTGAAAAAAAGTTCCAAATTGCAAACCCTACTATATAATAGGTTGCAAAATTATCGACCTGAATCTTAAGCAGCTTACCGAATACCGTTGTAATAACAAGCATTGTAAGAAGTGGATTTAAAACGCTCCATGCAACGCCAAGCACGCTGCGGCGGTATTTTATTTTAAAATCTTTAGAAACCAAATTTTTAAGCAGAGGCATAAATTTTTTCATATCGCTTAAAAAATTAGCTTTGTTTAAAGTATCCTTCGCCAAGACAAATTCCTCACTTTAACATTAAAGTAATATATTGGTACATACATTATATCATTATTGTTATAATATTGCAAGAAAAAAAGCGAATACTAAAAACGGTGATTATAATGATTTCTACAGTGTTCCGCACCATTATTTTATATATCGTAGTAACGCTTGCCATTCGTCTTATGGGCAAACGGCAAATTGGTGATATGCAACCCAACGAGCTTGTAGTAACATTACTTATATCCGAAATTGCCGCAATACCATTACAAGACAGCGAACAACCCGTTTCGGTAGGAATAGCGGCAATTTTAGTTTTAGTTTTTCTTGAAATAATTGTTTCTATCCTTTCTATGAAAAGTTTTCGCATACGCAAGCTTTTAAACGGCAAATCGGTTGTTATAATTAAAAACGGTGCAATTGACCAACAAGCAATGCGTAGTGTTCGTATGACAGTGATAGATCTTATAGAGCAGCTGCGAATTCAAAATGTTTTTAATATAGAGGATGTCGCCTTTGCTGTTTTAGAGGTAAACGGCAACTTAAGCGTACTGCTCAAAAAAGTCGCCCAACCGATAACCGTAAACGATGCAAAATTAAACCTTCCCGACGATATGCTGCCACTACCTGTAATAAGTGATGGCAAGATAATCTACGAATCACTCAAAGCATTGGGAATATCACCGCAAAAATTAAACAAAATAATAAAACACAAATGCGCAGATATGCGACAAATATTTTTGATGACACTCGACCGTGACGGTAATCATACCATAATTCAGAAAGGCGGTACATCAAGGTGAAAAGGCTGATTCCTGCCATTGCAATTTTAGTATTTACAATTACACTTTGTTCCCTTGCCAATATATTTGTAGACCACGCATGCGATCAGACGCTCGACGATATCGAATCGTACTACAGTCAACATATAACCGCTTCAGAACTCGAAAACTCATGGCAAAAACGCAAGGAACAGATGTCGTTGTTTGTAAATCATGGTTTTTTAGATAAAATTTCAATTTATATCGGTCAATTAACAGTCGTTTCAAACGACAACACTTCATCCGAAACCAACGCCATTTACAAAAATATTGAAAGTGTTTTATCGCTTATAAAAGAAGAACAAAAATTCGCCCTGCACAGCTTTTATTGATTTAAGATGCATATTTTTGAATATAAAGCGAAAATATGCATCATTTTTTGCATATTTAATTAAAATAACCAATTTTAAAAAATATTTATGCATTTACGCTTGACAATATAAATATAATATGTTAAAATCGCAGTATCCTGAAAATTACATAAAATTTGTAATTGATTTTTTAAATCTTGAAATGAGGTAATAAAAATGAAAAACTTAAAGAAAATTTTAGCCGCCGCTTTAGCACTCTGCATGCTCCTTTGCTTTGCAGGCTGCGGCACAAAGACCGACACACTTACTATGGGCACAAACGCAGCATTCCCTCCTTATGAGTATGTTGACGACGACGGCAACATCGTAGGTATCGATGCTGAAATCGCAGCAGCTATTGCTGAAAAGCTTGGTATGGAGCTTGAAATCAAAGATATGGAATTTGATTCTCTTATCACAGCATGTGCCGGCGGCTCTGTTGACGTAGTTCTCGCAGGTATGACAGTTACCGACGAACGCAAAGAATCTGTTAACTTCTCTGATACATACGCTACGGGTATCCAGGTAATCATCGTTAAAGAAGGTTCTGAAATCGCTACCGTTGACGACCTTGAAGGCAAAACTATCGGTGTTCAGGCTGGTACTACAGGTGATATCTACTGCACAGATGACTACGGTCAGGACAATGTAAAGCAGTACAATAACGGCGCTTTGGCAGTTGCGGCCTTACAGAACGATCAAGTTGATTGCGTTATCATTGATAACGAGCCCGCTAAAAGCTTCGTTGCAGCAAACGAAGGTCTTAAGATTCTTGATACTGAATATGTAACCGAGGATTACGCTATAGCAGTTGCTAAAGAAAACACCGAGCTTCTCGAAAAAATTAACACCGCTATGGCAGAGCTTAAGGCAGACGGCACAATTGATGATATTATCAACAAATATATCCCTGCTGAATAATTTAAACACATTTTAGTCAGACTTTTAAGGGAGCGGCATTTTATGATGTCGCCCCTTTTTAGCGTATTTAAGGCTGACGAGAGTTCAACCTGTCAGCCTAACATAAAAAGGTTGGTGTATTAATGGGCGTTATCAGTTTTGCAAATTGGATTACCACAGCACCCGAGTGGATTCAATCCTGCCCCGAATGGCTGCAAAATTTAATTTTTCAGCTTTATCAGACATTCATATATCAAGATCGTTGGAAGTTTTTTACAGACGGTCTTAAAATCACATTTATAGTAACTATCGGCGCACTTGTTCTTGGTGTTGTTATCGGTCTTATTATAGCCATAATACGTACCGCTCACGACAGCATTGTTAACAAAAAACCGCCGGTTGTTCTTCGGGTAATAAACGGTTTTTGTAAACTTTATCTAACAATAATACGCGGTACGCCAATGATGGTGCAGTTGCTTGTTATGGGCTTTGTTATTATGGTACCAAAAACTGATACTGCGACAATTATATGCGGTATCATCACCCTTGGTATAAACTCAGGCGCCTATGTTGCCGAAATAGTTCGTTCAGGTCTTATGTCAATCAATGTTGGACAAAGTGAAGCAGGTCGCAGTCTTGGCTTTAACTATATACAAACAATGTGGTACATAGTAATCCCGCAGGCAATCAAAAATATTTTGCCCGCACTCGGTAACGAAATGATAACCCTGCTTAAAGATACGTCACTTGTATCGGTTATTGCACTCCGCGACGTTACAAAGCAGACGCAAAACATTATCAGCAAAACCTATCAGCCATACGTTCCTTATATAAGTCTTGCGATTATTTACCTTATAATTGTTATTGTTCTTACCAAGCTGCTTGGCATATTTGAAAGGAGGCTGCGTAAGAGTGACCACTAATGATACTTTAATAAAGGTTGAAAATTTAATAAAAAACTTCGGTGAAATTAAGGTTTTAAAGGGTGTCAATTCCGAAATTAAGCGTGGAGAGGTTGTTGTAATTATCGGCGCGTCAGGGTCGGGAAAATCAACGTTCTTGCGTTGTCTTAACCTTCTTGAATATCCAACCGACGGTAACATTTATTTTAACGGTGTCAATATTACAGACCCCGAAACCGACATTAACATTCACCGTCAGAAGATGGGTATGGTTTTTCAGCAGTTTAACCTTTTTCCTCATATGACAATACTAAAAAATATGACCATCGCCCCCATAAAACTTTTAAAAATGGATAAGCAAGATGCCGAAGCAAAGGCTATGGCTTTACTTGAAAAGGTTGGTCTTGCAGACCGCGCCGATGCATATCCTTCACAGCTTTCGGGCGGTCAGAAGCAGCGTGTAGCTATAGTCCGTGCGCTTTGTATGGACCCCGAGGTTATGCTGTTTGACGAACCTACTTCCGCACTCGATCCCGAAATGGTTGGCGAGGTTCTTACCGTTATCAAAGACCTTGCCGCAAGCGGTATGACAATGGCAATCGTTACACACGAAATGGGCTTTGCCCGTGAGGTTGCCGACCGCGTAATATTTATTGATGAAGGCGTAATTGCCGAAGAAGGCACCCCCGAAGAAGTTTTCGGCAACCCAAAATGCCCAAGACTTCAAGAATTTTTAAGTAAAGTATTATAAAAAGTTTAAATATTTAAAAGTCTCTCATCTATTCTCTCTTATTATCTAAATTACGGATTACCGCGTCGCTGTCGCTACTCATAATAAAAACGCATAGCAGCTGCTAAAAACACCTGTCATTGCGAGCAATGATAGTCGCGTGGCAAGCTCTATACACCCGTGCAAAGCACACCGACATTTTTAATTTTCAATTAAGAAAGCACCCACCATATCACTATGATGAGTGCTTTTGTTTTATTTGAATATGTCATTTAAATAAATGTTATACATAATCTGTGCGACCTCGCAACGCAGCGCATTGCCGCCCGGCACAATGGTGGTTGATGTTTTTCCGCTGATTACACCGTTTTTTACCGCCCAAATTATTGGGGCTTGTGCATAATCACTTACATTTTTATAGTCGGTATATGTGTTTTTTACCTTGTTCTTTTCTGCTGTAGTGTAACCCACATTCAAACCTTTATATCTTGCGTATCTGTAAAGAAAGGTTACCAATTGTTCGCGTGTTATCTTATCTCCCACGCCGAATTTGCCGTTGTTGTAGCCTGTTACTATTCCATTTTCGTATCCCCATATTACTGCAGCTTCATAATAACTCTTGCTGCTGACATCAGGAAAACTACTGTGTTTATAATTGTATTGCGAAAGGTCTACACCGTCAAGACGTGCAAGTATTACCAAAAAGTCTTGTCTTTGAATATTGTCCGCAGGACCAAAATTTCCGTTACCATAGCCGCCTATAAGTCCTCGTCCCACCGAGTACGTTACAGCATCAGTGTACCACGTACCGCTATTTGTATCCGGAAAGAGCTTGTCGGTTAGTTTGCTTTTAATCCAACTAACATTGCCGTTAATTTCATCCTCGCAATCATATCTAAATTTCACAGTATAGGTCTGTCCTTCAACAAGTGGGAAACCGCCAAGCTTTTCATTAAATATTACTTCTTTTCCTTGTTTATCAAATACCGCTATATTGTGAACACTGTTTGTTCCTTCATAGCTACTGCTTGCCTTTAAAGTATATACTCTCGTTTCAGCGGTAGTTACGTTCCATGATCCATACAACCCTTGGCTATAACCTTCAAAGCATTCGCTATAACTATGATCTGACACTGTCCTTGCCTTTTCACACTCATTACAAGCCTTATCGCATGCGTTTACGTATATATGATTAATAGGTTTCCATCCGCAAACCGAGCAACCCAAAAGACAACTACCTGAGTATGAATGCTCGCCCGAATCACACATACTGCAATGCCAAGTTGCCCGAGATAAACAATCATTATATTTACCTATTTTTATCGCATTTTCTTCACTGCCGCCATACCAAATGTCAGCAAGCTTATTACATTCGTAAAAAGCATAACTGTCAATGCTTTCAATTGTATTTGGTATTGTTACACTGGTAAGACTGCTACAACCCTCAAATGCACTGTTACCAATATCGGTAACGCCGTTATGAATAGTTATTTTGTCAAGTTTTTTACAATAATAAAAAGTAGATTCAGCTACTGTTTTTATGCTGTTGCTAAGGCTTACTTCTGTAAGATTTTCGCAAAACGCAAAGGCGCCTTCGCCAATAGAATTAACACTATCCGGTATTTTTATGCTCTTTAAGGCCGAACACCAGCCAAACGCATAATCACCGATACTTGTAACGCTATCCGGTATATTTACAGCAGTAAGACTTACACAATTTGCAAATGCCAAATCTCCGATGCTTATAACGCTATCGGGTATAGAAATATTAACCAGCTTTTCGCAATCGGAAAAAGCCCCTTCATTTATGCTTGTAATATCACTTGGCAACTCTACGCTTGTAAGATTACCACAAAAGCCGAACGCAGCATCCCCAATTGATTTAACACTGTCAGGCACCGTAATTTTAGTAACGCTGTCACACTCATAAAAAGCTCTGTCACCAATTGCAACCACGGTATATCCGCTGAAATCAGACGGTATAGTGACGTTTCCGCTTATTTTATTACTAACAGCAGTGATTGTTGCCTTCCCGCCTGATACCGTATAGGTGTAGTAGCCACTCGTTGCCGCGCTTACAGTAAGCTGCGAAACAGGAATGATGGAAATAATAAATAAAATTGCCAATAAAACAGATAGTATTTTTTTCATAATAACTCCAAAATTAAAATTCTTTCGGTATTTCAAGCTCGCTAAAGCCTTCAAAAAACTTTTTGAGCTCTTGTTTCATAATCTCTATACCGCCTATTTCGTTGCTTTCAAAGTTCATAGGCATTACAGGGTCGTGAACGCTAAGTCTTAACAAGAACCAACCTTGTTTTGTTGATACTCTTATGCCCTCGCGGTTATCATCGGCAATAACATATCCTTCTTGCTCTGCCGCAAAACTTTCCAATTTTGAAATCACATTTTCGCCATATGTACGGAAATCAACGTTCATTATATTAAAGCGATATTCTGCTTCTCCAACGGGCATTTCCATTGTGGATAACAACGCCTTGATATCAGCGCCCTTTGCGAGCTCAATAATAATTTTTGTAGCAAGGTATGCGCCATCATCAAGGAAATAATTTTCTTTTAACGCCGCATGACCCGAAGTTTCAATGGCAAGCGGACAATCAATACCCTGCTCACATAACTCAATAGCCTTGTTTATTACATTTTTATATCCGCGGCGATAGCGATAATGCACACCGCCTAAATCCTCTTGAATGTATTTTTTAAGTCCGTCGGAGGTCACCGAGTCGGTAACTATTGTGCCGCCCTTTTTACCGCCTAAAGCAATATATGCCGCAATAGCAATCAGTCGGTTACGGTTTATCTCATTGCCGTCACCGTCAACACAACCTGCACGGTCAACGTCAGTATCAAATATAACGCCAAAATCAGCGCCGCTCGCCTTAACCGCTTGACAAATACTTTCTATCGCCTGTTTGTTTTCAGGGTTCGGTATATGATTTGGAAACATACCGTCGGGTTCTAAAAACTGACTGCCCGAAATATCTGCGCCCAAAGGTGCTAAAACCTCATTAGCATAAAAACCGCCAACGCCATTACCCGCGTCAACCACTATATGATAATTTTGAAGAGGTTTCTCACCTTTTCCCACCTCGCGAATAATCATATCGCGAAGTCGCGCGGCATAATCTTTCATATAGTCACATTGTTTTACCGTGCCTTTTTCTTCACTGATAAGTTCTTCACCGTTTTCAGCAAGCTTTAAAATCTCGGCAATGTCGCTGCCCTCAAGACCGCCACTGCCTATAAAAAATTTCAGACCGTTTCTATCAAACGGATGGTGACTTGCCGTAATCTGAATAGCGGCATCTGTATGTAAATCAACGGTAGTCATAAACATAGCGGGCGTAGACGCAAGTCCGCAATCAAGCACATTAACACCGGCATTAACAAGTGCATCCTTTACACAGCCGCTGATTCTGTCAGCCGTAATACGAGAATCGTGACCGAGTGCCACAGCAAGCTCGCTTGCGGGCTTTGAAAACTTGTTTACACACCACACAGCAAATGCCGCAGTTATGTCATAAACTGCACTGTCTGTAAGCTCTACCGCTTTTCCACCCAAATCCGACGCGATACCGCGTACATCGGTACCGCTTTTCAAAAAACTGTAATCCATAAATATTCCTTTCTACAAACCTCCCGACAAAAAACCTGCCGTAAAATATCCTATTAAAATCAGCGTGACTGCCGAAATGGTAATAACCGCCGATTTAATAAATACGCTCCAAAATTCTTTTACTTTATTTTCTTCTGCCATAATGTCAACACCCTTCACAAAAAAGTATTGACTGCAGAGCAAAAAATATACCGTACAAAAGGTGTTTGATTATGAAATTTCAACGCAGAAGAAAGATAAAACGATACCGAAAAGCAAGTATTTATGAATATGCCATACTTTTCAAAAACAGCAACGAGCTGATTGAATACATCTGCAATCAAAAAAGCGTAAATATAATAAACAGCAGCCTTTATACAAGTAGTAGCAATTATCAACTTTTAATTATATCAAGCCGTATACATAACACGTCCAAAAACATAGTTTTTAAAGACAAATTACATATTGAAGAAATAAAACTCAAAAGCCGCCTTATATGTAAAAATAATGCAATATCAAAATTACAAAAAGCCTTTAAAGTGCCTTGATTTCTTGTACCTTTGCGCCCATATCATCGGCAGAAAATAAGAAATTACCCGCAACCAATACGTTTGCACCCGCAGCTATTGCCTGTGGTGCGGTTTCAGCATTTATGCCACCGTCAACCTCAATGTCAATGTTTAGTCCCAGGCGCTTACACTCTGCCTTTATAGCGGCAATTTTTTGGAGTGCCATAGGCATAAACTTCTGACCGCCAAAGCCGGGTTCTACCGACATTACAAGCACCATATCGCAAAGCGGCAAAAGGTCAAAAATTTCTTCCGCCGCAGTCGCAGGTTTAATTGTAATGCAGGATTTGCAACCAAGCTCGCGTATCTTTTTGAGCAGTTCAGCGTTATCAGACCCTGCCTCATAGTGAAAACCAAGCCAATCGGCATACTTTGCAAACTCCTCTATATATCTGTGTGGGCGGTCTATCATAAGGTGCACGTCAAGTGGGAGATTGGTGTGCGCCTTTATTGATTTTATAACGGGATTACCAAACGAAATATTCGGCACAAAAATACCGTCCATAACATCAAGATGCAGCATATCAACACCCGCAGCCTCAAGCTTTTTTATACTGTCTGAAAGTGTTAAAAAGTCAGCAGTCAATACCGACGGAGAAACCTTCACCATAAAATCACCCATATTTTTTGTTTTGAGAAATTGAATTGTCATTGCGAGCCGATTTATCGGTGTGGCAATCCGTTTTTCCTTTAAATATTACGGATTGTTTCGTGACTGTTGTCACTCACAATGACATATTTTTAGTATTACTTATAATTTTAATATTTATAGCACCTATTGTCAAGGCGTAATTTCCCAAAAATAACGTCGGTTGCTTGGCGGAAAATCTGTGAGCACCCCATATTCTGGGTCATAAAATTTTCCTTCAAAGTAAAGCGACCAATGCCAACACTTCGGCGTTTCAAGACTAAGTATTGCCACCCGCGGTAAGTCGCACTTGTTTTTAACCTCTACCCTGTTTTCCTTATATGCTATACCAAGCGCCGTAAGAGCCGCCTTCATATCTTTTAAGGTCGTTTCTTTTTCTGTGTTAACAAGTTTAAATATATCCTCCACCGAAACCCCCGACAGCATAGCAAGAGTAGCCTGCCCACACGCAAGCGGATTCGGCTCATAAATATGTTTTACTTCACTGACTAACGGCATAATAACCTCTTTCACCTTTCGGCTCCCTCTGACGAGGGAGCTGTCAGCACAGCTGACTGAGGGAGAGAGCATTTAACGATAGAATCTATATATTCACACACACCATAAAAATTACGGTCAATATCTAAATTACATATTCTTATAACTGTTAAGTACATGCTCTCTAATTCTTTTGTTCTTATTTCATCTTTTGTGATTTGACTTTCAGTGTAGTGTCCACCACCATCAAGTTCAATAATAAGCTTTGCTTTGGCACAATAAAAATCAGCGATATAGTTTCCCATGGCTTTTTGTCGCTGAAATCTTATTGGATAATCACGCAAAAACTTGTACCATAGTTTTCGTTCCCATGGTGTCATATTTTTTCGCAAAGTTTTGGCAATGGGGATATTAGCCTTATTATATTCTTTCATTTTTTTACTCTCTCCCTCCGTCAAAACTTCATTTTGCCACCTCCCTCGTCAGAGGGAGGCAAATCACCACATAAATTATAATTTTCGCGCCTTAACAATTAAAAAATTAGGTTTAAGCAATTCTTTAAATTCTGCGTTGTCATAAATATTTTGCACAGCCATAAACAATACCTCCTACTTATATTTTTATTATACCATAATTTGTGCAGTATGTAAATCTAAAAGATAGTTAAATTATGTAACTAACACGGACGGTCAATGACCGCCCCTACACAGTAGTTTTTAGTTATCATCGTAGGGGCGAGCATTGCTCGTCCGTCATTTATATCCGTGCCGCAGGCACACATTAACATTGCGCAAGCAATATATCACTTGAACGAAGTTCAAATATCACTGCGAAGCAATATCACTCGCCGTCAGGCGAATATAACTGTAAAATAAAGCAAGGTCAAAACCTTGCTTTATTTTACCAACGTTCCCCCATCGGTTTTCAGCAAAATATATATTTGTTCTTCTTCCAGAGTTTTAACGTTTATATATACCAGAATTTCTTGATTTTCTTCACCTAAGCACAAAAACTCATAACACCGCACCTCACCGCCGCTATCTGTGGGAATCAGCGTTACCGAGCTTTTTTCTACCTCAAGGTCGCTGGAAATTTTCTCCATAGCCTGTTCAACGGTAAAATCGGGTGTCTGAAATGCGCGGTCGGTATGATTTGTAAGATATCCCGCAGTTTCGAGCAACATTATCTCTCCCGTGTCCATAGCGACTCCCACTTTTATAAGATCGGTATAACAGATGGTTTGCCCGTCAAGATATGCAAAGTTAATTACGCAAACACCATTATCGGTATAAAAATAGGTATCTATCATGTTGCTTATTTGCATATTTTCTAAAAACCTTTTAGCTTTTGATAATGCCTGCTCGTAAGACAATAGGCTCTCCCCAACGGTACGATTTTTTCGCATATAAACTACATATCCGCCTTTAACACTCACCGCAACGTTCACATTATTGTCTATAAAACGATAACATTCTATCTTGCCTTTTTGCATATCCTCAAAAGTAAGATTTTCATTTTCGCCTGCTACCTGACGCGCTCTTTCCAAAGCCTCTGCTTCGGAATATTCTTTAGCTCCCGTAGTCATAAGCGGCTCTTTTTCTAAAATGTGGTCTGAATATGGCCCATCATATATAAGTGTCGGATAGTCTGATAAATCTTCTTCAAGTTGTGTAAGAGAAGAGGCAAATCCCTGTTCAGAGATAACATCATTAAGCTTATTTTCTATAACCTGTGCCCACTGCTGTGGATTGTTATATTCTATTGCAGAATCATTTATAACCTGTGTTACCGTTTTTGCCGTAGAGCTTAGTGTTTTTAATTCATCGCGTTGTTTATCGGTAACCGTATTTTCATTTGTTATATTTTTAGAAACCGCCAATGCATAGTTCCCCACCTGCGATAAAAATCGGTAGATTGTAGATATATTACTTTCCCCCATCGGCAGTTCGGAAAGCGCCGATTTTGCAAGCTCGGCTTCACTGAAAATCTCAGCAGCCAGCGAGCTCATTTTTTTGGCAGAAGACACATACACTATTTTTTCCACTGACATACTTATATTATTAAGGCTGCTGTTTAGTTGCTCAAACGCCCGTGAATACTGATTTTCAATCATAAGCAAATATTTACGGCTGCGTATTCGTTCTTTAATTGCAAAGCCACCAATCACCAGCAGCGCCGCTGATAATAGTGATATTGTTTTTATGAATGTTTGTTTTTTTACCACAAAACCACTTCCTTACCATTTATTTTTATCTTTTGGTATTAAAATAAACAGTAAACTATTGATTTTTTAAAAATTTTGTGTTAATATTATGCTCGGTAAAGGCTGTGACGAAGACAGTAGCGTGTTTTG
>CAYLXT010000006.1:0-34685 GCA_964387615.1 uncultured Ruminococcus sp.
GATTGCTTCGTTACTTCGTTCCTCGCAATGACACCCCAACATTTACAATAGAACCTTTATTCCGAATAGTTGTATGAGTATTTTGATGGGGAGACACCCATTTGAATTTTAAACTGGGCAGAAAAATATTTGTAATCGGTAAATCCGGACATAAAGGCTACCTCCTGTAAGGAATAATAGCCTGTGGATATTAAGCCTTCGGCGTATTTAAACCGCGAATTTATTATGTATTTTCGCGGCGAAATGCCAAATTCCTCTTTAAACAGTTTTCTAAAGTAAACCTCGCTTATGTTGGATTTTTCGGCTGCGGCTTTTACCGAAATATCGGGGTTTGTATAATTTTGTTTTAAGAAACTAACCGATTTTTCTATCAGCGGATTAACCTTTTGACTTTTTTGGTTTTCTTTATAAAATTCCGAAAAAATCTCATAAAGCAAAGCAGAGCATTTATGCTTATATGAAATTTCTTTTGCTTTCCAACAAAGCAGAATTTTCCTAAAAAGCTCGGCATATTTTTGGGGGTCCCTAGGATAAAAGTATTCGATTTCTTTTGAGCGGTAGCTTAGTGAATTGAAATGAATTACTATTAGCCTATCGGTTTTAGAGGTGCGGGTATAATCCACACGCGACGGCACATAGCAGACAGAATTATCCGTTAAGTAATAAGACTTTGTTTCGGCTTCAAGTAGCGTTTCGGCTTTAAATCTAAAGGATAGCGCATCAAAATTGCGCTCACTGTTATACATTTTTGTATCATTTTGATTTAATTCTATAACATCCAATATATTAAAGGCTATCGTTTCTCTTTCGAAAATCAATAAAAACCACCTCATTCTTTTGTATATTTTACGATATTTGTTTCGTTTTTTCAACCTTTTTGTTCGAAAAATAGGTTTATTTTATAATAGGTGACTGATATTCTTTATATATAATATAAAAAGGTAAAGGGGTAAGCCTATGTCAAATTTTAATACTTATTCAAACCCAACAGATTTAAAAATCACCGATATGCGCTTTGTGGATATAGACGGCGCGCCAAAGCGATGCACTATTCTTCGTATAGACACCAACCAAGGTATAAGCGGTTACGGAGAGGTGCGTGATGCATCTAGTAAAACCTATGCCCTTATGCTTAAAAGCCGAATTTTAGGCGAAAACCCTTGCAATGTTGATAAAATCTTCCGTAAAATCAAGCAGTTTGGCGGTCCGTCCCGTCAAGGCGGCGGTGTGAGCGGTATTGAAATTGCCCTTTGGGACTTGGCAGGCAAGGCTTACGGCGTTCCTCTTTATCAGTTGTTAGGCGGTAAATTCCGTGATGAAATAAGAGTTTATTGCGATACTGATGTTGACGGCAAGCACACAGGTCACGATATGGGATTGGCGCTCAAAAAACGAATGGATATGGGCTTCACTTTCTTAAAAATGGACCTTGGTATCGGTCTTCTTTTAGACGAGCCGGGTACACTCAATGCGCCCTTGGGCTTTATTGAGGATATGAAAAGGTATGCTTCGCATATCCTTAATGTTCAGGGCGGTTCTGTTACTGCGGATATGGTAAAGCACCAGAAAAGCTATTCAATAGTTACAACCGCACACCCCCACACAGGTATTCATTTGACTGAAAAGGGACTCGATTTCCTTGAAAACTATGTAAAAGAGGTAAGAGAGGTTATCGGTTATGAAGTGCCTCTTGCTATTGACCATTTCGGTCACATCTGTGTTGAGGACTGCATCCGTTTTGCTAGACGTATGGAGCCCTATAACCTTGCTTGGATTGAGGATATGATACCTTGGATGTATACCGACCAGTATGTAAGACTTAAAAACAGCACTACAATTCCTGTTTGCACAGGTGAGGATATTTATCTGAAAGAGGGCTTTGAAACCCTTATTAAAGCAGGCGGTGTGTCGGTAATCCACCCCGACATTTTAACCTGCGGTGGCGCATTAGAGCTTAAGAAAATAGGTGACATAGCCGACGAATACGGTGTTGCTACCGCTATACATATGGCAGAAAGCCCTGTAGCCTGTCTTGCAGCTGTACATACAGCGGCGGCTATGCACAATGTATTAGCTTTAGAATTCCATTCGGTAGATGTTCCTTGGTGGGCAGATATGGTAACAGGAATAGAAAACCCCATTTTCAAAGATGGATTTATAAAGGTTCCCGAAAAGGCAGGTCTTGGCTTTGATGACCTTAATGAAGAGGTATTGAAAGAGCATATTAATCAAAGTATCCCCGGTTGCTTTGAACCGACAGACGAGTGGAATAAAGAATTTTCAAACGATAGAATTTGGAGTTGATATTATGTCATTTATAGAAAAAGCGATAGAGAGTAGCAAAGAATATTTTGAAAGCCGTTACAGCTGTGATATTGAGAGAAACCGCAAGGGCGATTTCTCTGTAAAGGTAACGAAAAACGGCGAACCGATTAATAATGCGGAGATTTCCTACAGATTAAAGAAAATAGATTTTGATTTTGGCTGTAATATCTTTATGCTTGGTCAGTATGACGATAAGGAACAGGAAAGGCTTTATCTTGAACAGTGGAAAAATCTTTTTAATACTGCTGTAGTTCCTTTGTATTGGGAGGGAACAGAGCCTGAAAAAGATTATCTGCGATATGAAAAGGACAGTCCTAACGATGTTTATCGCCGTCCGCCTGTTGATACCGTTGTAGAGTACTGTAAAAATAATGATTTAAAATTAAAGGGGCATCCTTTGTTTTGGCAGGAATTCATACCCAAATGGTTACCTGAGAATTGGGATGAGCTCTATCCGCTGATTGAAAAAAGATTTAAGGAAATATCCGAAAGATATGCTGAAGATATTCCTGTATTTGACTGTGTAAACGAACCGTCAAGGCTGTGGGATCAACAATATGAATATAAAAACACCGATTGGAAATGCGTTTTCCCACCCGAAGGTTATTTGGAGCAGATTTTTGCATTGGGTGAAAAATATTTTCCTAACAATGAGCTTATTCTTAATGAAGCTACCGGTTCTGCTATTTGTGAATTCAGGGGTGTTTACGGTGCTCATTATCAACTGCTTAAGCGTTTATTAAAGCAGGGATTAAAAATAGATAGAATAGGTCTTCAATGTCATTTATTGGATTCACCCTCATATAAAAATCTATTTAATGCGGAAAGATTTTACGGTGTGCTTGACACGTATGGAAAGCTTGGGAAACCGCTCGTTCTTTCTGAGGTTAGTCTTTCTTGTGCAGATGAAGAAATTCAGGCGGCGGCAGTCGAACAAATTTATAAAATATGTTTTTCTCATGAGAGTATGTCAGGTGTAATTTGGTGGAATCTTGATGACAATGGTATTTTGTGTGAAAAACAAAGAAATGCCGATGGTGAAAATCTGCCTCATGGCGGACTTGTCAGAAATGGAACGCCCAAAGCCTCGTATAAAGTGCTTGACCGACTTATAAACCACGAATGGACAACTAACGGTAAAGCAAATCTATTGAATGGCAAAGCCGAATTTAACGGTTTTTACGGTGAATATGAAATTACCGTTAATGGTAAAACATTTAATGTAAATCTTAGTAAAAATAGTGATAGAAATGTTGTTATAGAGGTATAATTATGCATTTTAATGACAGAGAAAAAATAATACAGTTAACACCTTTATGGAAAGGTGAAAGACTGCCTGACGGCAGACCAAAGGTAGAGGATAAGTATTTGGATGCCCTTTACGGTATGACATTAGAGGAAGTGTGGAAACCAATATTTGTGCTTGGCTACGAGCATCAGTTTGTAGGCGGCGGCGAAAATCCAATGCACACTTTACATAATGATGACAGAAAGCTTGTGGGCAGAGCAGTAACCTGTACATACTGTCCTACCCGTCCTGATTTACACGATGTTCAGTTTGCCAGAGGCGCTGAGGACGGTCTTCAGGGCAACTATAATCAGTGGGTTATCGACCACCTTTATGAGCGTGATGTTGTAGTTTGTGATATGTACGACAAGATTTATAAGGGTACATTTCTAGGCGGAAATCTTACAACCGCTCTTCAAAAGCGCACGGGCAACGGCGGTGCTGTAATTTGGGGTGGTATTCGTGATGTTGAACAGATGAAAAAGGTGCCCGATGTGCAGGTTTATTACAGAGGTATCGACCCCACACCCATACGTGAGTTTGTTATGAAAGACTGGAACGATATTACTAATTTCGGCGGTGCAGTATGCTTACCCGGTGACGTTGTATTCGGTGCAGGCGGCGGAGTTTTGTTTATTCCGTCACACCTTGTAGCCGACGTTGTTGAGGGAGCGGCTAAAACCCACGTCAAAGATGATTTCGGCTTTGAAATGATAGGTCAAGGCAAATTTACTACTGCCCAAATCGACCGCAACACATGGACCGAGGAAATGCTTGATATGCTTCTTGACTGGATAAAGAATGACCCGAGGGGCGAGGAGTACCGTGACCTCGATTGGTCAAAGGAATATGATCTTGCACGCAACGGCGACCCCAATGATACGCAGACGGCATTGTAAATTAATGAATAATGAATATAGAATAATGAATAGTGAAAAATTGATGTGTTTTGGCTTCGCCAAAACCTATATATAATCGTTTCGCAAAGCGAAACACCATAATTATTCATTATTCATCATTCATTTTTCATTTAAAGTGTAAGCTTAACAAACAATATTTCACCAAAAGATTGTAAAGGAATAAAAAATGAAAAAAGCATTTGTTACAGGCTCTTCAAGGGGAATCGGCAGAGCTATTGCTATAAGACTCGCACAGGACGGGTATAAGGTAATTATTCACGGCGCGGGAAATGTTTCAAAAGCAGAGGAAACCAAAAATATTATTACCAAAAACGGCGGTGAAGCCGAGATTATAATGTCAAATCTTTGCTACCTTAGCGAAACCGAAGCATTATGCGAAAAGGTAAAAGAGGTTGATGTGCTAATACTTAACGCTTCACTTCAGTACCGCACACCTTGGAAAGAAATTACAACCAAGGCTTGCTACGAGCAGCTTAATTGCAATTTTGTGTCAAGTATGATGCTAATACAGGCTGTAGCACCCTATATGCAAAAACAGGGATGGGGTAGAATTATAACAATAGGTTCTGTTCAAGAGGCTAAGCCCCACCCCGATATGCTTGTTTATTCGGCTTCAAAAGCGGCACAGACAAATATGATGAAATCGCTCTCTCTTCAGCTTGCAAAGGACGGAATTACAGTTAATAACGTAGCCCCCGGTGTTGTTTACACCGACCGCAATGTTGAAGCGCTCAGTGACCCCGAATATGCAAAGCAGGTAACCGACAGTATTCCTGTGGGTTTTTACGGTGAGCCCGAGGACTGTGTAGGTATTGTGTCACTACTGTGTTCTGAAGAGGGAAGATATATCACTGGGCAGAACATCTTTGTTGACGGGGGAAAAAGTGTGCAATGACGGTTAGATTTTTAGGGCAGAGTGGGTATCAGATTAAAACCCAAAACAGCGAAATTATAATTGACCCATATCTTTCCGATAGTGTAAACCGTGTAGCAGGCAGACCCCGTACACTGCCAATACCCATAAACCCCGAGGATATTAAATGTGATGCGATTATTTGCACACACAATCACCTTGACCATTTAGACCCTGACACTGTAGTGAAGATTGACAGTAATCAGTTTTTTATTACTACAAATGAGGGTAAGGCAGAGCTTTCGAAATTAGGCAAGGCTAATGTAACCGCTCTTAATGTGGGAGACAGCATAACTATAGGGGATTTTGAAATTACTGCTGTTTTTGCTGACCACACAGTAGAAGCAATCGGTTTGATTATCAAAGCAGAAAATAAAACACTGTATTTTAGCGGTGACACGCTTTATAATGAAAAGCTATTTGAAATTGCAGTCTTTAAACCGGATTATACTTTTATTTGCATAAACGGCAGACTTGGCAATATGAATGTCCGTGAGGCGTTAGCTGTGGCTAAAATAATCGGTGCAAAGCTTAATGTGCCAAATCATTACGATATGTTTGAGTCAAACAGTGAAAATCCACTCTTGTTTTCGGAAAAAATCAGCGGCGGCTTTATAATGGAATTTAATAAAGAATATGAAATGTAAAATACGGTTTAGCGGTTTACCGCTAGACCGTATTTATAATTTCCAAAAAACAACCGTTGAAGTTTGGTTTCAGTTTTGGTATTATATATTAGATATTTACTTTTGAGGTGATTTTATGAGGGCAAGCGGTATTTTAATGCCGATTTTTTCCCTTTCTTCTGAATACGGAATAGGCACCCTCGGTAAAGAGGCTTACGATTTTGTGGATTTTTTAGAAAAGGCAGGTCAGACCTATTGGCAGATACTGCCGCTCGGCATTACAGGCTTTGGGGATTCGCCTTATCAGTCGGTCTCAGCTTATGCGGGAAATCCATATTTTATAGATTTGGATGAGCTGATAAAACAGGGCTATTTGGAAAAAACCGAGGTTGAGTCATTTGATTGGGGCGAGGACCCCTATAAAATAGATTATGAGCTTTTGTATAAAAACAGATACGCTGTTTTAAAATTAGCTTACAACCGCTTCAAAAAGGCTTTGCCGTCTGACTATAAAAAATTCCAAAAGGAAAATGCGTTTTGGCTCGAAGATTACGCGCTTTATGCCGCGATTAAGGACCTGCATAACGGGGCATCCTTTGATTACTGGGGCAAAGAATTTATAACAAGGGATGATAAGGCAATAAAATGGGCAAAAGCCGAGCTTGCCGACCAAATCGGATTTCACAAAATGATGCAGTATTTTTTCAGCACCCAGTGGTTTAGACTAAAGAGCTATGCAAATAAAAAGGGCATTTACATAATAGGTGATATCCCGATTTATGTAGCGTACGACAGTGCGGACGTTTGGAGTAACCCCGAGCAGTTTTTGCTTGATAAGGATTTAAAGCCGTCGGCTGTTGCAGGCTGTCCGCCCGATGCTTTTTCCGAGGACGGTCAGCTTTGGGGAAATCCTTTATACAACTGGAAATATATGAAAGAGGATGGCTTTAGCTGGTGGCTTAAAAGAATAGGCTACTCGGCTAAGCTTTACGATATTATAAGAATAGACCATTTCAGAGCCTTTTCTGCCTATTACAGTATTCCTTATGGGGACGAAACTGCCGTAAACGGCAAATGGGTAAAGGGTGTAGGCGCTAAATTTTTTGAAGTGGCTGAGGAAAAGCTTGGAGGCCTTAATATTATTGCTGAGGATTTAGGCACTATTGACGAGCCTGTGCGAAAGCTCTTAAAGAAAACGGGCTTTCCCGGAATGAAGGTTTTGCAGTTTGCCTTTGACCCCGAGAGTGAGAGCAGTTATCTGCCGCATAATATAATTGAAAACTGTATTGTATATACAGGCACTCACGATAATGATACCCTTATGGGCTATATGAAAGAGGCACCGACAGAGCAGGTGGAATTTATGCGTGAATATCTGCAGATAGGGGAAAATGACAGCTTTAACTGGTCGGTTATAAAAGCGGCCATGGCAACGCCTGCAAAAACGGCAATTTTTCAGATGCAGGACTTTTTGGGACTTGATAACAGCGCCCGAATTAACACCCCCGCAACTTCGGGCGATAATTGGCAGTGGCGAATAGCTGACGGTTGCCTTAACGATTGGCTTGCAGGACTTATAAACGATTGCACCAAGCTGTATTACAGAGGCAGAAGTGATTTTTCCGTTTAAATTGCATAAATTAACTCTGAAAACCGCGCCTTAGAATATCAAAATTAACCTTTTTTTGAATTTTCGGCGTTTTTGTAAAAAAAAACCTTTATTTTTTCAAAAATAATTGATATAATAGGTTGGATACCTAAATTTAATATTTGGGTAGAAAATGTTAAAAATGGATAATATCCAAAAAAATAGGAGGTTGACTTAAAATGAGTCAAAAGTTTGTTTACCTTTTCTCAGAAGGCGACGCTTCAATGCGTGAGCTTCTCGGCGGTAAGGGTGCTAACCTTGCAGAAATGACCAAAATCGGTCTTCCTGTTCCTCAGGGTTTCACCGTAACCACAGAGGCTTGTACTCAGTATTATGAGGATGGCAGAAAGATTAATGATGACATCCAGGCAGAAATTATGGAGTACATCGACAAGATGGAGGGTATTACCGGCAAGAAGTTCGGTGATAAGGAAAATCCCCTTCTCGTTTCAGTTCGTTCAGGTGCACGTGCATCTATGCCCGGTATGATGGATACTATTCTTAACCTCGGTCTTAACGAAGAGGTTGTTGAAACCATGGCTGCTCAGTCAGGCAACGCTCGTTGGGCTTATGACTGCTACAGAAGATTTATTCAGATGTATTCTGACGTAGTTATGGAAGTTGGTAAGAAGTACTTTGAAGAGCTTATCGACAAAATGAAGGAAGAAAAGGGTGTTACTCAGGACGTTGAGCTTACTGCTGACGACCTTAAGACCCTTGCAGAGCAGTTCAAGGCTGAATACAAGAACAAAATCGGTAAAGACTTCCCCTCTGATCCTAAGGAGCAGTTAATGGGCGCAGTTGAGGCTGTTTTCCGTTCATGGGACAACCCCCGTGCAAACGTTTACCGTCGTGACAACGATATTCCTTATTCTTGGGGTACCGCTGTTAACGTTCAGATGATGGCTTTCGGTAACATGGGTGACGATTGCGGTACCGGTGTTGCCTTCACACGTGACCCTGCTACAGGTGATAAGGGTCTTATGGGTGAGTTCCTTACAAACGCTCAGGGTGAGGACGTTGTTGCAGGTGTTCGTACACCTATGCCTATCGCAGAGATGGCTAATAAGTTCCCCGAGGCTTTCGAAGAATTCAATAAGGTTTGCGCTATCCTTGAAGATCACTACCGTGATATGCAGGATATGGAGTTCACTGTTGAGCACGGTAAGCTCTTTATGCTTCAGACCCGTAACGGTAAGAGAACCGCTAAGGCTGCTCTTAAAATCGCTTGCGATTTAGTTGACGAGGGCATGATCGATAAGAAACAGGCTGTTGCTATGATCGACCCCCGTAACCTTGATACACTTCTCCATCCTCAGTTTGATGCTAAGGCTCTTAAGGCTGCTACACCTGCAGGTAAGGGCTTAGGTGCTTCTCCCGGTGCTGCTTGCGGTAAGGTTGTATTCACTGCAGAAGATGCAGAAGAGTGGAGCAACCGCGGCGAGAAGGTTATCCTTGTTCGTCTTGAGACCTCACCTGAAGATATTACAGGTATGAAGGCTTCTCAAGGTATCCTCACCGTTCGTGGCGGTATGACCTCTCACGCAGCCGTTGTTGCTCGTGGTATGGGTACCTGCTGCGTATCCGGTTGCGGCGATATCATTATGGATGAAGAAAACAAGAAGTTTACTCTTGCAGGCAAAACCTACAACGAAGGTGACTTTATCTCTATTGATGGTTCAACCGGTAACATTTATGACGGTATTATCCCAACTGTTGACGCTGAAATCGCTGGCGAATTCGGTCGTATCATGGCTTGGGCTGATGAATTCAGAACCCTTAAAGTTCGTACAAATGCTGACACACCTGCTGACGCTAAAAAGGCTCGTGAATTGGGTGCCGAAGGTATCGGTCTTTGCCGTACAGAGCATATGTTCTTTGAAGCTGACAGAATCGCTGCTTTCCGTGAAATGATTTGTGCTGACACAGTAGAAGAACGTGAAGCTGCTCTTGAAAAAATTCTCCCATATCAGCAGGGCGATTTTGAAAAGCTATATGAAGCTCTTGAAGGCTGCCCAGTAACAATCCGTTTCCTTGATCCACCTCTTCATGAGTTCGTTCCTACCGAGGAAGCTGACATTGCGGCTCTCGCAGAAGCTCAGGGTAAAACTGTTGCTGATATCAAGAATATCATCACAGGTCTTCACGAATTCAACCCAATGATGGGTCACCGTGGTTGCCGTTTGGCAGTTACCTACCCTGAAATTGCTGCTATGCAGACAAAGGCTGTAATTCGTGCAGCAATCAACGTTAAGAAGGCTCGTCCTGATTGGAACCTTGTTCCTGAAATTATGATTCCTCTTACCGGCGAAGTTAAAGAAATGAAGTTTGTTAAGGATATCGTAGTTGCTACTGCTGATGCAGAAATCGCAGCTGCCGGTGTAGAGCTCAAGTACGAAGTTGGTACCATGATGGAAATCCCACGTGCTTGCCTTACTGCTGATGAAATCGCAAAAGAGGCTGAGTTCTTCTGCTTTGGTACAAACGACCTTACCCAGATGACATTCGGTTTCAGCCGTGATGACGCTGGTAAGTTCCTTACAGCTTACTATGACAGCAAAATTTATGAAAACGATCCATTTGCTAAACTTGACCAGAACGGTGTAGGTAAGTTGATGGATATGGCTGTTACTCTTGGTAAAAAGGTTCGTCCTACAATGCACTGTGGTATCTGTGGTGAACACGGCGGCGACCCCGTATCTGTAGAGTTCTGCCACAAGATTGGTCTTGATTACGTATCATGCTCACCTTTCCGTGTGCCGATCGCTCGTCTTGCTGCTGCACAGGCTGCAATTAAAGAAAGCAAGTAAGCTTTCAAAAGCCCAGTATTTATATGGGTTTTCCGGCGTTCTAATCGCCCCTAAACCTTGCCGAAATACAGCTACAAACCAAGCAATAAACACCCCGTGTTCGATTGAACACGGGGT
This sequence comes from uncultured Ruminococcus sp., assembly GCA_964387615.1. Taxonomy (GTDB): domain Bacteria; phylum Bacillota; class Clostridia; order Oscillospirales; family Acutalibacteraceae; genus UBA737. The sequence goes on from CAYLXT010000006.1 coordinate 10,648, forward strand.
GTTTTTCATATATAATATGGTTTCTCGACGTAATATTAAAATATAACTATATAATTTATTTAAGTTTAATCTTATTTATTCTAGGTATGATTGTTTTATTGATATAATTTTCGTCAAACCAAAGTGACAAATTATTATCAATAAATTCTTCAAGGAGGATGTTAATTATTTTTAAACTATGCAATTCTTTATCATCGCCATAAGAAAACAAATAGACTGGCTTACTTCCATGGACGATTTTACAACGAAAATAGTAAGCAAGTTGTGTAAGCAAATAGCCATATGCCGTTAAATTATACTTATCACCTGCCGATTTTATTAAAACAGTTTCAATTTGATTTTTCAAACTTGTATAATCAATATGTTTTCTACAAATTGCTTCACTATTCACAGTATGAAGCAACGATATAATTTTGTTAGCAATTTTAACCTTATCATTATTATTTATCATATCGTTTCCTATATTAAAATATTTTTGCAAATATTTTATTTGATCACACTCGTAAATTCTTTTCTTATCATTTGATGGTTCTTTTGTGAAATCAGATAAGTAACCATACATACCATTAAAGCTTGTCCAGAGATAGATGAAGCGCTCAGTTTCGTATTCTTTACTTTTACTGCATAATAAAGCAAAAAGCGAGGCAATTCTTTTATCGTATTTTGATTTTGGTGTATTTAGCAAATTCTGAAACACTGTATCACTTGAAAATGCCTTAGGTATTTCTCTTTGTAAAGTGCCATTTATCATCGAATATATTGGGGGTTTTGCGCCTTTGGGAAACGGTATTTCTTCTTGAGCGTCATCTATCTTTACTATAATCGAGCTTATACTTAACGCCTTGTTGTATTTAAGTAGATATAATAGCAGTGCCTTCTTGATGGCATCGGGGAATAAATAGCTATCACCTGAAAGCATTTCTTCTTTATCATATACTTTTGTAAGTTGAGCCGTAATAGAAATTCCTGTTTCCGATAATGTCAGTTCAACATTTTTAGTTGAACCAAAATCATAAATGTATTTTCTTGAATTCTTACCAACTTTGTTTATGATAAGCGTATGTATATGTTTTGTCATAACATTTCTCCCGCTTTTTTACTTTAATGAACACAAGCCGGAGGGTAAGCTCCGGCTTGTGTGAGTTATTGTGTTACATCATTTTAGCGTCGCCATTCCAGATTTTATCCTCATCATTTGACCAGATGATTTCGTTGCGATTTTCAATGAATTTTTTGCACACTATATAATGAGTAAATTGGAAAAATGCGACCTTATTAGTATTAGATGAATCCACCACAACTAATAAGCGATTGTATTCACCTTGATATTCATTTTCTTTTAGCCAACTTTTATTGGCAAAATCAAGAGCATCATATTCGTTTTCAAACGACTTGCTAACGGTTTTGAAATCTTTCGCAATTTCTTCTCTAAATTTATTATATGTCATTCCATAAAACATAGTTTGTAACTCCTTACATAACTTCAATAGTAAATGTCCACGAACCTTCCGCATGAGATATTTCTATATATCCATCGCTTACTGGACCAGTAATTTTAACTTGAACTTCACAAGAACCAATTTCATTGCTTATACTCGCGCCATATTGCGCCGACTCTGATGCGTAAAAACGAGAGATGAAATTACGTTCTCCTATATAACGTGCTTTAATTATAAAATTTCCGTTTGGAAGATTTATGTTTTTAATTATACCCTGTCCACTTCCAGAAAAAGTTAAAGTTTTAAACGTTACCGCCCCACATCTCGAGCATTTTGTTCCGCCGCTTGTATGACCGAGAGCCGATCCGTCAGTTTTACCGCAGCGAGAGCATTTTTTAGCAGCGGTACAAGTAGCAGAGGAATAGTTATGACCAAGTGCAGAAACAGTATCCTTCTTCTCGTCACCACAATCACACTTATAGGCTTTATAACCCGATTTGTCGCAGGTTGCATCTTTAGAGTCAACAAGCTTATGATCGTGATAGTGAATTAAAGCATCGGCGTCCTTATAACCCTTAATCTGTTCAAACAAGGGGTTTGCCGCATCCCAGTTTTTGTCATTACGATAAGCAACGGCTTGGATATACAGACATTCTTTTGCTTTTTCAGATGAATCTTCGTAGTCTCCAAGTTCCGCATACAAATTATATGCCTGAGAGTAATTTTGAGCAGAAAAGAGTTCTTCTGCTTTTTCATAATTCTGTTTAGGAACGATTACTGTTGCATAAATCACAGCCACAATAATGGCAACAAGAATTATAGGGGTTACGATGAGCGCGATTGTTTTATTCCTTTTCTTTTTCTTTGCGATATTTTCCTTTTCTGCAACTACCTTGCGTTCACATTCGTCAATTTTATCTTCGGAATCTTTATAGTCTTTGATAGATGTAAATTTATCAATTGCCTTTTGCAAATCTCCGAGCTTATCAAATCCATCGGCATTCATAAGCTTAACTGCCGATTTATAAATAGCCTCTTTTTGGGCGACAACGGCTTTTTCAGCACAAGCGGCAGACAATTCCTTGGCATCTGCATAGTCGCTAATAGAATCAAATAGGTCTTTTGCATAAAGGAAATCTTCTTCTAACATACCACCCTTCATTTTAGCAACAGCTTCGTCATAGGTGGCCTTAACATTGTTATCCTTGATCGTAGCGATATAGCCCTCTAATGCTGCTTTTAACTGTGGGTTAGCAAAACGGATTGCTTTTTCGTAGTGAGGTGAATTTTCGAAACTATCGGCAAGACTTGCAAGCTCATCCTGCTTTCTAACACCGGTTTCGATCATCAATTTACCAACGTAAATCATCGGATGCTTGGGCGCAATATTAAGAGCCTGTTCCAAAAGCTCATCGGCTTTTTCGTTTTCACCATCTTCAATCAAAAGAATTGCACGGTCGATAATGGCTTCCACACCGGTGTTATTATTAGCAATACTATCTTTGATAGATTCCTTTGCGGTATCGGCTGAAACAATCTTCTTAATACCACGAATTAAGTCTTGCATAAAGCCGAGTTTGGACATATCCTGCGCTTGCAAGTGGGAGAACTCTTCCGGCAAATCGTAAGGATCCATATCCTTATATGCAGGGATAAGCATTTTCTTTGCACCGCCACGAATGAGTGCAAGGTAACGGCTCCACTCGTTTTTAACCCAAACCGCATTAAAGAACTCAGGCTTTGTGCCAAGCACAACCATAACCTTTGCACTGTTAAGAGCGGCAAAGATATAAGGCTCATATGCGGAGCCGAGTTTATCTTCAAGAGTAATAGCGGCGTAGAATACCTTAAAGCCTTCAGCAGTTAACTGATGATACAAGTCATTTGCCAAAACACTGTCGGGTGTGCGGCGACCATTATTGTCGGTTTCTTTATAGCAGATAAACACGTCAAAGGGCTCTTCGTTATTAGAAATTTCAAGAATACCCTTTTGAATATTGTCAATCGCCTTCGCTTCTTCTTCATAAATGGCTTTCTGCTCGTCATCAGCATATTGTAAAGCAGACTTGTAATCTTCGTCCGAGAAAATTGAGGTAAACTGCGCACGGTTTACGGTAGGAATGCGCTTTTTGGTTGCAGGATCTTCAACGTATTCAATACCATAGCGGCAGAGAACTAAAGACCAATAAGCCTCGGAGTCGCTGCTGTCCTCATTCAAAATCTGCTCGTAGATTCCCATTGCCTTATCATAGTCATTACTACGGCGGAAATGGTTAGCGCGATCATAAAGATTAGCGATTTTATCGTCGTTAAGTCTGGGAAGGGTTTGGGTAGTACCGCAATATTCGCAAGTGGCAACGCTTAAGCCTTCCGCAATCTCAAGACTGCCGCCACACATTTTACATTTAAAAACTGCCATGATTTATTCTCCTCACTTTAATAATTTACATCTTTTGTTTCTGTCAGTAATTAAAACAATCAATTCATCTGCAATCGAAGCAATATCGTCGCTATTTGAGGTAATCAAACCGGCAAACTGATTGAACTTGATTGCGATTTCACTTTCTATTCCCGAAAGGCCGTCGTTGGACATCGGATCGGAATAGCGTACTGCTTCGTAAACCTTTTTAGCCACAGATTTTGCAGTTTCGTTTTGCGCGCGGCTCATAAGAGATTCCGCATCAACGATAAGTGTTTTTATAAAAGATGTTTGTGCCTTAACTTTATCGTCTGTTTCGCTTACAATATCTGCGGCAACTTTAGCTTTGATAACAGATATAACACTGAGTCCAAGTACAGCGGCACAAACGATTGCGGCGATCCAAGTGGGGCAATCGGGAATAATCATTAATACAGTGCCCGCTATCGTTGCAACTACAAGAGCCGTATAGCTCTGTGTTATAAGTGGAATATTCAAGAACAGTTTTTCATTATTCTTAGAATCAAAGGCAAGCTTGGAGCAAAACAGTTGACCGATATAGGTCGTAATAATCACGCCCCACGAAATCCAAAAACGAGCATCATAGTTGATTACGTAGCCTGGGATAACAGGCTTTACAAGAAATACGGTTAAGTTGTAAAGTGCTAAAAAAATAGCCCAAATAATTATGTAAAATCTAAAATTCTTTTTCATTTCCATCACCCCTTACATAATCTCGGAAAGCAGCTTGGCTTTCATTGTGTTAAACTCCTCATCCAAAATCATTCCGGCCTCTTTCATCATAGTGAGTTTATCAATTTTTGCTTTAAATGTTGCCATATCATCGACAGGAGCGGTAGGAGTAGTTGCTGCGCCCATCGCATCATTCATCATACCGCCAATCATACCACCGACGGCACCGCCGACACCCGCCATCGTACCAAAACCAACACCCATATTAGTGAACTCACCAACGGCTTCGTTTCTGGCAACCTCGGTTGCAACATCAAAACCGCGTTCTTGTACATAGGTGTAACCCTCTTGTGCACGCTTGGTAGCTTGTGCCTGTGAGTCAATTACAACCTTTTGTGCTTCGGTCTGAGCATCGATAACGCTAACTTGCTGACGAAGCTTTGCTTCGGCAATATCAGCATACTGACGGAAGTGGAGCTCTTTAAACTTTTCATACTGTCTATCGCCATCGGGTTTCAAGACATTAGTTACGAAAAACTGTTCCAAAGACACACCATAATCTGCAAAATCGGCAACAAGCAGATTTTTAATTGAATTTGAGAACAAAGTGAGATTTTCATCAATCTCAAAAATGTTGATGGCATTAGCCTTCATCACTTGGGCGATATATGTTTTTACTCTTGTCATCAAGAAAGAACGGAAAAATCCGACTAGTTTTTGCTGACCAAGGAAGTTTTCGGTTCCCACAAGTTTTAAGAGCAACTTGCGGCTATCATCAGCACGAAGGCTCATTTCACCGGATGCACCAATAGAAATCGGGAAACCGTATGTAGGCTCAATATACTGCACCTTGCTATCGGTGCCCCATTTGATGCTCATTTGCTCGGTTTTATTGATGAAATAAACTTCGCAATGGAATGGCGTGTCTCCGCCTGTGGTGCGGTTGAGTGCCTTACCAAGTTTGGGAATATTTTGTGTTTCAAGTGTATAACGACCAGGACCGAATAGATCCAAAGCCTGACCATTCATAAAGAAAATGGCTTCTTGGCTTTCGTGGACAATAAGTTGAGTTAAACTGTTGAAATCTTCATTAGGATGCTTCCAGATAAAAGTGCTATTATCACCCTCGTACTTGATAATATCAGCAATCTGTGCCATAAAATTACCTCCAAAAATAAAAAGTGCGGCTACCGAAGTAGCCGCACAAAAAATGCAAACTCCGATAGTCGCCAAACTATATCGATACGAAAAGCATTATGTACTCACGTCGATGGAATTTGCATTTTTATCAAATTCAAGACGCAAGCACAAAAAGGGCATACTACCCCTATGCAGCTGCTTTTCGTTTTTAGTATCTAATTATAGTCTAGCATGTATATTATACCACTTTAACGTAGCAAATGCAACACATTTCGACAATTTCTGATTAGTGCGTTTCGTGAATGGTAATACAGGCTGCAATTAAGGATATGAAATAATCGATCCTAAACAAAAAATTTATCCCCACCGATTTCTCGGTGGGGATTATTTTATGTTTACATAAAAAATTCTTCTAAAACTTCTTTACCGTCAAAATATTCAAGCAGGTTAAATGCAAGCAAATTCCAGCTGGAAAAACCTTTATTAAAAACGCCTTCCCCTGTTTCAGGTTCGTAATATTCATGAAAAGCGCCGTTCTTTTTAAAATCTTTACTTATTTAAGTTCAAGTTGTCTTTTCTTATAATAATCAGCATCCTCAGTATTACCGATAAAATCAGCAAGATACGCCATAGCGCCAAGTTCTGCATACATATTTGCGAGACTTCTCATAAGGAAGTCTCGCAGTTTTATTCGCCAAAGGCGAGTGATATTGCTTCGCAGTTATATGATGCTTACGCATCGTGATATTGTCCTACGAACAGTTTTTAGGGCGAATAAAATATCACTACGACCAAAGGGATTAATATAACTTTCACAAAGTGAAAATATCACTCTTTCATTCTCTTTTGTTGTAAAAAGGGTTTGGGTATCACCCCGAAAGAAGCAACAGGTTTATTTATTCACCCAGTTGCCCCAGTCCCAAAGTTGTAACGGGTAACTGCTGTTTCCCGTTACTACAATACAAGGATGTTCAAAATCACCATAAGGCTTTGCCCATAAAATTTTTGATAAATCCAGCATATATTCTTTTAAAGCGTCATATTTCATCCAGAATCACCTCTTGATTTAAAGAATAACATAGTTTAAATACTATTTCAATTGTAAAAGATTGTACTTTTAACGCATGGTTCTGAACAAATATTCCTAAATTTGTATTGAATTTTATCTTTATATTATATATAATTGTTACATAATTTTTTTATCATAAGGAGCACAAAATGTATACAATTTATGTTAAATTTGAATGTTTACCACAAAAGCGCGAGGAATTTATTGAAAAAGTTAAAACAACCGGCGTTTTAGAATCCATAAGAGCTGAGAACGGATGTATTAGATATGATTATTATTTATCCGAAAAAGACCCTAATGAGCTTTTGCTGATTGAGCAATGGGAATCTAAACAACACCAGCAAATTCACATAGAGCAGCCCCATATGGACACGTTGCGCAGTTTTAAGGGCGATTATATAACCAATACTGTTTTAGGTGAAATAGAGTTAAAATAAAGGTGATATAAATGAACAGCCCGTTTTTAATTACCGATAATAAAGAAATTAACACAGCCTATAGATTAGCAATTGCAACGCTTGCCGCTAACACGCTACGTCGCCCGTATGTCCCTTCATTATTTTACCCGGTTCGCGACAAAAAAACATCCCATACACTTAGTCCCTTACCATCATCGTCCCAAGCGCCTTCAATTTGATATGCAGATGTAGCAACGCCCCAAACAAAATCCTGTTTAAAAGCCATAATGTCCACCTTCTTGTTACTTACTGATTAAAGTACATTTTAATCAGTACATAAAATCAAACATATTTGTTGATACACTATTGCGCCAATGATTATAGTTCATAAGCTTATCATTAATCGGTAAAATATTTTCTTCAAGTTCAGGAATACTGGTAATTTTACCATCGCGATACTGTATAAGTCTTTCAAGACAAGCCTGCATACGACCGATAAGTCCGCCCAAACGTATATCCTGAATATCAAAACCGTGAGGTTTATTTTCAATAAACCACTGATTTTGGAATGCTTTATAAAATTCTTTAGCAAGTTTAATCATTTTCTTGTAATCGGCAATAACAGAATCTAACTGTTCTTTGTCACCACTGCTGTATGCGTCGCGTGTACGAGTGCAAATATTTACCTTTACAGAAAGTAATTTACAAAGACTTGCTAAATTATCAAACAAATAAGCATATTCCCCTGCTCTTTTTGAAGCAAGCTTTAATTTACGGGCAATAGATGCGAATTTTTCACAATATTCTGCCTTTTCGGTATTTTGGAATATTGACATAAAGCAGTCGGCGTAAAGGAAGTATTTAGATGGGTTAACAACATTTTTATTGTTTTCTAAAAGATTTGGTGCATCAAGTAGCATAAAGTCATCATACTTAACGCCAACACACTCATAGAATTTTTTCTTGATATCAGATATCTTTGTAATACCTTGCGCGAGACAAGCACCATAGCATAATGTGGGCAAAACAGCAAAGGAAGAACATTCCGCGCCATTATCTCCCCACATTGTCATAAAAACATCTTTTATACCACCATCAATACAAGCACGAATAGCCGGCTTTGTAGTTCTGATGGAAAAATAATTGTGTGGAGCGAAACCGGACCATTTCCACGCACCGCCACCAAAGGCAATTTTATCGCTTAATTGTTTATGACCTTTGATCATACCGTCATAGGTTTTCTTTTCAAGGTTGTAATAATCCCAATATACAAGCGTCAACTTTTCGGGAATTTTTTCTTTTATACTTTTATCAAATTTTGAACCTACTGCATAATAATTACCACCATTTGCGAGACGATAAAACATATCGCTCCACATCATTGGTTCAAAATTATACTTATCAGCAATATCGCAAACACGGTTAAGATGATTCAAAAGAATGTCAAAACGATTTTCTGTGCCATGTAGATCAAAATATTTACCGCGACCGAGCATATGTGCTTCATCCATACCAATATGTAAATTGTTGGTACGGAAACATTCACGCAATGATGCAAACATACGATCAATTAGATCATATACTTTTTCATCACCCGCAAGCATTATATCGTCTGCATCCTTAATATCAGTACGCCATCTTAAAAAGGCCGCCATATGAGCGAGTGTTTGAATATTAGGCACAAGTTCAACGCCAATACCATATGCAAAATCATCAAGTTCTTTGAGTTCTTCTTTAGAATATTTACCACGAAGATAACCAAAATACGCCTCATTGTTTACTTCATAGGTATCTTCCATATAAAGATGAACCTGATTGTAACCCATTTTTGAAATAACAGTAATAAATTTTTTAAGTTGTTCAACCGTCATTACCGCATTGCGCGAGCAATCAACCATAACACCAAATTTGTTAAATGCTTCAATTTTGTTTGTCATAAGAATTCTCCTTACAAAAATTTCATAATATCATTAACAGTTTCAGCAATATATTTTGCTCCAGCTGTTTTAAGTTCATCTCTATCGCCGTAACCAAAAAGTACACCAATGGAATCCAGATCGTTCACGTTTGCACCTACAATATCGTGATGCCTGTCTCCAACCATTACAACCTTTGATTTATCGGTAACATTTAATTTATCAAGCGTATATGCGATTACATCAGATTTTTTTGAACGCGACTCGTCCATAGTGGCACCACCGACAAAGTCAAAATACTTTGCTAAATCAAAGTGTTCTAAAATTCTTTTTGCATATACTTCAGGTTTTGAAGTAGCAAGTGAAATTTTTCGACCAGATTCTTTAATTTCGGTAAGCAGTTCGTGTATTCCGTCAAAAACACGATTTTCAAATATTCCGGTTACGCCGAAATACTCACGGTAATAACCAACTGCTTTTAATCCATCTTCATAACTCATATTGTAATACTTCATAAAAGAATCAATGAGTGGTGGACCTATAAAGCTATAAAGCGTTGTTTTGTCGGTCACTTCTATACCAAATTTATTAAGAGCATAAGCCACCGAGTTTGTAATACCCTCACCCGGATCGGTTAAGGTTCCGTCTAAATCAAAAAGAACATAATCATACATAGAATCACCAAGATAATATTAACATACAAGCAATAAAAAAGCAATAAAAAAGCACCCGTTACAATGTTTTTGTGACGAATGCTAAATTATATTATAAGTTAAAACAAACCTGTGATTTTTCCATTCTCATCAACATCAATACGTTCTGCCGCAGGCGATTTTGGAAGTCCGGGCATTGTAAGAATATCGCCTGTCATTACAACTATAAATCCTGCACCAGCAGATACCTTAACGTTTTTAATAGTAACGGTAAAGTTTTCCGGTGCGCCAAGCTTGGTAGGGTCATCAGAAAAACTATACTGTGTTTTAGCAACACAAATAGGCAAGTTATCAAAACCAAGTTCGGTAAGCTGTGAAATCTGTTTTTTTGCATTTGGCAGTACAGTAATACCATTGCCACCGTAAATCTTTTTAACAACCGCTTCAATCTTTTCTTCAATAGAACTGTCAAGCTCATATGAGAAGGTAAAGTCGCCCTGCTCTTCATCACAAAGACGAACAACTTCGTGTGCGAGTGCTTCGCCGCCTTTGCCACCTTCTGCCCAAACGGTAGAAAGAACGGTATTTACACCGAGTTCCTTACATTTGGCAATAATAAAATCAATCTCATTATCAGTATCGGTTGGAAAACGATTAACGGCTACAACACAAGGAAGTTTATAAACGTTTTTAATGTTAGAAACGTGACGCAAAAGGTTGGGTATTCCCTTTTCAAGCGCACTTAAATCTTCTGTATCAAGTTGCTTTTTATCAAGACCACCGTGCATTTTAAGCGCGCGAACCGTAGCAACCACAACAACTGCATCAGGAGTGAGCCCTGCCATACGACATTTAATATCAAGGAACTTTTCTGCACCCAAATCAGCACCAAAGCCCGCCTCGGTAATAGCGTAGTCACCCATTTTAAGTGCCAATTTTGTAGCCATAACTGAGTTACAACCGTGAGCAATATTAGCAAATGGACCACCGTGAACAAATGCAGGTGTGCCCTCAAGTGTCTGAACAAGATTTGGTTTGATAGCATCTTTAAGAAGCGCTGTCATAGCTCCAACAGCCTTTAAATCACCTGCTGTAACAGGTTTGTCGTCGTAGGTATAACCAACTATTATGCGAGAAAGACGCTCTTTAAGGTCGGTTATAGAAGACGCTAAGCAAAATACTGCCATAATCTCACTTGCAACGGTAATATCAAATCCGTCTTCACGAGGAACACCGTTTGCCTTACCACCCATACCGTCTACAACAAAACGAAGCTGACGGTCGTTCATATCAACACAACGCTTCCAAGTGATTTTACGAACGTCAATACCTAAAGCATTACCCTGCTGAATATGGTTATCAAGCATAGCGGCAAGCAGATTGTTTGCCGCACCTATAGCGTGGAAATCACCTGTAAAATGAAGATTTATATCCTCCATAGGCACTACCTGAGCATAACCACCGCCTGCAGCGCCACCCTTAACGCCGAAAACAGGACCTAATGAAGGCTCGCGAAGGGCAACCGTAACGTCTTTGCCAATACGTGCAAGACCATCGGCAAGACCAATTGTAGTCGTAGTCTTGCCTTCACCTGCAGGCGTTGGGGTAATAGCAGTTACAAGCACTAATTTACCGTCCTTACGGTTGGTATCATTAAGTAAAGACAAATCAATTTTTGCCTTATACTTACCGTACTGCTCAATATATTTTTCATCTACTTTTGCCTTTTGGGCAATTTCGGTTATGGGTTGCATTTCACACTGTTGTGCGATTTCAATATCAGATAAATAAGCCATTTTACTCAACTCCGACAATATTATTTAAAATACTTAACAGCTGCTTCAAACATACGGATATCATATTCGCCAAGTACGTTTTTATAAAGGCCTTCACCTATACGCTCACTGTGACCCATTTTACCAAATACACGACCATCGGGTGAAGTAATACCTTCGATAGCGTACATTGAGTTATTGGGATTAAAGTGAACATCGCTTGTAGCATTACCACTAAGGTCAACGTACTGCGTAGCTATCTGACCGTTGGCAGCTAATTCTTTGATAAGCTCTTCACTTGCTAAGAACCTGCCTTCGCCGTGTGAAATCGGCACGTTATAAACATCACCAACATTTGTAAGTGAAAGCCAAGGTGACTTGTTAGAAGCAACACGTGTACGAACAATTCGTGATTGGTGACGTGCGATTGTATTAAAGGTAAGGGTTGGGCAGTACTTATCTGTATCAATAATCTTACCATATGGAACAAGACCTAACTTGATAAGAGCTTGGAAACCATTACAAATACCACACATTAAACCGTCACGATTATCGAGCAAATCAGTTACTCCCTCTTTAATAGCGGCATTACGGAAGAATGCGGTAATAAACTTGCCGCTACCATCAGGCTCATCGCCGCCAGAAAAACCACCGGGTATAAATATCATTTGTGCATCTTTAAGTTTTGTAGCAAACTCGTCAATACTTGACTGAATACCGGAAGCCGAAAGGTTTTTGATAACGATAATTTCAGGGTCGGCACCTGCATCACGCATAGCCTTTGCGCTGTCAAATTCGCAGTTTGTACCCGGAAATGCAGGAATAAGAACCTTTGGACGCGCAACCTTGATTGTAGGAGCAGGATAGCTTTCTGCCTTATACTCAAAGTTTTTCATTGGAGTTTTTGCATCAGGAATGTTACAGCTGTAAACCGACTCTAATTTATCCTCATAAATATTAAGCAATTCATCAAGACAAATGCTTTCAGCACCGAGAGTTATATTGTTGTCGTCGGTAACGGTACCAATCAAAATACCGTCATCAATATCTTCGGTAACTTCGATCAAGAATGCACCGTAAGAATAATCAAATAATTTTGCAACACTTAAATAGTCTTCATATCTAAAGCCCAAACCATTACCAAAACTCATTTTCATAATTGCCTCTGCTATACCGCCAATACCTGGAGTGTAACATGACACAACCTTGCCTGAACGCATAAGTTCGGTAACTTTATTAAAGGTATTAATAAGTGATTTGGTGTTCGGAAGATTTGTCTCTTCGTCATAAATGGGGCTGAGTAAATAAAGTTTATTACCAGCGGACTTAAATTCAGGAGATAAAATATCCTTGACCTTTTCGGTAGTAACAGCAAAGGAAACAAGTGTTGGCGGAACATCTAAATCTTCAAATGATCCACTCATTGAGTCTTTACCGCCGATTGAACCAATGCCCAATTCTTTTTGCGCCTTAAATGCGCCAAGTAACGCCGCCAAAGGTTTGCCCCAACGTTTGCCGTCGGTACCAGGTTTTTCAAAATACTCCTGAAATGTAAGATAAACGTCTTGGAATTTTGCACCTGTAGCAATAAGTTTTGAAACAGATTCAACAACTGCCAAGTATGCGCCATGATATGGACTCTGCTCGGTAATAAATGGGTTGTAACCCCAAGACATAAGTGAGCAATCGTCAGTGTGCTTTTTCTCAACCGAAATCTTTTGTACCATTGCCTGAATTGGTGTTAACTGATGTTTACCACCAAAAGGCATAAGAACAGTACCAGCGCCGATTGTAGAGTCAAAACGCTCTGAAAGACCGCGTTTTGAACACATATTAAGGTCATCGGCAATCTTTTTGTAATTATCAGCAAAACTGCCGTCAACAGGACCACCAAAAGCCTTTGGTGCTTCAGGTGTGATAACGATGTGTTTATCGGCACCGTTAGAATTTAAAAATTCACGACTGATGTCAACGATTTTTTGTCCGTTCCAGTTCATAACAAGGCGAGGCTCTGCCTGTACTACTGCAACGGGGCAAGCCTGAAGGTTTTCTTCAGCAGCAAGCGCTAAGAAAGCGTCAACGTTGTGCGGCTCAATAACCACAGCCATACGCTCTTGTGATTCACTGATAGCAATTTCGGTACCGTCAAGACCCTCATATTTTTTAGGAACTGCATTAAGATTAATTTCAAGACCGTCAGCAAGTTCACCAATAGCAACTGATACACCGCCTGCGCCGAAGTCGTTACAACGCTTAATCATTTGTGTAGCGGTTTTATTACGGAAAAGACGCTGTAATTTGCGTTCTTCGGGCGCGTTACCCTTTTGAACCTCGGCTCCGCAGGTTTCAACCGACTGCGCTGTATGAGCCTTTGATGAACCAGTAGCACCACCAATACCGTCACGTCCTGTGCTACCACCTAAAAGGATAACGATATCACCGGGAGCCGGCACTTCACGACGTACGTTTTGGGCGGGAGCCGCCGCAATTACTGCACCAATTTCCATACGCTTTGCAGCATAACCGGGGTGATAAATCTCATCAACAATACCTGTTGCAAGACCAATCTGGTTACCGTATGATGAATAACCAGCCGCCGCGGTTGTAACGATTTTACGCTGTGGCAATTTGCCGGGAATCGTTTCACTAACAGGTACTGTCGGGTCAGCCGCACCTGTAACACGCATAGCGCCGTAAACATAAGCACGACCTGAAAGCGGGTCGCGTATAGCACCGCCGATACAGGTAGCCGCGCCACCAAACGGCTCGATTTCGGTTGGATGATTATGTGTTTCATTTTTGAAAAGAAGTAACCAAGGTTCACTCACACCGTCAACATCAACATTTATCTTAACGGTACAAGCGTTGATTTCTTCTGATTCATCCAACTTTTCAAGTTTGCCGTTTTCTTTTAAGTATTTCACCGCAACGGTTGCAATATCCATAAGACATATCGGCTTTGTACGACCAAGTTCATTGCGAACTGCGATATACTCGTCATACGCGCTTTGCAAAAGCTCGTCTTCAAACTTAACGTCGTCAATCACTGTTAAGAATGTGGTATGACGGCAGTGGTCAGACCAGTATGTGTCAATCATACGAATTTCAGTAATAGTTGGCTCTCTGCCTTCTGTCTTAAAGTAGTTCTGGCAAAATGCAATATCATCGGCATCCATTGCAAGACCCATATCTTTAACAAACTGCTCAAGGCCCGCACGATCAAGCGCTAAGAAACCGTCAAGTGTTTTAACGGTTGTAGGTATATCATAATTTGTAACCAAGGTTTCAGGAAGCGTGAGTTCTGCTTCACGTGCTTCAACAGGGTTAATAACATATTTCTTTATTTCAGCAACATCGGTATCAGTAAGGTTGCCGTAAAGAGCATAAACCTTTGCTGATCGAATTACAGGGCGGTCACCCTGTGAAACTATTTGTATACATTGCGCAGCAGAATCAGCACGCTGGTCAAACTGACCGGGCAAATATTCTACAGCAAAAATAGTTGCATCATCAATATCAATATCGCTTGTAGCAATATCAAGCTGTGGCTCTGAAAATACTGTGCCGATAGCATAGTTAAAAAGCTCTTCGGTTATATTTTCAGCGTCATAACGATTGAAAATTCTTATATCGGTAATGTTGCTTATACCAAGCAGATTTTTTGCTTCGTTAAGTAATCCTTTTGCTTCATTAGCAAGTTCTTTTTTCTTTTCTACATATACTCTGTAAACCATTATTTTGCCTCCCCTGCTTTTAAAGCCTTTGCGCCAATATCGTTACGATAGTAGCGGTTATCAAACTTAATGTTTTCTACCTTTTTGTATGATGTAACAATTGCATCTTTTAATGTATTTTCAACAGAAGTTACACCAAGAACACGACCGCCAGAAGTCAGCAATTTGCCGTCTTTTAATGTTGCGCCTGCAACATAGGTGCTGTCAAGCAAATCTGACGGTATGGCGATTTCATATCCTTTTTCATAAGAAGACGGATATCCCATTGACGCCATTATTACACAGCAAGCATTTTTGTTACTGAATTTAACCGCAGTATCAGCTAAGGTTTCGTTAGTAACCGCTTGCATAACAGTTAATAAATCGCTTTCAAGAAGCGGTAATACAACCTGTGTTTCAGGGTCACCAAAACGACAGTTATATTCGATAACCTTCGGACCATTAGGAGTCAGCATTAATCCGAAATACAAACAACCTTTAAATGTTCTTCCTTCAGCTTTCATAGCGCGAATGGTTGGCAAAAAGATTTTTTGCATACATTCTTCAGCAATATCTTCAGTATAGTAAGGGTTGGGTGCGACAGTTCCCATACCGCCCGTATTAAGACCGGTATCATTGTCTCCTGCACGCTTGTGATCCATTGAAGAAATCATTGGCACAACAACATGACCATCGGTAAATGAAAGTACCGATACTTCGGGACCGGTTAAAAACTCTTCGATAACTATGTTGTCGCCACTTTTACCAAACTGCTTGACCTGCATAATAGAAACAACTGCTTCTTTAGCTTCTTCACGAGTTTGGGCAATAATAACACCCTTACCAAGTGCTAATCCGTCAGCCTTGATAACTGTTGGAATTGGTGCTGTTTCAAGATATGCGAGCGCTTTATCTGCGTTGTCAAACACTTCGTATTCCGCAGTTGGAATACCATATTTCTTCATAAGATTTTTAGAAAAAACCTTACTGCCTTCAATAATAGCAGCCGCCTTGTTAGGACCAAAGCAAGGTATTCCCTTTGCGTTTAAAGCATCAACGCAACCAAGAACCAGTGGATCATCAGGAGCCACGACAGCATAATCAATTTTATTGCTTACCGCAAAATCAACTATTTTTTCAATATCGGTAGCGGCAATATCAACACAAGTAGCATCTACTGCAATACCACCGTTACCCGGCAAAGCATATATCTGCTCTACAGTTTTATTTTCTTTAATTTTTTTGATAATGGCGTGTTCACGACCACCGCCACCTACAACTAAAATATTCATATATACACCTTAAATAACTTATATTAATGATGGAACAAACGCATTCCGGTAAATGCCATAGCCATACCATATTTATTGCAGCAATCAATTACAACATCGTCACGAATTGAGCCACCCGGCTCTGCGATATACTTAACGCCGCTGCGTTTTGCGCGTTCAATATTATCGTCAAATGGGAAGAATGCATCGGAACCAAGAGCTACATTGTCAATTGTAGCAAGGAATGCTTTTTGTTCTTCCATTGTGAAAGGTTCTGGCTGAACGGTAAAGTATTTCTGCCAGTTGCCATCAGCACAAACATCCTCTTCGTTCTGGTTGATATAACCGTCAATAACATTATCACGATCAGGACGACCAAGTGTATCTTTGAACGGAAGATTTAAAACCTTATCATGCTGACGCAAGAACCATGTGTCTGCCTTAGTACCTGCAAGGCGTGTGCAGTGAATACGTGACTGCTGACCCGCGCCTACGCCGATAGCCTGTCCGTCTACAGCGTAGCAAACAGAATTTGACTGTGTATATTTAAGGGTAATAAGTGCAATTATAAGATCACGAATTGCACTTTCGGGCAATTCTTTATTGTCGGTAACAATGTTCGAAAGCAACTCACGGTTGATTTCAAAATTGTTTCTACCCTGCTCAAATGTAATACCAAATACCTGTTTGGTTTCTTGAACCTCTGGAACATAATCAGGGTCAATTTTAACAATATTATAGTTACCGTTTCTCTTGGATTTGAGAATTTCAAGCGCTTCGGGTTCATAACCTGGTGCGATAACACCGTCGGAAACTTCACGCTTAATCATTTTAGCGGTAGTAACGTCACATACATCTGAAAGTGCTACCCAGTCACCAAAAGAACACATACGGTCTGTACCACGAGCACGTGCATAAGCGCAAGCAAGTGGAGATTCATCAAGACCTTCAATATCATCAACAAAGCAAGCCTTTTTTAGCTTGTCTGAAAGCGGTACACCAACTGCCGCGGATGTAGGGCTTACGTGCTTAAACGAAGTAACTGCAGGTAAACCTAAAGCCGCTTTAAGTTCTTTAACGAGTTGCCATGAGTTAAATGCATCAAGAAAGTTAATGTAACCAGGTCTGCCGCACAAAATTTCAATTGGAAGTTCACTTCCATCTTTCATATAAATTTTTGAAGGTTTTTGATTTGGGTTACAACCGTATTTAAGTTCAAATTCTTTCATTTTATACTCTCCTTATACGTTCTTGTTAACGATTCTTGACTCGTATTTACCTGTTTTAAGATCAATATATCTTACAAACAATGATACCTTATTATCTTCATTTAGGTTTTTCCAAATAACATCGGTCAGTGTATCGATATCGGTATCGGGAAGTTGGAGCGTTTTGGGCTCACCCTCAAAGCTTGGCAACGGATTGCCATCACACTTATAGGTATGAATAAATTTAGCCTTGCCTGCAAGAGGATTTGAATATGCAAATGTATATCGCTGGCAAGACGAACCATCACCATCAGCTGATTTGAGAATTGACATAGCATAATTCATATCGCCTTTTTCAAGACGTATAATACCCGAAATGCGTGGTGTGAAGTTTGGAGCATCATCCTCGAACTCACGTGTACGAAGTGATTGTTCAAAGGTCATTTGTCTATCCATAAGTTCATAGATAGTATCAGTCTGATCACCGTTTGTAACAATAGTTTTATTACCAAGCACACGAACAGGCGCATAGATAATAAGATGTGGGTCGGTCATCTTTGACTCGTCAAAAGCCTGTGTTCTGATACCTTCGCCATCTTCTACAAATATACGATTACGGCTATTTTCACTTCGTCCCATAATAAAGTATGCTGTAATAGCCTTTGTGCCGTCAGCACTCTTACCAATAATAATACCTCTACCGTGGTAGGCTAAAGAATTAAGTTCGTTTTCAAGTGTTTTAATTTCCATATTAAAATACCTCAATTATTTAATATATGTTTTTCCGTTTTTTACGGTAATTTTATCGTCACACAAAAGCTGAACAGCACGCGGTAATATCTTCCACTCGGCTTTTTCCATTATACGTTTTTGTAATGTTTCAGGTGTGTCATCATCCAAAACTTCAACAGCTTTTTGCAATATTATAGGACCTGCATCACATTCGGCGGTAACAAAATGAACTGTTGCACCCGAAACCTTGACACCTTTTTTGAGCGCCTCTTCATGAACGTGTAAGCCATAATAACCCTTACCGCAAAAAGAAGGAATCAAAGCCGGATGAACATTAACCATACGGTTTACAAAGGCATCACAAACATTTTTGTCGAGTATTGTCATAAAGCCTGCATACACCACGATATCTGCTTTTTCTTCAATCAGAGCATCACGCATAGCAATACTGTATGAAGCAATATCAGCGTAATCTTTTCTGATAAGCACACGGGTTTTTATACCGTTATCCTCGGCACGAGTAAGAGCGTAAGCATCAGATTTAGAAGAAATTACACAAGTAATTTTACCCTGACCAAGTTCGCCACGATTTTGCGCATCAATAAGCGCCTGTAAATTTGTGCCGCCGCCTGATACCAAAACTACAATATTTTTAGTATTATTCAATGATAACACCCTCATCACTTTCTATAACTGAACCAATGATATAAGCATCTTCACCATTTGCCTTTAAAACTTTTAAAGCTTTGTCAGCATCTTCTTTCGCAACAACTATACTCATACCAACACCCATATTATATGTGTTAAACATATCACGCTCTGATATGCCTCCAACCTTTTGAATAAGGTTAAAGATTGGTAAAATTTTAAGAGAAGATTTATCAACCTTTACTGAATAGCCCTTGGGTAAGCTTCTCGGGATATTTTCATAAAAACCGCCACCGGTAATATGAGAAATTGCATGAACGTTTACCTCATCAATAAGTGCTAAAACGGGTTTTACATAAATTCTGGTTGGTGTAAGAAGCGTTTCACCAAGTGTTTTACCACCAAGTTCTTGACTGTATGCAGTAAGGTCGCAGTTTTCAATATCAAAAACCTTACGAACAAGTGAAAAACCGTTTGAATGAACGCCGCTTGATGCAAGTGCAATTACAACGTCACCGGTATTTACAGACTTATTATCAAGAATTTTCTTCTTATCAACAATACCTACAGCAAAACCAGCAAGGTCATAATCTTCTAATGGCATCATACCGGGATGTTCTGCGGTTTCGCCACCGATAAGTGCCGCGCCTGACTGCACACAACCTTCACAAACACCGCCAACGATTGAAGCAATCTTTTCAGGAATATTTTTGCCACAGGCAATATAGTCTAAAAAGAAAAGCGGTTTTGCGCCACAGCAAATAATATCATTAACGCACATCGCAACAGCATCAATACCGATAGTGTCGTGCTTATCCATAAGAATTGCAAGTTTAACCTTTGTTCCGCAACCGTCGGTACCACTTACCAAAACAGGTTCCTCATAGCCGCCAGGCAAACCAAAACAACCGCCAAAGCCACCTACGTCATCAAGGCAACCATCATTTTTGGTACGAGCAATATGTGATTTCATTAGTTCAACAGATTTATAACCTGCGGTAATATCAACGCCCGCAGCTGCGTATGCTTCTGATTTAGAATTATTATGCATAATTATTCCTTTCCATTCCAACAGTATGTGCAAAGATCACACTCTGGTAGACCAATAGCTTTTATAATGCCCTCTAACGTCTGAAACTCTAAAGATGCAAAATTAAATTTTTCGCATATTGTTTTGCGAAGCGCCTTACCGCGCTCAGTTTCGCCATTAGAATATTCATCTATATACTTAAAGCCTTCTTCACCTTCAAGCTCCATAATAACGCGACGTGCAATAAGCTCCATATCACTCGTAGAGCGTGAGAAATTCAGATATTTACAGCCATACATTATAGGCGGACAAGCAGAACGCATATGCACTGCCTTTGCGCCGTTTTCATAAAGAAAATCAACCGTTTCTTTAAGCTGTGTACCACGCACAATTGAATCATCAACAAAAAGAAGATTTTTATCAACAATAAAATCATGTACAGGTATCTGCTTCATACGGGCAACCTTATCACGATCGGACTGCTTTGCAGGCGTAAAGCTGCGCGCCCAGGTTGGTGTATATTTAATAAAAGCACGTGAATATTTTTTTCCGCTTTCGTTTGAATAACCAATAGCGTGTGGTATACCTGAATCAGGCACACCGCCTACGTAGTCAACATCTTGAGCTACACCGTTTTTACGGTCATATTCTGCCATTATTTCACCATTGCGGCAACGCATTGCCTCAACGTTTACACCTTCGTAAGTAGATGTCGGATAGCCATAATAACTCCAAAGAAAAGAACAAATTCTTTTCTTAGTGCCGGGTTCTGCAAGCTGTTTCATACCATCAGGAGTGATTTTTACAATTTCACCGGGACCTAATTCTTTTTCATCGGCATAACCTAACTTTTGATATGCAAATGACTCAAAGGTTACGGCATAACCATCTTCATTTTTGCCGATAAGAACAGGAATTCTACCCAGTTTATCACGAGCAGCAATAATTGCACCCTTGCTGGTAAGAATTAAAATCGACATCGTGCCGTCAATTTGCTCTTGAGCAAATTTAATACCTTCAACAAAGGTTTCTTTTTGATTAACCAATGCCGCAACAAGTTCGGTAGTATTTACTCTACCACCCGTCATAGCATCAAAATAACCGCCTGTTTGAGCAAGACATCTGTCAATGAGTTCATCAACATTATTAATGACACCTACAGTACAAATAGCATAGGTGCCGAATTTTGAACGAATGAGCATTGGTTGCGGATCAGTATCGCTGATGCAACCAATAGCGGAAGTGCCCTTCATTTCTTCAAAAATTTTTTCAAACTTTGTTCTGAAGGGTGAATTTTCTATATTATGTATTTTGCGTTGAAGACCAATTTCGCAGTCAAACGCAGCAAGACCGCCGCGACGGGTGCCCAAGTGTGAATGATAATCCACACCAAAAAAGACATCCATCATACAGTCATGCTTAGAGGTGATTCCAAAAAAACCGCCCATAGTGACCTACTTTCTATAAAAACGGGATTTATGCGAAGAAAAGTTTTGAGAGTGTCATAGGATCAATATATTCGCCATCCTTATAAACACGCATATTGCCTGAAGCAATTTCATCTATAAGCATTACGTCACCATTAGGTGCATAACCAAATTCAAATTTAATATCATAAAGGTCAAGACCCTTTTCTTTAAGATCATCAGCAACAATTTTTGTGATCTTTTGAGTCATATTCTTAATATCTTCATACTGCTTATCAGTCATAACACCAAGTGCTACAAGGGCATCTTTGATTACGAGCGGATCGCCCTTTTCATCGTTTTTAAATGTCATTTCAACATATGCAGGAAGGTCTGCGCCTTCTTCAATATAATCGCCATAACGACGAATGAAACTACCAACTGCTTTATAACGACATATAACTTCAAGACCGTGACCAAACACTTTTGCAGGTAAAACTTCCATAGTTGTGTCTTCAAGGTTTGCATTTACATAGTGTGTAAATATGCCTGCTGCATTAATCTTTTCAAAGAAGTAAACAGACATACGAAGGTTAACGTCACCAACACCTTCAATTGTAAGACCTACTGAGTTTTCACCTGGATCAAACACACCATCTTTACCGGTGCAATCATCCTTAAATTTTAAAAGACAGTTGCCGTTTTCAAGCTGATAAACGTTTTTAGTTTTACCTGTGTACAAAAGTTTGTTTTCCATTTTTATATACTCCTTTAAAATAAATTATAAATTTTCCATAACTTTGCCGTCTTTTTCAAGTACAGTTGCAGCATCACTTGCACGTTTAGCATCAAGTTTTGCTGCCAAGTCTTTATCTTCTACCGCAATAATCTGGGCTGCAAGCAGAGCCGCATTCGCTCCGCCATTTATTGCAACAGTAGCAACCGGAATACCTGTTGGCATCTGTACGGTAGAGAGAAGCGCATCTATACCGTCAAGATTTGAAGATTTACACGGTATGCCGATTACGGGCAAAGTTGTGTTTGCAGCAATAGCACCTGCAAGGTGAGCCGCCATACCGGCTGCCGCAATCAAAACACCAAAGCCATTATCACGAGCGGAAAGCGCAAATTCTCGCGCTTCAACAGGTGTGCGGTGTGCGGAATAAATATGTACTTCAAACGGTATATCAAGCGTTTTTAACATATCTGTTGCTTTTTTTATTATAGGTAAATCACTGTCGCTACCCATTATGATTCCAACTTTTTTCATTGTTTTACCTCCAAAAATACAAAAGGGCGCACTTGGACTATATGTAGTTCAAGTGTGCCCAGACGGTCGGCTAAATATTACAATCTTTGTTCCTTAGTGGTGCTCCACAATATATTCCGTCAGTCACAAAGAACGGTACAATCAGTACTTTCACAGTATACCATTTTGTAAAAATACTGTCAAGAAAATTTAGTGTTTTTGGGTATGAAAAAATCACCAAAAATTATACCAAAATCAAGCCTTTGTTTCACAATAAATACAACGATAAACTTTATTTTCTTTATCGGTTAGTTTAAAAATATGATCAAGTTCTTGTTCGCAAGATGTAATACATCTTGGATTTTTACATTTTATTACATTTGTAAGTGTTTGCGGCATAGCTATTCTTAACTTATCAACAAGTACACCATCTTTAATAATATTGACGGTAGCATCAGGATCAACGAATCCTATAACATCAAAATTGAGCAGAATGTCAGCATCAATTTTGATGATGTCTTTTTTGCCCATTTTTTTGCTACCCACATTTTTAATAAGCGCTATTGAAGCGTCAAGAGAAGCAAGGTCTAAAAGTTCATAAAGATGCATACCAAGTCCCGCTGTAATATGGTCAATTACAATACCGTTTTGAATTGAATCTATATTCATATTGTTCCTGCCTCCTTAAGAAGTTTCAAAATAAGTGCCATACGCATATATTTGCCGTTAAGCACCTGTTTAAAATAACAAGCACGGGGGTCATTATCAATCGCAACACTTATTTCATTAACACGTGGCAATGGATGCAAAATTGACAAATCCGCTTTAGCGTTTTTCAGCTTGTCAGGAGTAAGAATATAGCTATCTTTAAGGCGGAGATAATCTTCTTCGTTAAAGAAGCGCTCACGCTGAACACGAGTCATATAAAGTATATCAAGTTCTGGCATAGCAGACTCTAAATTGGTGGTCTGTGTATAAGGAATATTATTTTTAACAAGAATATCCTTTTTAACATAACTTGGTAACTTTAATTCTTCGGGAGAAATAAGTACAATTTTAATATTATTGTATCGGCTGAGTGCATTTATAAGCGAATGCACTGTTCTGCCAAATTTTAAGTCACCACAAAATCCAACGGTAAGGTTGTCAAATCTACCCTTTTCGCGACGTATTGTAAGTAAATCTGCAAGCGTTTGTGTCGGGTGGCAATGACCACCGTCACCTGCGTTTATAACGGGAACGCTTGCGTTGTTTGCAGCAACCAATGCCGCGCCCTCTT
>CAYLXT010000007.1:0-34508 GCA_964387615.1 uncultured Ruminococcus sp.
TGATATCCTCGTCGGTAACCTCCCACCATTTTTTCATAACAGCGTTGCCGTTTTCATCACGACACTCACCGCAAGCATCAAGACAAGCAGCGCCGGAGTTGAGAAGGTGGATAATACCGTTAGATTCGGCAGCTTTACCCTGGAGCTTATAGCCTGTAACACGCTCGGTAGCCTCACCCGACCAATATGTACGAACATCGGCAAATATCTGTGCGCGGTGTGTAAGCAAACGCATCATAAGCATACCCATACCGTTTAAAATATCATTTTCGGTAGCAAGGGTATATGGCTCGCGTGCGCCCTCGTAGTCAAAGCTTGACGAAAGCAATGCTTCCGGATAGTCGCAGTTTGGCCAATGGTCAGTCCACTGACGCTGACCCTGGAAACCACCTGCAATAGCGTTGTGGCCGACTCTTTCCTCAATAAATGCCTCGGGAAGATTTTCGTTGCCTGCCATAAGGTCTTTTATTATGCAATACATTTTAACAGTAAATTCCCACTGTTTTTCTTTTTCTTCAGGAGTAAACTTAATGCGGCGTTCTTCACCTAAGAACTCAACTGACTCGGGGTTATCGTCACGACCCTCTTTGCAGTGTTCTTTTGTCCAGGCAAGAGCCTTTTGGTATTCTTCTTCGTTGTAGATGCCCTCTTCCATACGGCGAAGGATTTCAACCTCGTCAACCGACTCAATACGCATACCAAAATATGCTTCCATCATATCCTGATCCATAATTGAGCCTGCAATACCCATACACTGTGAGCCAATCTGCAAATATGACTTGCCGCGCATTGTAGCAACAGCTACTGCCGCGCGACCAAAGCGCAAGAGCTTTTCTTTTACGTCTTCGGGAATTTCAGACACTTGATCGCGGTCCTGTACCTCGTGACCGTAAATACCAAATGCAGGCAAGCCCTTCTGAGCGTGACCTGCGAGAACTGCTGCAAGATATACAGCGCCCGGACGCTCGGTACCGTTAAAGCCCCAAACACCCTTGATTGTATTGGGATCCATATCCATAGTCTCTGAACCGTAGCACCAGCAAGGTGTTACAGAAAGGGTAATGTCTACGCCCTCTTTTTTAAACTTTTCAGCACAAGCAGCAGCCTCAGGCACACGACCGATACTGGTATCAGCCATTACAACCTTTACAGGATCACCATTTGAATAGAAAAGATTTTCCTCAAAAAGTTTTTTAGCCGCGTTTGCCATAGCCATTACCTGTGCTTCAAGGCTTTCGCGTAACTGCATAGGACCACGACGACCGTCAACGACAGGACGAATACCAATTACGGGGTAGCCGCCTACGTATCTTGATTTGCTCATAGTGTTGCAACTCCTTTGAAATAAAATATAAAACAAAATCTGTGTACAGATTATTATTTCTTACCAAAAGTATATATTTTCATTATCACAAATGTCACGGGACCACCCACCGCCGCGGCAATAACTGTTGCCCAAAATTGCGGAAGCTCCATAGTATTGATTGTAATAAATGTAACAAGGAAGCTGATTATTAGGTTTGGAACATATGATAATATAAAACGAAAATATCTTTGTAAAGATGGAGGCTTTTTAAATATAATGTAACTGCTTAAAAAGAAAGCGATTAAATTTGAACAAAAGAATCCAACTATATGAGCCACGTTTGGTTGCATAACATAACTAAAATACTGTGAAAATTTTCCATGAACAAACGTGTTAATAACCCCAAGAACACAAAACTCAATAAATTTTTTGCTTACAAAGGTTCTCTTAATTTTTAAAAGCAATTCGCGTATGGCGGTCACCCCCATTCGTCTACCATAATAGTATAACAAATTACTAACAAAAAAGCAAGATTATATTGACTTTGTCGCGTCTTTACGATAAAATTAACAGGCAGTTAAAAATTTCGCAAAAAACATTTGCCCCCTTAGTTAAATGGATATAATAAGATCCTCCTAAGTGGGTGTTTTAACAAACACCTTAGCAAAAAGGCAAATGGTAATCTGTTTGAACTGTATCGTATATGCGCTTGTACCTCAGCAGGATAGAGGGTCCGCCTCCTAAGCGGAACGCCCCCGGTTCGAATCCGGGCAAGCGCGCCAAAAGCCCCGAATACACTATGTTTTCGGGGCTTTTACTTTTTATTGCTCACTCATTTCTTGGGTGGGTTTTCTTATTTTAGGAGAGAAAAACAGTATCAAACAAATAACATATCCCGATTAGCAGTAAATTAGCAGAAAATCGGTGTTTTGCTAATCGCCTGCTAATCGGATTTTTAGCAAATTCCTGCTAATTTGCGCAGGCGTATGTTCCATCCATAGACATTTTAATTATAACGTAGCTTTCATATTCATATAGAAAACAAATCAAACGAAGGTTTTTCAAAACGATCATATGGTTTTCCGTCCAGCGCCAACATATCCGCCATCCCTAAAAACAGAACAGTAAATGCTTGCTTTGCTGTTTCAGGCATAGCATCCCAAGCACTTGGCTTGATCACCACGTTTTCCGTTGTTATTGCTATGGTGTTGTTGATGTAATTCTTTTTCTCATCCTCTGTCAAGGATTCGAGCCTTTCCTTCATCGGCAAAAATAAACCGTCATACTCTTTGAGCCACGCTATTATGACATACGTCTTGCCGTTCTCAGGGAAAACACACGTGTAAACATGTCGAGCTGGCACACTGGGATTAAGCAGGTCCTGTATCTGTTTGCCATCAAAATCATACATGGGAGTTTCGCCTGCTGTAGCAGCAAAATTCGAAAAACCATTAAACTCCCAAACAATACTTGTAAGCACATCATATCGTTTTTCCATAAGTGCCTTATCAAAGATTTTCTTTTCTTCTTCAAAATCTGCAACAGCCATATCAAATCCGGTTTTGCCGTCAATTGTCATGCCAGGCATCTCTACTGCAGAAGGTTTATTGGATAGTATAATTTGATGCATTCGAACAGACTCTTGCTTTTTGTGATACTCAATCGCAAACGCTCTGTACACATATAAGAAGATTTGTTCCTCTGTCGCTATATAATCTTTGTCTTCAATCGGCTGGAATGTGGTTTTATCATGATAGCCGCAAAATCCGCTAAAAACTGTGGCTTCTTTTCTACCGTATTTGTTTTGTAAAGTGAACGACAAATCAGGCTTGGGACACGGCATATACAACATCCCGTTATCGGCTATCTTGGAAAGTATCTTGTTGTTTTGTATCGAATGAGCGCCAATAATCTTTTCAGAGCAGTTGCATTTGTCCGGATGGATACACTCCTTAAATCGTGCGGCTTTCCTTGTCGCTTTATAAATATCTGCAAACTTTGTTATATCGGAATACTCATGGTTATCTTCTTTTCCAAGGCAACACTTTTTGTACTTTTTTCCACTGCCGCATGGACAAGGATCATTTCTCTCAATCTTTTTACCCATAATTATTTTTTCAATATCCTTCTGTTATTGCTAAAATCACATCACAATGCCATGATAATATTTAGGTGAAGTTTCTGCCAAAGCGGTAACACCTGCAAAGCAGGCTGTAAGTTTAGAGGTTTCCTTCATTCTGCGAGTTTCAGAGAGGATTTCGTTGATGGTATAATTTGATTTTTGAAGTTCTTCGTAAAGAGAATACTGATTATTTCTAATTTGCTCTAAATTATCTATAATACTTGACAATTGAGCAATGATGATGTTTTGCCTGAGTTCCATCTCATATAGGTTATATGCACCATCAGGACCTTCAAGTTTGTCACATCTACCACTCATAAAATATTCGTTGATTGCTGTAACAGCCACAAGATTTCTGTATTTTGGGAAAATCACGTTTTCGGCATATAGTTGTTCAAGTGCATTTTCCAATGTTGATAAAGCTGAATTGTGTTTTTTCATTGTTTCGGTATAACGTTGGTTGTGTCTTGAAACATTAATATTGTAACCATCAAGCGCTTTCTGATAGTTTTCGTTAGCTTTTACAACTTCACGATGATATTGCTCTAATAATATTGGATATTTTCCCTCTTGTTCACTATATTGTTTTTCCTTATTCTCGTTTGTGATTTTATTTTTATTTATGCTCTTTATAATATGTTTCACAACAAAAATAATAAGGAACACCAAACAATAATGCCATAAAAAAGAAGCCAAATTCTCCAACAAAAACTAAAAACAAAGATGGTATGATAAAGGCAAGCAAACAAACACTTGCAATAATACCAGCAATGACACCTGAATCATATATTTTGACTGGTTCAATTCTGATTGGCTTTTCCGGAATATCAACTTTTAACTTTTGAGGCGCCTTTGGGTGTTGCTCTTTTATGATAGTCTCTTGCGAGGACATCAGTCTCTTTTGCGTATAAATAGCAGATTCAAGTTCTTTTGCACGAGTGGTATATGCTTTCAGATCAATCTCAGCCATATTTATTTCTCCGATCCATTTTTGTTGTAATAATTATAACAGAAACATTTGAATTTAGCAACAATTTGCAAGTGATTATGTAAAACACTATAACATTAAAGGTAATTTGGTAGCACATATTACGACTGTTATCTCCACCCTAAAAGCGACACCATTGCTAATTGCTTGCTAATCAAACAATGTAAAACAGCATAATATTTGGAATAACAGCGTAATACAAGATAACACATTAACCTTAAAAATCCCCCTGACAGCAGGTGATTTTTAGGTATTGTAAGGGATACCGTTATCGTTTCCCTCGGTATCTCCTAAGATTTAGTTGTGCGTTCGATTCGCGCAGGGGGCGCCAAAAAGCCCGTTCTCGTAAGAGGGCGAGCTTTTTACTTCTTACCTCTTCCCTCAACCAAAATCCTTGACGGAATTTTTGATAAGTAAGAAGTTAATGGTGAAAATCCTCACGACTTTTATAAAAAGTCGTGAGGATTTTATTTTAATTTTTAGCGTATTTATTTGCTTTTTGAAGTATATGAACTGCGGGGTAAATAAACAATGCCCCTAACACCAAATTGCCTATGCCGTGAAGCATATCAAAATAAAATCCTGCCGCAATCCAAGCGAGTGTTCCTTTAAAATCAAGACCAAACAGCAACGCTTGCGCCGGTGCGTAAAGCACTCCAAATAAAAATCCGTGCAACGCGCACACAATTACATATAGGATATATTTTATCCTTTCGGGTAGCTTTTGCGATATTAACATTACGCCGCCCCAAAGAAGTGCCCATATATAAATATAGGCTATCCACCAAGGGCTGAATCCTCCCACAAAGCCTTGTATTAAGACATATACATAAATCGGCAGTAGAGCGTATTTGCGGTAAACTACGGTAGTTATAACTATAAGCACGCCCACAAAATGAACATTCGGCAGCCACTCCATAGCAAAATCGCCCACGCACATAAGCGCGGCAAGAAGTGATAATAGCACAACATCCTTTAACTTTAATTTCATTTTTCTGCCTTAAATGAATATGTAGTGCCCGCTACTATTTCGGTAGCATCTACACCGGTCGTACCGTATTCACCGTCTACATAAAACGCCCAATATTTTCCGTCTTTTTCATAATCAAGGGTAATGCCGTTTACGGTTTTAACATATAGACCGTAATCACCCTGTTCGCCCGCTATAATGCCCTTATCTAAAAGGGCTTCTCCAACAGTAGACTTGTTGGTGCTGATTTCAAAGCTTGTTTCTTTTTCGTCAGCATCCACCACAATAAAGGTAAATTTGGTTTCCTTTACCGTTTGGGTAACGCCCGATGATACAGGGTCAGATGTAGTTGTGTTATCGTTACATCCTGCAAGTAGTGCCATAGCCGCAATAAGCACGATGCAAAATGATATCGACAACAATTTACTTAATTGTGTCTTTTTCATAATTTGCATTCTCCTAAAAAAATATTGTTTCTCCTTTTGGGTTGGCTCTCGCAACCGCTTTAAAAGGCATTTGTTCAAAAAATATTCCGACTGCGACGCTTTGCTTTTCGCCTTCTCAAGAATTTATCTCAATGGCTCGTCCCCTCTTTTGCGGCAAGAGGGTAAGAAAAACAATTAAAGCGCGCCTTACGGCGACGGGCTCGTACAGGATTTTCACCTGTTTCCTTCTTGAAACAGTTGTATTATACAATATATTAAGAAAAAATTCAACATTTATATAGTTTACTTTTAAGATTTTGTATGTTAGAATATGACAAAGGATGAAACAAATATAGGTGCGGTATGAAAGAGACTTTAAAAGAAAAAATTAAATATTGGGTAAAAACGGTAGTTCAGTTTATACTAAACCCTCGCCTGCTTTTATGTTTTGGAATTGCATGGATAATAACAAACGGTTGGGCTTATATCACCGCGGCTATTGCTGTGTGGCTTGATATTGGTTGGCTTGGCGCTGTTGCGGGCGCCTATCTTACAGCGCTGTGGATACCCTTTACTCCCGAAAAGATAATCACCGTAGTTATAGCGATATTTTTGCTAAAGCTTTTATTTCCAAAAGACAAAAAAACTCTTGAAAAACTGCATAATATGAAAGAAAAGGCAAAGGCAGAAATAAAGAAACTCAAAATCAGACATAAAGAGAAAAAAGACCTTCGGAACAAATAATCCCGAAGGTCTTTGGTTTTTTATATCTTATTTCTTTTTGCTGAATATTTTATTAAGCACAACCGTGATAATAATAATTACACCTATAACGATAAATATTGCAATCATACCCGAAAGCATATATTTAAGATTATCAACAAAAGCCATTGGGTTAAAGGTGCTGAATATGCTAAGCAAGTTATTAAACATAATACATTACCTCCCGATTACATAAAGAAGCTAAGGATAAGACCGCCTGCTATAACAGAAGCAATCTGACCCGAAACATTAACGCCGATAGACTGCATAAGCAAGAAGTTTTGCGGATCCTCTTTAAGTCCCATTTTGTGAACAACACGACCTGACATTGGGAATGCCGAAATGCCTGCAGCGCCAATCATTGGGTTGATTTTCTTGTCTTGTGGCAAGAAAAGGTTTACAAGCTTTGCAAACATTACGCCGCCTGCGGTATCGAAAATGAAAGCAAATAGACCAAGCCCTAAAATGAGCAGGGTGTTGAAATTAAGGAATTTGGAAGCTTCCATCTGACAAGCAATTGTAATACCAAGGAATATGGTAACAAGGTTTGCAAGCACCTTTTGTGCAGTTTCCGAAAGCGAATTAAGCACGCCGCATTCACGGATAAGGTTACCAAACATAAGGAAGCCTATAAGTGAAACAGATTCGGGAGCTACTACGCCTGCAACAATTGTAATAATAATCGGGAATAGAATCTTTGTAAGACGAGAAACCTCTTTTCCCTGATATGGCATTCTGATGAGGCGTTCTTTTTTGGTTGTTAGAAGCTTGATAACGGGTGGCTGAATAATAGGAACGAGCGCCATATAAGAATACGCCGCAACCATTATAGCACCTGTAATATCGCTGTCTGCGCCTAAAAGCTTATTTGCAACAACGATCGCCGTAGGACCGTCTGCCGCACCGATAATACCGATAGATGCAGCCTCAGGTGTGGTGAAGAACATCGAAGCTAAGCAGAAGGTAAAGAAAATACCAAATTGGGCCGCCGCACCGAAAATCATAAGCTTCGGATTGGTAAGAAGTGGACCAAAGTCAATCATCGCGCCGATACCGATAAACAGTATAAGTGGGAATAACTCATTGGCTATACCCGCATTAAACAGTGTGGTCAATGCGCCTTCTGCTATAACCTCTCCTGTTTCGCTGAATCGCGTTATAGCGCCTGAGGATGGGATATTAACCAGAATTGTACCAAAGCCCATCGGTAACAAAAGCGTAGGCTCCATATCATGACGAATAGCAAGATAAATAAGCAAGCCGCCTATTACCCACATCACGAGATACTTCCAGCCACCTGCCACTGCAAACGCACCAAGGTTTTCAACAAGGAAGCTGAGTTCGCTAAGGGTGTTCATTAAAAAATCCATTTTTCTGTGTCCTTTCTTTGTTTTTTGGGAATAAAAAAGACTTTTACTGCATTTATTATGCAGTAAAAGTCTCGTTGCAAAACAAAAGTGTTTCGGGCGCAGTCCGGAATTTCTTCGTGATGACGAACTGAACCGCAGCATATGCCGCTTACTACTCCCTTTTACTAATATCTATTTTATGGAAAAGGGATAAAAAGTCAAGAAAAATTTTAAACAAGATATTTCTGCTTGTAAAGTGCGTACTGCTCGCTAAAGTACGGATCGTTTTGTTTAATATCTCGCAGCGATTCGTGAATATTCATATTATTTTCTGCAGAATCAATTACGCGTATCGCAATATTAGAGCAATGGTCAGCCACACGCTCAAAGTTGGTAGTAAGGTCGTTCAGTATAAATCCTGACTCTATTGAGCAATCGCCTGATTTAAGTCGTCTGATATGACCGTCGTGAAGCTTGAGAATAAGCTTGTCAATCACCTGCTCAAGCGGTTCAACTAAACGGGCAGCCTCAAGATCATTATCCGTAAAGGATTTGCTTGCAAGATCAAGAATTTCATCAATAGCTCTTGTCAGCGAAGACATATCCTTTCCTGCTTCTTCGGTAAAGCTTATTTCTTTATCGCGGAGTTCTTCTGCTGACTCTAAAATATTTACACTGTGGTCGGAAATTCTCTCAAAATCGCCTATGATTTTAAGCAGCTTTGTAATCTCGGCACTTTCTCTTTCAGTAATATTTTGTCCGCTTAGTTTTACAAGATAGGTCCCTAAAATATCTTCATAATGATCGGCTTTTTCTTCGCTTTCACGAATTTCGGTTGCAAGCTCTGCGTCATAGTCGTTAAGCGATGAGATACTCTGCTTCAAGGCGTTTACCGCTTCCTCTGCCATCTGAAGTGTAAGCGCATTACAACGGTCAAGAGCGATAGCAGGGGTAACGAGTAGTCTTTCATCAAGCTCTGAAACAGTGTCCTTTTTATTGTTATCGGGCACCAGACGCATAGCCAGTTTTTCAAGTAAGCTTGACATCGGTAACAAAATAGCGGTGCATACTATATTAAATACAGAGTGCGCAACGGCAATGCCAAAGGCGCTTGCCGACTGGTCAAACAGCGGTACTACAAACAAATTATCAATAATTACAAAACCCAATAAACAAATTGCCGTACCGATAATGTTAAAACTTAAATGCACAAGCGCCGCGCGGCGTGCATTTTTATTAGTACCAACCGATGAGATAAGAGCAGTTACGCAGGTACCGATATTTTGTCCCATTATAATCGGTATAGCCGCCCCGTATGATACGCTGCCTGTACTTGAAAGTGCTTGCAATATACCTACAGAAGCCGAGCTTGACTGAATAATACCGGTAAGCACGGCACCAACCAATACACCAAGTATCGGATTTTTGAAGAGCAGGAACATCTGCTGGAACTGTGGTACATCTTTAAGTCCTGACACTGCGGCCGACATCGTGCTCATACCGAACATAAGTGTTGCAAAACCTAATAGAATATTACCAATATCCTTTTTCTTACTGCTTTTAGCAAACATACACATAATTATGCCTATAAGTGCTAAAATCGGTGTGAAATTATCCGGCTTCCACATACTAACATACCATGCACCGCCATCTATACCGCCAAGACTCAAAAGCCACGCCGTAACGGTGGTACCGATATTTGCGCCCATTATTACGCTTATAGCCTGTTTCAGAGTCATAAGCCCCGAGTTTACAAAACCAACAACCATAACCGTAGTAGCCGACGAACTCTGAATAACCGCCGTAACGCCAAGTCCCGTTAAAAATCCTGCGATTTTGTTATTGGTAAGTTTGCCTAACAGGTTGCGAAGTCCGCTTCCCGCACTGCGTTCAAGCGACTCGCCCATTATATTCATACCGAACAAGAACAAACAAAGTCCAAGAATAAGTTCTAATACTTCACTAATTCCCATAATTCACCTCATAAAATATAGCGTTTACAAAAAATGAGCATAATGTTAAGATTTTTAACATTATGCTCATTGTAACATACATTTTAAATTTTGCGTGTTAATCCTATGTTAATCTTTTATTCATCAACGTTACCGTCTTGCAAAACATCTTTTTCCGATTCAGAAGCGGAAATGGTATCATCTATTAACTGAGGCTTAATATCTATTGAAATATCTTCGGCATAATCATCCAACA
Organism: uncultured Ruminococcus sp.; assembly: GCA_964387615.1. Lineage (GTDB taxonomy): Bacteria > Bacillota > Clostridia > Oscillospirales > Acutalibacteraceae > UBA737. Next base: position 10,131 of record CAYLXT010000007.1, read on the forward strand.
CAAAATCATCATCTGCCATCGGAACAAATTCATCTTCAAAATCCATGTCTCTTGAAGCAGCAATCTTTATGATAATTATTACAGCAACCGCAACAAGAATAATTGCGACAAGAACAACTATTATAAACACCGCTTTGCCTGTTTTATTCATATTTGTAAACCAAGCAAATTTTCCTTCCGGTTCAGGTTCAACCGGTGCGGTATTGGTATCAATAACAGCCAAATCAAAATCAACCGCTCTTTGCATAGTTTCTTCAACCGTGTCAAAGCGATAGTATCCGCCGGTGCCATTTATATAACACTTCACAATATAAAAATCCGACATTTTGCTTTCGAGATATTCATAAACTTCGACATCAATACCGTCTATGGTTCTCTTTGATTTAATAAATCCATCCGGAGTATAACCATCTACATCAGGGTCCTCTATAATATACATTTTACCGCTCAAATTTATATAATTTATGCGGGTAAAGTTGTCATTATCATCTCTAGTATAAAATGCACCGTTTTCACCATTTGTATCGGTAAGCCAATAAAGCTGATACTTGCCGCTCTCGTCATTTAAAACTGCAATTTCTGTTTCCTTACGGACTGCGGTTCCCTGAATGTATCCCGTAGGAATCGTCAAACCCTCAAAATTATTGACTATTATATAATCAATATTGTTTATCGAAACAAGTAATGGGTCTGCATCGCGCGCCGCCTGCTCGGCATCAGCAGTTTCCTGCTCGGTCATACGCTTGATGTTTATTGTGTACGATTTTTTAGTGCCGTCTGCAGCGGTTACGGTAAGTGTGCGACTGTTATCGCCGACATCAAGCCCAAACGTGCCTCCGCCTGTATAGGTAGCGCCGCCGTCTGCAACCGCGCCTGTAATAGTGATTGAATCAACACTATATTTAACTGTGGCTGTGTAGTTTGTGGTATTAGCGCTAAACGCGGGCGAGAGTGCACCCGCACTTAATTTTATAGATGCCAAATTTGCGTTTGATGAAGGCTTAGGGGTAACAACCGTTACAGCTGCAGAAGCAGATGCTTTCGACTCTGCCTCGCCACCGCCAAGCACCGATACAGATATATTGGAATTTCCTGCCGCAATAGCTGTAAAATTAAGAGTATATGAACTTGTAGTTGACGGTTTGGTAGCACTAAATCCGTCGTCAACAATCTTAACACTTCCGTTGCCCACGTTGTAGTCGGCACCCGAAACACTGTTAAGACGCAATACGCTCGCATTATAACTAACATCGGCCTCAACTGCGTATAATGTAGCATCTGCATTAAAGCGGATTGTAACGCTGAAAGATTTACCGACCTCGTACTCACCCGTACCACTGATAGATACGCTTGCGGCGGATACATTAAACGTAAATAGCGATACCGCCAAAGCCATAATTATAATCAAAGACAATATTTTTGTAAAAATCTTTTTCATTTCGCACCTCTGTTAACTGATTGTTTTTACGCCTAAAATGTGCATTTTTATAGCAGCCAAGTCAAGAGCGTTTATTACGCCGTCGCCATTAACATCACCTGCAGTTGCCGCATTACCCTCAAGCTTTTTCACACCTAGAATATCCATCTTTACCGCCGCCAGATCAATAGCGTTTATTTTATCGTCGCTGTTGGTATCGCCTTTTTTAATCACAGGTTCGGGTGGTGAAGCCGGAGTTGATGGCGTGGATGGCGTTGACGGCTGTTGTGGTGTTTCGGCAACCGTGGGTTTCGGACTTGCAGTATCTCCCATATTTTTAAATACAGGTATTTTAAATACCGCCGTACCGCTTGTGTTATCAACAAATGCCACGCTTATGCGAACAGCATCACCCAATGAACCGTAAACCGACTCGGCATATTGATGACTTACCGACTGCGCATTCACATAGTTGTAATTTTTGTAATAGTATGTATCCTGCCCAACGGCAACATAACCGTCGGCATAAAGCACAGCACCACCAACGATTGCCGATTCACGAGAATTCCAACCCTGCTCTTTGGCAAATTTTAACGCGTTACCTACCACATCATCGCCTGTGGCATTCCAGTTGTAAAAATTATAATAACCTTCATATCCCGAATATGTACCGGAGGTAACACTGCCACCGTTTACACCAACTTCAAGTATTATTGCCGCAGCTAAAACATACGGGCTAACGCCTGATTTTTCGGCAGCAAGTATAATATCGTCAAGATAGGCATCTGCATCATTATCGTAACCATTTGCTAAAAATGTATTTGCCACAATAGTGCGCAGACCGTCTTTAGTTTGCAATTCTTTATTATATGATTGCTCCAAAAATGCAAATATATGCTTTTCGTTTAAATAGTTTCGCGGATCTGCAAAATACGCTATAGCTGCGCGCGAAGCGTATGTCCAACCGGTATATGTTTGAATCCAACTGTCAGTTGCCTCGTCATAAGAGCGTATATCCCGCCATTCGTTACCGCCATAGGTAAGCTCTACCATCTTTTTACGCTTTGACGCATCCAATGGACTGTATTGCAAATCTACCGCTGTTTCAAAATCCAGATCTATATTATGCGCAATAAACTGCCAGTTTGGATATTTAGAGTGTAACGCACGCAAGGCATCACGGTAACTTTCGGGGAAGTTTTCTATATTTTTTTCAAAATCCTCATCGTAAACATAGTCATCGCTTGAAGGCGGAATATACACAAAAGCACCATATACATATCCCGTTAAACCGTTATATGTAATGTTATACCATATATCTGTATCATATCCGTTTACCTGCTGCCCCTTTTCTTCAAAATTGACAGTTACAGTCACGTTTGACAAGCGGTTGGTTGAATTTGTAATCTCTTTTGAATCGGTGGTTGCTTTTTCGCGTATCTTTACATTAGTACCGACTATAGCTGCCGTTTTGCCTTCAGCTGAAGCCGTTATAACGCAACAAGTAATAGCTATTACAACACACAAGACAAAACTTAAAACTCTTTTCAGCATATGCACTCTTTATATTCACCCCGAACTGATAATATCCCATTTTATTTCATTTTATATTATATATTTTATGTCGTATTATGTCAACCGAAAAAAATTGGATAGGGACTATGCAGCCCTATCCAATTTTTATTCCTTTAGATTTTCTAATGCAGTGATTGCCGCGTTATTATCCGGAGTTATTAAAAGTATGACAAACTCGCCCTCAACAAGTATTTTTGAATCCTCAAAAAGTTTTTTAAAATTTGGATCATAAGCCGCTTTGTCGCCCTCGGCAAGCGTTTGCTTTCTTCGCTCGAAAACCGATACCAGCTTTTCTGTATCCGACTCAGTTTCAGCTTTAAGCACCGAAATTTCAAAGGTGCTGTTGTCGGCACTGTAATAAAGTGCGTACTCAGAAACACAAGAAAACTCCGCGCATTCCTCATAAGAACCGTCAGCCCAAAGCGACATTTTGTAGGCATCAAGCGGCTGCGAGTCGCTTGTGTATATATTTTCACTTGACGGCAAATCACCGACAGCTTGCTTTGTCGCATCTAAAATTTGCTCACTCGTTATATCCTGTGGAAAGGCTTTTGCCTCACCGCAAGCGGTAAGAAGAAAAGGGCAAATGCAGATAACGCATATTATTAATTTCTTTATTTTATTTTTCATTCTTCCACCGCCATTCTTAAATAAGACATATTTTTAGTGCTTGAAAACTCATCAATGCTTTCAAGTATTAAAACACAATCAAAACCTTCGTCACAAACAAGTTGTTGTACATTGTCATTATAATACCGCAAATCTATAAGTGTCAAGTCGTAATGAATTGCTAAAAACGGCGCTATACTATCGGCAAAGCTGTCACGAATTATAAGCATTTTTTCTTTTTCTTCATTAGATGTAATATCAACGCGAGCGTGATTACCACCAAGAAACACAGCGTATTGGTCGGTAGTCTCAAGCTTTGACATATCGTATAGCGATATGTCCTTACCGTCAGCCGTCACCTTATAATCGGTGTCCCCGTTATATCTGAAAAGGGTTATTTCATCCTTTGGCGCAAGATAAAACCCCGACGTGCGCATTGACGTTCCACAAAAGCTTTGCGATACTGTTTCACATTTAAAAAAGTCTGCGCCCTTAGTTTCAAAACCTAATGTGTCACTAATTAATTCATAGGTCTGATATGCGCCAAAGGTTGTATAGTGATGGTCGGTGCGATAGTAATTGTTTTGTTCGCACAACGGCTCATATAGATTTATCGCTGCTAAATTCAAACTCTTAGACTGTGAAAAAAATTGTTCCCAAAGCTCTGAATTGGGTTGTGTATTATAGCTCTTGGGCAGATTTTCGGCAAATACATCGGCTGTAGTCGGCAATATACCAAGATATACAGGCACGCCTGTTGCCGTTTCAAATTCTTTTACCGCATTTAAGTTATCACCAAGACGGTCGCCGACATCGTTTTTTGCAATCAGGGTGTTGTTTTTGCCGTAAATAATGCCATTGTTTTCGCGCTTGCCAAGCAATAGCTCGCTATATGCCTTTACCGCCACAAACGCATCTCGCGCTGGGAACTGATCACTGATGTATTCGGCTAAATCGGCGGTGTAATCACCCGACATTAAGCTATCCACGCTAAAGCTTGGAAGGGTCTTAAGCGCGCGGTTTTCAGCCTCGGATAGCTTGCGGTCGGGGATTATTAAAAATGAGCATAAAATTATTGCTATAGTCAAAGCACAAACAATTACAGTTGTAAGTTTAAGTTTATTTTTCATAATTTACTCAAAGCTTTTAAGTGGAATATCCTTGTTGTTAAGCATAACCTTAACCAAATTACGCTCGGATACAATATATATAACATAATTTGGACTGCTTGCTTCAATTTCGTTCAAAACGGTGGTGTAATCGCCCTCGGCAAGCCAATTAACCTTTGAAAAACGGTCGTTTACCATATCAAAAGCCGTTCTGCCAAAAGAGTCACGCACTATAACGGCGCTTGGCAAGCCTGCACCGTTTGAGTTGGTAAAGCTGTATGCAGCCTCGTTATCCTTTGTAAGATATATACTGGTTTTATTGCGTGTTATTTTGCTTAAAGTATCGGTGGGCATTTTGCGGTTGTAAAGTGTGGTGTATTCATAAATTTCGGTAAGCACGGTTTTACCCTTGTTGTCAGATACATCGCTGTAATTTTCAAAGCCCTTGTAATCGTCAAAAGAAAACAACGCATCGCCGCCATACAGCTCGGTAGTATAAAAGCCCATATCGCTAACCGTTCTCGGTTTTGCAGTTGGGTATTTTGAACCGATGTGATTCATAAGCTCGTAAACACCCCAGTATGCACCATAGGTGGTCCAGTGCGAATCGGTGTGACTATAAATTTTGTAACCGTCTCCGTCATTTTTGTGTGCTTTCATAGTGTCAAGCGGATATATCACCTTGGCTCCGCACTGTGCTGCTATATTGCTGAACGCTTGGTATATGCTCTCGCCGCTTGCCGCCTTATATTCGCTCGGTACAGTCTCGGGGTAAACCGCCGCTGAAGACGGAACCACGAGATATATAACCTCAGCACCCACTTTTTTTGCAGCATTTACCGTATCGGTGATGTTGCTTTTTGCTTCGGATTTTATGCTGCTGTTTACAACGTTTGACAGGCTATAGCTTAAGAGAGCGCTATAGTAATGCATACGGCTGTCAGAACCAAAAAACGGTTTGTAGTCGGTTGCGGTCTGCATATTTTGTTTTACAGAGTTGTAAAAGGCAAATAAAAATACCTTTTCAGATAAATCCTTACCGCTTTGCTTGTATTGTATTTCAAGGCTTGCGTTATCGGATATTTTAATTTGCCCTATAAAATAACTGTTGGTTTTTCCCTTGGCCGGAACAATTTTTGTTTCGGTGGTGTTGGTTCCGCCCACGCGAACATATTCGGTGTCTACAGGGCATACGCCGCCTATAACATAGGTGTTTGGCGAAACTGCGGCGCAGATTGTCACCTTAAAAGAACTGTCTTCGTTTTGTGGGTTATCTACTTTAGAGGATGTGTTTTCAGAGGACGTGTTTGAAACGACGCTTGAAGTAATATTCTGGTTTTCATCGCTTGAAACAACACTCTCAGTACTGCTTGGCACACTTTGAGTGTCAGATACTGCCGACTCCACTGTGCTTGCATCGCCTATGTATTCGGTTGTGTACTGTATTTCAACCTCGGCAGATGACATATCTTCGGTCACCTTACCGCACCCGCAAAAGCATAAAGCTATTGCGATAGAAAGAAATAGAGATATAGAGCTTAAAGTATGTTTCATTTTTTATCCTCCTAAAATCTGAAATACAAGAACGGATTGTACGATGAATCGACCAGGTATGCCGTACAAAGTAAAATTATTAAGGGCAACGCAAAACACATAACAACCTTAAATGCCGTTTTATCCCTTAAACGACTATAAATGTTATACGGCAGCTTGGTAGAGCCGATTATTAAAACCACTAAAAACAATAACGAGCGAATTAAATCATAAAGCACATTCCCCGCTACAAGCGGTGAAACGAATAAAGACTGTAAATACTGCGTTGGATTTTCAAGATCACACCAGATAAAAATGAACCAACCAAACGCAATAAACACAAGAGCATATATATGAGAAATAAATTTGGGCAGCTTGGCAAGCAGCTTACCTAAAAAGGCTTTTTCTATAATAAGCAGCGCCGCAAAATAAAGCCCCCATAACACAAAATTCCAGCTGGCGCCGTGCCAGAGTCCCGTTAAAAACCATACAATTATAAGGTTTATAAAAGTACGCGTCTTTCCCTTTCGGTTGCCGCCAAGCCGTATATATACATATTCGCGAAACCATGTAGATAGAGTTATGTGCCAGCGACGCCAGAATTCCGTAATGCTTTTTGATATGTATGGGTAGTTAAAATTTTCAGGGAAATTAAATCCCATTATATAACCTAAACCTATCGCCATATCGGAATATCCCGAAAAATCAAAGTAAATCTGAAATGCAAAGAATACAACACCCATCCATGAGCCCAGAACACTCGGACTTTCATAGACTCCGCTGACAAAGCTTTCATAAAATACGCCTGCCGTATTTGCAAGCAAAACCTTTTTGGCGAGTCCGCAAACAAATCTTTTTATACCCCGTGCTGCGTTATCAAGCGTGTGCTGTCGCGCGCGTAATTCGTTGTCAACATCGCGGTAGCGCACGATAGGTCCTGCTATAAGCTGGGGGAACATTGTAACGTAAGCTCCAAAGGTTGCAATATTTTTTTGAACCCTTGCTTCACCTAAATAAACATCAAGCGTATATGACATAGTCTGGAAAGTGTAGAACGAGATGCCTACCGGCAATGTTATTCCAAGCGGTTTCAGATTTGAAAGCGCGGGTATCAACGACAAGTTTTCTATTATAAAATCTGCGTATTTAAAAAATGCCAATATACTTAAATTTAAAACAACGCTTGCAACAAGTGCCGCTTTTGCCTTTTTGGGAGCCGTGTGCTTATATTTGCCTACAAGGTAACCACAGGTATAATCTATCACAATTGACAGCAGCATTATCCATATATACGTCGGCTCGCTCCAACCGTAAAATAAGAGGCTTACTATAAGCAACGCAAAATTTCGCACCGCTAAAAATTTTGCAGGTATTAAAAAATAAATAAGAAGAACAGCCGGCAGGTAAAAAAATAAAAATTCAAGTGATGAAAATACCATGCCGCAGTCCTCCTTTACTCTTGCTTTTATATTAAGTCTATCACACATAGACCGAGTTGTCAATCATTTCCCTTAAAATCATAATACCCTTTTTATCCCAAACCTGTCAAGATAAAAAGGGTATTGTTACAATATTGTAATTATTTTATTTTTCTCGCTTCTATATAAAAACGCTTATCGTCAGCGTGTCCCATAGAAAAAGTTTTTCTTGGTAATGAACCGTCAGCGTTAACAGCTGGGAAAAGTTCGCTTTTTTGCATACCGTCGAAAATAAATCCTACTGCGTTTTTGCGGGTAGATAATTTTTTAAGTGACTCTTCACCGTGAATATAGTCAATCTCTGCTTGCGGTTGATTTTTTACATATTCATCAAGAAACGTCTGTAGCGTTCCTACCGCTAATTTTGCAGTTGGGTTTACACCTATTTCTTTTACGGTATCACCGTAAACGCAGGTGAATTTTTGTGTGCCTTTGCCTACGGTTTTTATAAACTCGTCAATAAGCGTCTCGGGGTCTACGCCAAATACTACGCGATAAATAGGCTCGAACTGTAAAGCATTATCGTGGATATTTACGATTTCGGTTAATGCGTAGCGGGAAGCCACGGTTTTGTTTAGATTGTAGCACTCTTTTGCCGTAGCAAGCGAGTGATTGCCGTCACCCACGCAGAAAAGAAAACCGTCATTTTGCTTTTTTAAGTCATCAAGTTGTGATAGCACATTGTCTTTTGCTGCATCGTCTAAAAGGTAACCCTTTATACTACCGCCATTACACATAAGTGTAAAATCATAAACCTTCTTAAAATTATTTACATTATCCTTTAAATAAGCAAATATTTTGTCTTTCGGGTCATCAAACAGCAGCATAACATGCGGCAGCTCAAGCGGCGCGTTTTTACGAATTTCCACTCGGGGCGGAATGCGTGACATCACCGTCTGCTCGGTAGCGCGAATTTCGGCATCGGTACCTGCGTGATAATCATAAGACTCAAGATCAATTTTACCAATAAGACCTCGACGGCATTTGCCGTCGGATTGTATTCTCTCAACATATATAATACTGTCAGGATATTCGTTAAAAATATTATTATCAAGGTATTCCTGCATATTGCGATTAATTGTATCAATACGCTCGCTGTTGTCAGTTGAGAGATAAACCTCGGGCAAAACGATATTAAGTGCCGAGGGTTTATCTCCTGCTGCCGCTTTTACCTCTTCCCAATATTCAGGCTCAGAGGTGTATTGGTCACAGGCTATGGTCGCCCAATTTTCAAAATCGGATTTTGGCAGAAGAATATTTGCCGCAGAAAAAGAGTGATTATATTTCATATTTTCACCTCTTAATAATATGAGAATTCTATGGAATCAATGCGATCCTCTGCGGTATCAACATAAATTGTTATTCCGCTGCGGCGGTCGCTTTCAGTAATAAACCAATCAAGATAATACTTGTTTTCAGACACACAATAAAAATGTGACGGTGAGCCAAGGCGCTCGATAATATCGGTTATCGCCGAAACATTATTCACACCATTAACAAAAAACTGGCCGTACTCGGCATTTGCATCAATAATATTTTCTTTAATGATAAATTTAACTATCGGGCACTTTTTAAGCGATACCGATGATTTTTTGTCGTTATAGAAAACAGCAGTTATTTTCTTGTTGTATTCATTTGTAAATTCGGTTGTTAGGGACTTACCTGCTAAAATTTGTGAGTCCGCGTTATACTCGTCCGATTCAACCAATGTCCAACCCTCTTTTGTGAGGTTCTTATAGGATGAGGGTACCTCAAGCGCGCTTCCCACATAGGTTATTTTATACTTAAAATCCTTGCCTAAGTAAATATCGGCGTAGTTTTCCTCGTCATAAAGACTTATATCAACATAGGTAGGCATTACGGTGTCGTCAGATTTTATTTCGGGAATTTTAATATCCTCGGTTGCTTTTTTTGAAGTGTTGCTTTCAGTCTGCGACACCGAAGATGACTTTCCGTAGTTATCATCAAATTTTTCACAAGCCGTAAGACCTAATAAAAATATACAGCATAATCCCAAACACAATATTTTTTTCATTATTATCTCCTGTATTAATTCAAAAGTTTAATATCGTTTAAAATCGCATTTTTCAGTTCTTTGACGGATAAAAATTTTTGCTCTTCTCTTACAAATTCCAACAGCTCCGTCTTTATCTCTTTACCGTAAATATCGCCTGAAAAATCCTTTATAAAGGTTTCGCAACCAATTTTATCGGTCATAAATGTCGGGCGGATACCCACATTTGTTATAGATTTATATTCTACGCCGTCTATGGTAACACGGGAAATATATACACCGCTCTTAACTCTTACTAATTGGTCGGGATAATCCTGATTAGCTGTGGGAAAGCCTAAAAGTCTGCCTCGGGCATCACCGTGTAAAACGGGAGCCGTAAAAGAAAAGCCGCCGTATATCTGCACGGATGCTTCGGACATTTTACCCTCTCTTATAAGATTTCTTATACAAGTAGAAGATATTATTGTTTCACCCGTTTTGATAGGTGGAATACAAACGAACTCTATTCCGTTTTTTTGACAAAACCCGTCAATAAGCGTTGTATCACCCTGTGCACCGCGACCAAATCGGTAATTAAACCCACACACTATTCGGTCGGGGTTATATTTTCGTTTTAAAATTTCAAGATAATCTTGAGCCGCAATATCACGAACCTCAGCAAACGACTGCATCTCAACCTGCTTTATGCCAAGCTTTTTAATGCGCTTTACTCGTTCCTCGGGTAAGATTAACAGCTGCGGCTCTCCCGTAATGGCGCTTTTAGGAGGTATATCAAATGTAACTGCAACACCAAAAAAGTCTGATGCTTTTTCTAATACGGCAAGATGACCTGCGTGCAGGCCGTCAAAGGTGCCGAGCGCAATTGCAGTTTTCATTTTTTACACCATCCTATCAACTAAACATTCTATTTTCAAAGTATTTTCTTTGGTATCAGCAAAACCTAAACCTAAAAATTTTTCGCCGAAATAAACACGGTAAATAACTTCGTTTTCAAATGCGTCAAACTTAATTCGGTCAAGACTAAGCGTACCGCCGTTGCAAAAGCGTATCGCCTGCTTTTCGCTGACGGCTATTTTTGGCATATAATCCACCGCTAAATCGCACGGTAAAATATAATCAACTATATTCTCCAAAGTAAGTTCATCCAAATCCACGCATTTATCAATCGTAAAGCCTGCCGTGCTTGTGCGTATTAGTCTTGTAAGCGTTGCGCCGCAACCCGATTTTTCACCAATATCACGGCAAATTGAACGGATATAAGTACCTTTTGAAACAGTACAGTCTATATCAAATTCATTTTGCCCGTTCAAATGAGATGTCCTGGCAATTGAAAAAATTTCTATTTCACGCGCAGGTATTTCAACCGTTTCGCCACGGCGAGCAAGCTCATACATTCGTACGCCGTTTTGTTTTACGGCACTGTACATGGGCGGAATTTGCATCTGCTTGCCTATAAATTTTTCTAATACGCTATCAATATCCTTTTCGCCAAACTTGACATCGCATTGCGATATAACACTTCCCGTAATATCGCAGGTGTCGGTTGCAACGCCGAGCTTTATTGTTGCGGAATAGCTCTTATCGGCATCTATAAGATATTGCGACAAAACGGTCGCTCTACCTATAAGTATAGGTAAAACACCCGTAGCCATTGGGTCAAGCGTGCCCGTGTGCCCTACACGCTTTTCACCTGTTAATTTTTTTATTCGCGCTACAGCACCGAACGAGGTTATGCCCTCGGGTTTATTTAGCAGCAGAAGTCCAAGCATTCTTTTCCTCCATTTGCTGTTTTATAGCTTCCAGAATTTTGGCTTTAACCTCGGACAAGCTGCCGCAAACTGTAGCCGCTGCAGCATTTTTATGACCGCCGCCGCCTAATGACTTGCATATTTCAGATGCATTAAGCGGAGCATAGGTGCGAAGAGATGTTTTGTAGGTATCGCTACCTGTCTGCTTGATGGTAACACCTGCGACAACGCCGTCTACACTGCGTGAAATCTCGGTTATACCTTCAAGATCCGTTCCGCTGCAGCCTGTTTTTTCCTGCATAGCGGCAGTAACGGTAAGAATCATACATTTGTCTTCAAAATGATATTCTGCCGTATCAAGCACCATTCGTTCAAGTGTTAACAAATCCTTGCTTTTGGTATCAAACATTATCTTATTTATAACGTCAGCTTCAATATTATAGTCGTACAAAGCCGCCGCTGTTTTGTGAGTTCTTGCAGTAACACACGAATATTTAAAGCAGCCTGTGTCGGTAGCAAGTCCTGTATAAAGTGCTTTGGATATTGTGTCGTTAAGTTTAACCTTTAATGCCAACAACAATTCATATATCATTTCGCAGGTAGCCGAAGCATCTGCATCAAGATAAAGCGACTTGGCATATCGCGCATTAGACACGTGATGGTCTATGTTAAGGTCAACTGCATCACCAAATTCTTCTTGCAGTGCGCCAAGCAATCGCGCATCTGCCACGTCAACTGCAATTACCACTGCATTTTCACGGTTTACGTGGTCGGTATCGCATAAAAAATATGCGTACTTTTGCGGTATAACATCGGGGCAGATTACCTCTGCTTGTTTACCCAACTGCTTAAGACCATAATAAAGCGCATAGCCTGCGCCCAGAGTATCTCCATCAGGAGATGCGTGGGTCAAAATTACATAGTTATCATTCTTTTTTAAGAATTTTATTGTATCCTTTAATGTAAAATCAATGCAATTATTCACAATGTGTCACTTCCTTTCGTGACATCCTTTAACAATTATTTGTCAAAGGACTCAATAATTTTAGAAATATGAGCGCTGTTTTCAATAGAATTATCAGCAATAAAACGAAGCTCGGGCACCTTGCGAAGCTTAAGTCTGGCACCTAGCTCGCGGCGGATATAACCCGCCGCGCTCTTATTAAGTGCCTTTACTGATTCTTCGGTTTTTTCGCTGCCCTCTATTGCGCTTACATAAACCGTGGCATAAGACATATCGCCCGACACATCAAGCTTTACGATGCTAAGCATCTTACTTACTCTCGGGTCCTTTACCTCACGCAAAAGTTCAGAAAGGCAAAGTCTTATATCACTGGTTACACGGTTAATTTTAAATCCAGCCATTAGTCCTTGTATTCCTCCATAACGAAGGCTTCAAACACGTCGCCCTCTTTAATATCGGCAAACTTTTCAAGGCCTATACCACATTCATAACCCTGTGCCACTTCTTTTACGTCATCCTTAAAGCGACGAAGTGATTTAATAGCATCTTCACAAATAACTATACCGTCACGAACCACACGGATCTGACAAGCTCGGGTTACCTTGCCGTTTGTAACGTGGCAACCCGCAATTGTACCAACGTTTGAAATCTTATAGGTATCACGAACCTCAACTGTACCAAGTATATTTTCACGGAATTTAGGTGCCAACATACCCTTCATAGCGGCTTCGATTTCTTCGATAGCTTCGTAAATTACACGATAGGTACGAACATCTACACCGTCACGCTCGGCGGTAGCCTTTGCTACCGCATCAGGACGAACATTAAAGCCTACCACAATGGCACCTGATGCTTGAGCCAGCATAATATCAGACTCGTTAATAGCACCTACACCGCCGTGGATAACGCTTACCTTAACCTCTTCGTTAGAAAGCTTTACAAGGCTGTCCTTAACGGCTTCTACGCTACCCTGAACGTCGGCCTTAACAATAATGTTAAGTTCTTTAAGGTCGCCGTCACTAAGCTGACTGAAAAGATTATCAAGTGTAACCTTTTCTTTAGCGTTAAACATATCATTCTTAATCTTTTCTTTACGCTGTTCAACAAGCTCACGTGCGAGTCGCTCATCAGATACAGCGTCAAAACCGTCGCCCGCATCCGGTGTTTCGGCAAGACCTGTGATCTCAACAGGAACAGAAGGACCTGCAGCCTTTACTACCTTGCCGTTTTCGTCGGTCATCTGACGAACACGGCCTACGGCAGTACCTGCAACAATAATGTCGCCTGCATTGAGTGTACCGTTTTGTACAAGAAGTGTAGCAACAGGACCGCGACCCTTATCAAGACGTGCCTCAATAACAACGCCCTTAGCACGACGGTCGGGGTTAGCCTTAAGCTCTAACATTTCAGCCACAAGCAGTACGTTTTCAAGCAACTTGTCAATACCGTTGTGTGTTTTAGCAGAAACAGGTACACATATAATATCGCCGCCCCATTCTTCAGGAACGAGTGAATGCTCGGTAAGCTGTTGCATAATTCTGTCGGGATTAGCCTCGGGTTTATCCATCTTATTTATAGCAACAATTATCTGAACCTCTGCGGCTTTAGCGTGGTTTATAGCCTCAATTGTCTGTGGCATAATACCGTCATCGGCGGCAACTACAAGTATTGCAATATCGGTAGCCATAGCGCCACGCTGACGCATAGCGGTAAATGCTGCGTGTCCCGGAGTGTCAAGGAAGGTTATATCCTGACCCTGACATTTAACGCGATACGCGCCTATATGCTGTGTAATACCGCCGGCTTCTGTGTTAGTAACCGCGGTGTCACGGATAGCGTCAAGCAAGGAGGTTTTGCCGTGGTCAACGTGTCCCATTACAACTACAACAGGGCTACGCGGCTTAAGGTCATCAGCCGAGTCCTCGGTTACGTCCATAATCTTTTCCTCTATTGTAACTACAACCTGTCTTTCAATCTTTGCACCCATTTCGGTAACAACAATTTCAGCAGTATCGTAGTCTATAACCTGATTAACGGTTGCCATCATACCAAGCTTAAGAAGCTCTTTAATAACCTCTGCAGCAGTTTTCTTTAAAGCAGCAGCAAGCTCGCCAACTGTGATTTCATCACCAACAGTCACGGTAATAGGTGTTTTCTTTATACGCTCAAGCTGCATACGACGCAGTTTGTCTGCCTCGGTTTCACGCTTAGCACCCTGAGGACGTTTATAATCCTGAGATTTTTGTTTAATCTTTTGCTTACGTGAATAATTATCGCGCATAGAGTTGGCGGGCGCGATATTCTCATATTTTTCGTTATACTTTTCAATGTTAACATTAGATGTGCGTGTATCAATATGACGAAGCTGAGCGGGTCCTCTGTTTGGAGCCTCTCCGGGCTTTTTCTCCTTTTTAGGAGGAGCTACAAGCGGACCGTCATAAGCCTTTTCTTCACGCTTTGGCTCCTTCTTTTCGGTAGGCTTTTTAGCCTCTTCTTTTTTAGGCTGTTCCTTCTTTAGTTCGGCCTTTTTGTTTTCATTCTTTGCTTCGGGCTTGCTTTCACATTTAGTCTCTGCCTTTTTATTTTCAGGCCTCGTCTCAGGTTTTATTTCCTTTTTGGGCTCTGCCTTTTGAGATACAGACTTCTTTTCTTCTTTTTTAGCAGGCTTTTCTTCTGCCTTTGCTTTGGGTTCCTCCTTCTTTTCGGGAGCATTGCCCTCGGCGGCTGCAGCAGCAGCCTTTAGCTGCTCAAGAATTGCCATCTGCTCAGCAAGCTTTCTATCCTTTTCGTCCTGCTTTTTCTTAGCAGCAGCGGCACGGGTCTCGGCGCCCATTGCAAAATAATCGTCAAAGCTTTTAACAGCGTTTTTCTTTGTAAGCGCATCAAATACCATAGCAATCTCATTTTCAATAAGCACGGTTGAAGATTTCTTTTCTTCGCCTGTGAGTGTGCTTACGAGCGCTATAAGCTCTTTTGAAGGCATATTAAAATCCTTGGCCAAATCACTAATTTTATATCTACTTATCATTTAAGTTCCTCCCTGCGTTAATAGCCGCTATCAAACCCTGCGCAAATGAATCATCGTTTACTGATAATATTCCGCATTTGCGACCGACAGCATGTGATACTGTTTCCATATCGTAATCGTTTAAAACCTGAACCTGTGTTTTAAATTTTTGGCCAAAAAACAAAACTTCTTTTTGGCTCTTTGGTGATACGTCGTTTGCTACCAGCAATAGTTTACTCTTTTTTTGGCTCAGCGCACTGCGCACGGCGTCAAAACCATAGGACAGCTTTCCTGCCTTTGATGCAAATCCCAGCAGTGTCAACACCTTACTGTTCAATTGCATCACGCTCCTTCGCCAAACGCGAATAAATTTCACGGTCTACTGAAACCGAAAAGGTGTGGGCAAGCGCATTGGCTTTTTCAGCCTTTTTTAAACAGTCGCCGCATTTACAAATATATGCTCCCCGACCTGAAACTTTATTTGTTTTATCTATAATAATTTCACCGTCAGGCTTTTTTACTATTCTGTCAAGCTCGGCCTTTGGCTTCATTTCGCGACAGCCTATACACATTCTTAGCGGTATCTTTTTTGCAGACACGTGAAATTCTCCTTTCGGTATGTTAATTCTTTAATATATTATTCACCAAAAAATCCGCTTTCGGGATGAATATCAATTTTCCAGCCTGTAAGCTTTGCGGCAAGGCGAACGTTCTGACCCTTGTTACCGATAGCGAGTGACAACTGTGATTCGGGAACACGTACAACGCAAACCTTAGGCTCTGCACTCTGAATTGATACCGATACAACCTTTGCAGGTGACAACGCTTCGCTGATAAACTCTACGGGGTCTTCGCTGTATTTAACAATATCAATCTTTTCACCTGCAAGCTCTTCAACAATCTTGTTTACACGCGCACCGCGCTGACCGATACAAGCGCCGATGGCATCGATTTCGGTATTTTCGCACCAAACGGCCATCTTTGTACGTGAGCCTGCCTGACGTGAAATTGACTTGATTTCGATAGTGCCGTCAAAAATTTCGGGAACCTCGGTTTCAAAAAGGCGTTTTACAAGACCGGGATGTGTACGGGAGAGCATAATACGAGGACCGCGGTCGGTTTCCTTAACGTCAACAACGTAAACCTTGATGTGCTGACCTTCAAAAATCTCCTCATCAGGAACCTGTTCTGCGCGGGGAAGCACTGCTTCGTTGTGACCGATTTCAACAACGGCATTGCCTGTTTTTGGGTCAACGCGCTTAACGAGTGCAGTTACAACCTCACGGTTATGGCTCTGGAACTCGGCAAGTGCCTGACCGCGCTCTGCCTCTTTAACGCCCTGACGGAAGTTGTTCTTTGAGTTTTGCGCTACAATTCGGCCAAACTTTTTAGGGTCAAGCTTAATGTCTACAAAACCGTTTTCTACGCTCTTGGCATCGATAGCAATAGCATCTTCACGGGTGATTTGTGTGTACGGGTTTTCAACCTCGTCTACAATTTCCTTACGTGCTGTGACACTGAAAATCTCGTTTTCTATATCAATAACACAGGATACAATATCATTGCCGCCGTAGTCCTTACGAGCCGCTACTGTGATAGCCTCCGAAATTTTGTCGGCTATAAACTCGCAGGGGATACCTCTTTCCTGCTCCATAAGCTTGAGTGCTTCAAAAAATTCTTTGTTGCTTTTCTTTTCCTTTGCTGTCATTTTTACTCGTGCCATTTTGTAATTACCTCTATCCTTAATTTATTTTAAAATACTTCAAATATATACACTTTTGAAAAACTGCCTTTTGGGAAATTTGTTGAATTGCCGTCTATGTTAAGTGTTATGCCGCCGTCATAGGCTTCGAGCACACCTGTAAACTCTTTTTTGCCGTCAATAGCTTTAAAGAGCTTTACGGTAACCTCTTTGCCGATGCCGTATTCAAAATGGTGCGGACGACAAAGCTCTCTGTCGGTACCGGGGGAGCACACCTCTAAATAATACGAGCAGTCAATTGGATCTGCCTCATCAATTACGGGGTCAACCGCATGCGATACGTCGGTGCAGTCGTTAATGCTGATACCTTCGGGCTTGTCGATAAAAATGCGCAGATAGTGTGACGCGCCCTCTTTAACAAAACGAACGTCCCAAAGACTTACACCGCAGGACTCTACCGTAGGCTTTACCAGGTCATAAACCTTTTCGGCTATACTTGCCATAAGATTAATTCATCCTTTCTTTGCACATAAAAAGTGAGTGGCCAAGACCACTCACCTTTCCAAAAGTTATTCGTTATACTTATTATAACACAAATTCAAATAAAATCAAGTGTTTTTTTAATTTGCAAATGCAAAGTATAATATCACCGCTATACCAAGAATTATTCGGTAAACGCCAAATGCCTTAAAGTCGTGCTTTTTGATATACGATACCAAAAATTTTATGGCAAGCACCGACACCACAAACGACACCACACAGCCTACCGCCAGTATCATAAGCTCGTAGGACGTAAAGGTTAAGCCGTCCATAAAGAATTTTAATAGCTTTATTGCGCTTGCGCCAAACATGGCGGGTATACCTAAAAAAAATGAAAACTCTGCCGCTACCGTACGCGAGGTACCAAGCAGTGACGCGCCCAAAATTGTAGAGCCGCTTCGCGAAGTACCGGGTACTAGAGATAAGCACTGAATAAAACCTATGTATAACGCTGTGCGATATGGCATTTTGTCAAGCGCGGTGAGTGTTTCTTTTTTCTTCAGGTTTTCGATAACTATAAAAAGAATACCGTAAACAATAAGCGCCGCCGCTACCACAAACGCACGCATATCGCCTGTCAGCATTTCGTCTATCTGGTCGTCAAAGGCAAGACCTATAATTGCCGCCGGTATGCTGGCTATGAGTATCTTTACCCAAAGTAATATTTTATCTACGTACACGTAGTTATTGCACAGCCGCTTAAAACCTATAGCCTTACCCTTTTCTTCAAAAAAGGGCTTTACCTGTGTGCGTTTTAAGTGAAACGGCCAGAGCTTGCTCCAAAACAAAATCACTACAGCAAGTATAGCACCAAGCTGAATCACCACTAAAAAGATATCCATAAACTCATCACGGACGTTAAGCTTCATAAATTCATCAACCAGAATCATATGTCCCGTACTGCTTATAGGCAGCCATTCGGTAATGCCCTCTACAATACCTAAAATGACGGTTTTAATAATCTCAAGAAAAATCGACATATATGTACCCCATTAAATTTGCAGGGCGTGTGGCACGCCCTGCAAAGCTATTTATTATTTTTTGCCGACAAGCTCTTTATAAAGACCTATATAAGCGCCTGCTGATGCGCCCCAGCTGTTATTGCAGTTCATACCGCGCGTGCGCAGTATATTCCAGCCTGCCTTATTGCTATAGCCCTGAAGTGCGCGCCAGATAGCGTTCTGCATTTCGTGGGCGTTAAAGTTTTTAAAGGTAAAGCCGTTACCGCAACCGTCACCACTGTCGGTGATTGTATCGTTAAGGCCACCCGTTTCACGAACAATGGGCACTGTACCATATCGAAGAGCCACCATCTGAGCCAAGCCGCAAGGCTCGCTCTTGCTGGGCATTAAGAATATATCAGCGCCCGCATAAATGCGATGGGCAAGCGTTGCGTCAAAGCCTATTTTAAGACCTACCTTATCGGGATATTTTTTAGCCATTTCATCAAAGAAGGCTTCAAACTCATATTCGCCCGAGCCAAGAATTACAAACTGCACGTCTGCCTGCAAAATTTCCTCAAAAACGTGCTTTACAAGGTCAAGACCCTTATGCTTTACGAGTCGGGTAACAATACCAACGAGCGGTGTGTCAGCCTTTTCGGGAAGTCCCGTTTGTTTTTGAAGTTCTGCCTTGTTTATCGCCTTATCGGTGATAGTATCAACAGTAAAGTTTTTAAATATCATCGGGTCGGTTTCGGGGTTGTAAACATCATAATCTATGCCGTTTACAATGCCCGTAAGCTTATAGGTAAACTGCTTGAGTATATTGTCAAGACCGTGTGAATAATAGGGCTCTAATATTTCACGCGAGTATGTTGGCGATACAGTTGTAACCTTATCGGCGCACTGTATAGCGCCCTTCATAAGATTAACGCAACCATCATATTCAACAAGGCTTTCACGACCTGGGGGCAGACCCAACAAATCGTTATAAAGGTCCATACCATATTTGCCTTGATACTGAATATTGTGAATTGTAAATACAGTCTTTATATCGCTGTAAAGCGGATCAGCCTTATAAAACTCATTAAGATATACCGGCACCATAGCAGTCTGCCAGTCGTTGCAATGAATGATGTCGGGCTTGAAATCTATATACGGCAATATCTCAAGCACTGCGCGTGAAAAGAACGCAAAGCGCTCGGCATCATCAAAGTGTCCGTAAAGCATATCGCGCTTAAAGTAATATTCATTATCTAAAAGATAATAAATTACACCGTCCATATGCGCTTCAAATATGCCGCAGTATTGTCGTCTCCAGGAAACAGGCACGGTAATACTGCCTACGAAGGTCATTTTTTCACGAAGCTCGGGCTTTATGGTGCTGTAAAGTGGCATAACCACACGGCAACCAACAAGTCTTTTTCGAAGTGCTTTGGGGAGTGCTCCCGAAACATCAGCAAGACCACCCGACATAGCAAAGGGCAAAGCTTCGCTTGTTGCAAATAAAATTTTCATATTTTTCTCCTAAAATTGTTTTTGTTCATACAAATAACAATTATTAAATCTTTTGTCCTTTTTCAATCAAAAACGCTTTTTCCTCGGTACCTTTTATAACCATTCCCGCACCGATATCGGCGTTTTTGTCTGAAATAACGTTATCAAGAACTGCACCCTCACCTACAGATACGCTCTGCATAAGGATACTGTTTTCTACAACTGCACCTTTTTCCACCTTAACGCCTCTGAACAGCACGGAGTTTTTAACGGTGCCTTCAATGATACAGCCTTCAGCAATCAAAGAATTGGTTACATCGGACTGTGTGCCATAGCGTGTTGGCATATCATCACGTGTTTTGGTGTAAATTGGGCGTTCGGAGCTAAACAAGTCCTTGCGAACGTCGGCTTTTAACAAATCAAAGTTTGCGCGGCGATACGCTTTAGGACAGTCCATAATTGCAGAATATCCTTCAAATTTGTACGCCATAACCTTAAGCAAACCAATATTTGCTGAAATTATATCATCGTTTATGGTGTCGCCACCGGTCTCATAAGAATTTTTAACTATATCAATAAGTTTTTCACGGTTGAATACATATATACCCATACTGCGCCAATCGCCTGCAGCAATATTTGCAGGAAAGCCCGTAAGCACTACCTTGCCCTCGTTGTTTATGTCAAGAGTCATTGTGTTGTCAATATTGTTAATTTCAAGACCCTTGCGGCAAGCAACCGTAATGTCGGCAGCATTGTCTATATGTGTTTTAATAACCGCGCCGATATCAATGTTTGCTACCGTACGGGCGTCATAAACAACAATATGTTTTGCGTTACAGCGAACCATAAAGTCCATAGCACCGTAAAGCGCTTCAACGTGATTCTGATAAAGGCGCACACGGCTTACGTTAAATGGCGGCAAAATTCTGATACCGCCGCTCTTGCGGTCAAGATCCCAATGCATACCGCTACCGATATGGTCCATAAGCGAACGGTATTTTTCTTTTGTAATTATACCGATGTTAGAAACGCCTGCATTAACAAGGTTTGACAAACCAAAGTCTATAAGGCGGTATCTTCCGCCAAAGGGAATTGACGCAATAGAGCGCTTTTGTGTAAGACGTGCTATTGTTTCGTCGTGAGCGTTTGCAAAAATAATACCTGCTACACTTGATGAAATCATTGTGCTTTCTCCCCTTCTACATCTTCTGTAATCATTTCTTTAGCGCCGACTGATGCACCCTTGCCTACTGTAACACCACTACCGATTACGGTAATACCAAAATCATCGGCAGATATTTCGGTCGGGTCAACGCCAACCGAGGCACCCTCTTCTACAACGACATCTTCCGCAATTATAGAATACTTAACCTTGGCGCCTTTTTTGACAACTGCGCCCGGCATTACAAGTGAATATTCTACGCTCGCGCCCTCTTCAACCGTCACATTTTCAAAAAGGATGGAATAATCAAGCAAGCCTGCAACCTCACAACCGTCGGTTATAAGTGAATGCTCTACCTTAGCGGTATCGGCAATATACTGCGGCGGAAGCGCAACGGTGCGTGAATAGATGCGCCAATCACGGTCAGAAAGGTTAAGGTCAATCTTCGGATTAAGCAAATCAAGGTTTGCTTCCCACAATGAATCAACCGTACCAACATCCTTCCAATAATCACTAAAGCGGTAAACCATCATAAGTTCACCGTTATTTAACATCAGCGGAATAACATTTTTGCCAAAATCGTTATCCGAATCGGGATTTGCATTATCCTCAGTAAGATACTTTTTGAGCTTTTCCCAAGTGAATACATATATACCCATGGAAGCAAGCTGGCTCTTGGGATTCTTGGGCTTTTCTTCAAATTCATAGATACTGCCGTCGTCGTTGGTGTTCATAATACCAAAACGAGAAGCCTCTTCTAAAGATACCTCTAAAACAGATATGGTACAAGCGGCACCTGTAGCCTCGTGCTGCTCTATCATTTTAGAGTAGTCCATTTTATAGATATGGTCGCCCGAAAGAATAAGTACATACTCAGGATTGTATCTTTCGATAAATTCAAGATTCTGATAAATGGCGTTTGCGGTACCCTTGTACCAGTCGCCACCCTTCTGACCCTGATACGGAGGCAGAATGTGCACGCCGCCATTAAGACGGTCTAAATCCCAAGGCTTGCCCGAGCCGACATAATCGTTAAGCTCAAGGGGCTTGTACTGGGTAAGGATACCTACGGTATCTATGCCCGAATTGGTGCAGTTGGAAAGCGGAAAATCGATAATTCGGTATTTGCCGCCATAGGGAACTGCGGGTTTGGCAATTTTACCCGTAAGCACACCAAGACGGCTGCCCTGTCCGCCGGCAAGAAGCATTGCAACACATTTTTTCTTAATCACAAAAACATCTCCTTTTTCATTTGCCGTGATTTTATTTTACAGATTTTTCGGCTCTTTGTGAAAATATTCCATATTTCCACATTCAATAATCATTATATAATCATAGGTGCTTTCGCCGCAAAGCACATCTTTGCTACTTTATTATAACTAATAACATTTTATTTTTCAATAGTTTTTGTTAAAAAATGGGAAATAATTTTATTACCATTTTGTGTTTTTTGTGTAAAATATACAAAAAAATGTCAATTTTCTACACAAACTAAAAGTTTAATTAAACTTTTTTGTCTTTTCTTGCAGCCAATGAGGTGCGTCGGTGTTTACCAGAACGGTCTCCGAGCCTATAACATTAATATCTTTCCACGGTATAACGATATCGTCCTCGCGACCTAAAAGTCCAAAAAAACGCAATCGTCCAAAAATAATAATTGAGGTAAGATTTCCGCTTTCGGTATCCATTTCAACGTCGGATATAAACCCCAACACACAGCCGTCTTTAACGCAAACCACCTGTTTATTTCGCAAATCGTCAATTCTGCATAGCATAACATCACCAATATAATCTATATGTATCAAACCTTTACATAATACAAAAAATCCCAAATCAAACCAGACGGTCTGTTTTGGGATTTTGTCATTCGCGTCCGAAAAAGAACTGGTCGAAAACCGAATTTTTCTCGTTAATTTTGATTTTAATTGCTAAAAAATACTAAGTTCTAAATTCTTGCTTAATACTTCTAATGCCTTAATTCCTGCAATGCTATTTCCTTTTTTATCCAAAGCTGGAGAAAAAATACCAATGCCCATTCTATTTGGTACAACAGCCATAATACCGCCGCCGACACCGCTTTTTGCGGGCACTCCAACGTTAAGAGCAAATTCACCCGAACCGTCATACATACCGCAGGTCATAAGTACAGCATTAATATACTGTGAATACTTTTTATCAAACAAGCGTTTATTTGTTTTAGGCTCAATTCCGCCATTTGCAAAGACAAGTGCAATTTGTGCAAGATCCATAGCGGTTACCTTTATAGAACAAGCCTTGAAGTAACAATCCAGCATCTCTTCGACATTATCGTTTACTAATCCGTAAGCCTTTAACATATATGCAAGTGCGCGGTTTTTATTACCTGTAGCTTTCTCAGATAAATACACCCGTTCATCAACCTGTAAATCGGGATTGCACGAAACCTTTCTCACAAGTTCTAGTAACCGTTGAAATTTTTCGTCGTAATTTTCACCCTTTATCAAGGTGCATAAAGCAATAGCACCGGCATTAACCATCGGATTAATATGTTCTGCATTTAATGCCTGATCACTATAATTAAAAGTATCAAAAGGTTTTCCGGTAGCTTCAACACCCACAAGATAGCGAACACGGTCCATACCATTATCCATCAAAGCAAGCAATAGTATAAGTGGCTTAACAATACTTTGCATTGTAAAGAATTTATCGGCATCACCTGAAAAGAACTGTTTACCTTCATTGGTTATAACGCAAATACCAAGTTCTTTTTTATCAGCCTTTGCAAGTTCGGGTATATAACTCGCAACCGAACCGTCATCAATATATTTTGCACTTTCTAACAAAACACTGTCAAGAATCGATTTCATAAAATCACTTCCTTTAGTGTATTATAGCATAAAAGCGGCAATAAATCAATGCAAAGCATTGTTATTATAATCCGTGGTGAAGCCACACCGAACTTATTACCTCTTACTTATTACTTCCCAAAGCTCCAAGAACTTATCATCCTTGGGGCTTTGGGATTCGTATCTGAAAAAAACTGGGTGAAAAACCTGATTTTCTTTAGTTTAAATCTCTTTACAATAATATTTTCCATCAATAT